>NZ_BAAASR010000015.1:0-210045 GCF_039532985.1 Streptomyces gobitricini | reverse complement strand
CGCCCCGGGGGGCGGACAGGGGCCGCGGCTTCCGCCGCGCGGCGGGCCAGCAGCGTGGTGGAGCGGCCGTCGAGGTACGGCAGCACCACCGCCTGGCCGCCCCAGCCGCGCAGCACCTCCGCCTCCGGCAGGTCCTCCGCGGAGTAGTCGCCGCCCTTCACCCACACGTCCGGCCGCAGCCGGCTCAGCAGCTCCGAGGGCGTGTCCCCGTCGAAGACGGCGACCGCGTCGACGCTGCCGAGGCCCGCGAGCACCCGCACCCGGTCGGGCAGCGGGTTCAGGGGCCGGCCGGGGCCCTTCAGCCGCTCGACGGACTCGTCGGAGTTCACGCACACGATGAGGCAGTCGCCGATCCGGCGGGCGCTCTCCAGCAGACCCACATGGCCCGCGTGCAACAGGTCGAAGCAGCCGCCCGTCGCGACCACCGTCCCACCCCGCGCGCGCACCTGCTCCGCCAGCACGAACGGGTCGGCCTCCGGCATCTCGCGGCGCGCGGTCGACGGCGGCGTACGCCACAGCGACGGGTTGCCCGCGCCGCCCGCCGCGACGAACGCCGCCGCCTCGGCCACCGCCCGCTGCACCGCCTCCTCCGGCAGGGCTCCGTCCGCCAGCGCGGCGGCCGTCGCGGCGGCGAAGCAGTCACCGGCACCGCACGCGTCGCCCTGCGCCCGGTACGGTGCCGGGATCAGCATCGGGGTGGCGGCGCCGGGCCGGGTCAGCAGCACGCCCCGCTCGCCGAGGGTGACGGCCACGGTCGCCACCCGCCAGCGTTCCGCCAGGTCGGCGCCCCGCTCCGCGAACGCGCGCAGCGAGTCGCCGTCGCCGCGGCACAGGGCCATGGCCTCGGCGGCGTTCGGCGTGACGATCCGCGAGCCCGGCACCGGCGTGTCGCCCTTGAGGTGCGGGTCCCACACGACGGGTACCTTGGGTGCCACGGCCGCCAGGTGCGCGCGTACCGCGCTCGCGGTGTGCCGCCCGTAGTCGGCGACCAGTACGGCGTGGGCCTGCGCGAGGGTGTCCCGCACCGCCGCGTCCGGCTCTCCCGGGTCGCCGCCGCCGCGGTCGATCCGCACCAGGGGGCGGCCACTGGCGAGCACCCGGGTCTTCACCGGCAGGGTGCCGTTCAGGGGCAGCTCCACCAGTCGGACCCGGCCGCGCAGCGAGCGCCGTACCGCCTCGCTGGCCGGGTCGTCGCCCAGCGCGGTCACCAGCACCACGTCCCGCCCGCCGCGTGTGGCGAGCGCGGCGGCCAGCCCGGCCCCGCCGGGGCGGCGCTGGTCACCGGTGACGTCGACGACCGGGGCGGGGGCGTCCGGCGCCAGCCGGGTGGACACGCCCTCGATGTCCTCGTCCAGCAGGACGTCGCCCACGACCACCAGGGGCTTGTACTCGCTCATGACATCCTCCGCCGGGCCGCGACCGGCGCCGACGCGCCCGCCGCTCGAGTGGGCCGCCCCGCCGTGCTCGCCCCCGCCGCTCCGGCGGTGACCGCCGCGTCGAAGAACTCGCACAGCAGGTGGACGGCCACGAGGTGGGCCTCCTGCACGGTCGCGGTCGAACCGGCGTCGACACAGCACGCCTCGTCGGCTGCCTCTGCCAGGGGGTTGGGCCGTGGACCGGTCAGCGCCCACACCCTGAGCCCGGCCTGCCGCGCGGTCATGGCCGCCGCGATCAGGTTGGCGCTCTTCCCCGACGTGGACAGCAGCATCAGGACGTCACCGGGACGGCCGTGGGCGGCGACCTGCCTGGCGTACACCTGGTCGAACCCGTAGTCGTTGCCGATGGCCGTCACACTGGACGTCTCGGCGTGCAGCGAGATGGCCGAGAACGCGGGCCGTTCCCGCTGGTAGCGGCCGACCAGCTCGGCGGTGAGGTGCTGGGCCTGCGCCGCGCTGCCACCGTTGCCGGCGGCGAGCAGACGGCCGCCCACGGGCAGGACGGCCGCGAGGTGGGCGCCCCATTCCGCGATCCGGTCCAGATGGTGGCGCCGGAGCCGGTCGAGCGCGTCCTGCAGCGCCCGGCAGTGCTCGTGCGCCGCTTCGAGGGTGGGGGGAGCGAGGGGATCGGTCATGGCGTTCGGGCGTACCGCGTTCCGTGTTGCCGCGGAACGGCGGCGGGGCCCACACCTCCTTCGGACTTCGTCGTACCGGTGGACCGGTGGACCGGGTCAGGCCACGCCCGTCACGGCGGGCCGGGCGGCGAGTACCGCTGCGTACTCCTTCTCGGTGGCCGCGGCGACCCGCGCCCAGCCGTACCGGCTCAGCACCCTGCGCCGGCCGGCCGCGCCGCACGCCGTCCGCTGCGCGGGGTCGGCGAGCAGTTCACCGACCGCGCGGGCCAGCGCGTCGGGGTCCCGGGGCGGCACCAGCCGCCCGGTGATCGGGTCGGCCACGGTGTCGAGCTGGCCGCCGACCGCGCTGGCGACGACGGGCCGCCCGCACGCCATGGCCTCCAGCGGCACGATGCCGAACGGCTCGTAGTCCGCCGGGCACAGCACCACGTCCGCGCTGCGCAGCAGCGGCGCCACGTCCTGCGGCGCCACGCCCCCGGTGAACCGGACCCGGTCCGCGACGCCGGCGAGCCGGGCGATCTCCCGCAGCCGGCGCACCTCCGGGTCCTCGTGGAGCCGGTCGGCCGGGGGGCCGCCGACGACGAGCAGCTCGGTGTCCGGCAGCCGGGTCAGCGCCGTGATGGACACCGCCGCGCCCTTGCGGGGCACCAGCCGTCCCAGCTGGATCAGCCGGTACCGGTGGCGGCCGTCCCGTTCGGCGGCCGGGCCCTCCGGGCAGAACACCTCGGTGTCCACGCCGCACGGCACGACGCCCACCTTGTCGGCGGGGATCCGCATCCGGCCCAGCTCGAAGACCTCGTCGTGGCAGGTGGCGATCACCCGGTCGCAGCCCAGGCCCACCTCTCGTTCGAGGGCGACACGTTCGGGCGGACTGGTGTCGGCCTGCTTCTGGTGACGCCGCTTCACCGTTCCGAGCGCGTGGTACGTGTGCAGGAACGGCAGACGCGCCGCCCGGGTCGCCCGCAGGGAGGCCACGCCGGACATCCAGAAGTGCGCGTGCACGAGGTCGGGGGCCCGGCCCCGCCACTCGCGGGCCATCCATCGGCCGAAGTCGGCCATGTAGGGAAGGAGTTCGTCCTTCGGGATGGGCTCGGGCGGCCCGGCGGGCACATGGTGCACCTCGACGCCGGGACGCAGCAGCACCCGGTCGGGCAGGTCCCGTGCGTCGCGCCGGGTGTACACGGTGACGCGGTGGCCACGGTCGGCGAGGGCGCTCGCGAGGCGGGCGACGTGCACGTTCTGGCCGCCCGCGTCGACGCCGCCCAGCACGGCGAGCGGGCTCGCGTGCTCGGAGACCATGGCGATGTACATCCCACGGCCGCCCGGGGCGGGGCCGCCCTCCGCGCCGATGTCGATGTCGATCGCCTCGGCGTCCGGAGCGCCCGGACCGAGCGCACCGGGGCGGAGCGCGTCGGCGGCCTCGATGGCCTCGGCCTCCGCGTCGATGTCGCCGAGCGCGCCGACGTCCACGGGCCGCCGGCCGGGGCCGGTGCCCACCGGGTCCAGGGGATCGAGGGATGTCATGAGCGCACCTCCGTCATCACGCGCTCCCAGTCGTCCAGGAAGCGTTTGAGCCCGTACCGTTCGAGCGCCGCCTGGCGGGCCCGCGCGCCGTCCTCGGCCGCCGCCTCCGGCTCGTTCACATAACGCCGGGCGGCCCGCGCCAGCACCTCGGGCCGTGTCGACAGCGTTCCGGCACCCGCCGGCACCGCCTCGATCGCCTCGGTCGTGGCCAGCGCCACGACCGGCATGCCCAGGTGCATGGCCTCCAGCAGCGACAGGCCCAGCGAGGTCCAGCGGATGGGGTGCAGGTACAGCCGCCGCTCCGCCATCGCCGAGTGCAGCTCCCGCTGCGGCAGGTCGGTGCCGCGGCACCGCTCCTCGGGCACGCCCAGGTGCCGGGCGAGGCCCTCGGTGCGCATGCCGAACACGTCCAGCGGCGCGGCCTCGGCCAGCGCGGGCAGCAGGTCCGTACCGGTGTACCGGCCGCGCCGGACCGGTTCGTTGACGACGACCGCCGCCCGCGCGAGGCGCCCGGTGTACAGGTGGCCGGGGTCGACGATGCCGTGCTCCACGACCTCGGTCCGGGTGGAACCGTTGTCCCAGAACAGCCGGTTGAAGTGCGTGACGTGGACCAGCGTCACGTCGTCCCGGTCGGCGCACGGGTGCCGGGTGTCGGGCACGTCCCCGTCGGGGGCGTTGTGCTCCAGGTACACCGCCGGCACGTCGCGGCCGGGACGGCGCCCGCCCAGCCAGCGTTCGGCCAGGTCCCACTCGTGCGGGCGCTGGAGGACCACCAGGTCCACCGGCAGCTCCCGCAGTCGCTCGGGCGCCACCTCCCGCACCGAGTCGGGCCAGGTGAAGGTACGCGCCCGGCCGAGCCCGTCCGGCCCCCGGTCGGGGGTGACGGGTACCAGGTAGGTGTGGGGCCCCTGGACGAAAGCCGTCGTCCACGACCCGTGCACATGCCACAGCAGGATGTTCATCGTCCGTCTCCTCCCGTCACCGCGCGGCGTCGTCGGTGTCGTCGGAGCGGAAGAAGTCCCCGCGCCGTACCGCGTACGGGCCGATGGCCAGGAGGTCCACGGGCGACGAGCCGAAGCACTCCAGGGCGTCGCGCGGGTCGTCCACCATCGGCCGGCCGGCCGTGTTGAGGCTGGTGTTGACCACGACCGGCAGTCCGGTGCGCCGCTCGAACTCCGTCAGCATCCGCGCGACCAGCGGCTCGGTCCGCCGGTCCACCGTCTGGATGCGCGCCGTCCCGTCGACGTGCACCACGGCCGGGATGCGGTCCCGCCACTCGGGCGCCACGTCGTGGACGAACAGCATGTACGGGCTCGGGATCACCCCGTCGAAGATCTCCGACGCCCGGTCCGCGAGCACCATCGGCGCCACCGGCCGGAACTGCTCACGCCCCTTGACGTCGTTGAGCCGCTCCAGGTTGCCCGCGTGACCCGGGTGCGCCAGCAGCGAGCGGTGCCCGAGCGCCCTCGGCCCGAACTCCGAACGTCCCTGGAACCACGCCACGATCGCGTTGTCCGCGAGCGCCTCGGCCACCGTCTCCGCGATGTCCGCCGGCCGGTCGAACGGCACCGCCGCCGTCTTCAGCCAGGCGCCGAGCTCCGAGTCGGACCAGTCCCGCCCCAGGTCCGCGCCGGGCATCGGGTCCGGATCGTCACCGCCGCCCGCCGCGAGCAGCAGCGCCCCGCCCAGCGCCGTACCGGCGTCACCGGCGGCGGGCTGGACCCACACCCGGTCGAACGGCCCCTCGCGGGCGATCCGCGAGTTGGCCACGCAGTTGAGGGCGACACCCCCGGCGAGGGTGAGGACCCGGTCGTGGGTCCGGCCGTGCAGCCAGCGCACCAGGTCCAGCAGCGTCTCCTCCAGCACGGCCTGCGCGCTGGCGGCGATGTCGGCGTGGTCCTGCGTCCACGCCTCGTCCGGGCGGCGGCGCGGGCACAGCTCCGCCCAGGGCACCCCCGCCGCGTGGAACCCGCCGTCACCGGTGGGGTACACGTACCGGCGGAGCTCCGGCAGCATGCGGGGGCTGCCGTGCGACGCGAGCGCCATCACCTTGAACTCGTCGGAGGAGCGCAGGAAGCCGAGGTGGTCGGTCAGCTCCTCGTAGACCAGCCCCAGCGAGTGCGGCAGGTCCTGCGCGTACAGCGGCTCCAGCCGGTCGTGGACCCGGCGCGCCGCCAGGTGCGAGGCCCGCTCACCCCGGCCGTCGAGGACCAGCACCGAGGAGGTGTCGGCTCCCTCGGCGGCGAAGGCGCCGGACGCGGCGTGCGCCATGTGGTGCGGTACGAAGCGGACGATGTCCGGGTCCAGGCCCGGCAGTGACGCCTTGAGGAATCCGGGCGCCTCACGCGCGTACGTCAGCCGGAGGTGGTCCCACGGGTCGTCGAGGCCCATCTCTTCGGCGGGACGGGCGAGTCCGGGGTCGAAGGAGTACGCCACCGCGTCGAGGTCCTGGGGGCGCAGACCCGCCCGCTTCAGGCACCAGGCGGCGGCCTTCTCGGGCAGTTCCCAGGCGGAGAACGGCAGTGGCCGCTTGCCGTGCTTGCGGCGTGAGAACCGCTCCTCCTCCGCGGCGGCGACGGTCCGGCCGTCGATGACCAGCGCGGCGGCGGGATCGTGGAAGAGAGCGTTGATTCCGAGAATGCGCATGGGGTCCCAGGCCTTTCGGCGAGTCGGGGTGGCACGGACGGGGACGTCCGGGGGTCAGGAGCGGGAGTCCTCGTGGTCGCGGAACCAGGCGATGGTGCGCCGCAGACCCTCTTCCGCATCGACGCGCGGCTCCCATTCGAGCTTGTCGCGGGCGAGCGTGATGTCGGGGCACCGCACCGCGGGGTCGTCCGTGGGCCGTTCGATGAAGCGGATCTCCGAGCCCGAGCCGGTGAGTTCGATGACGAGCCGGGCCAGTTCCAGCATGGTGATCTCGGTCGGGTTGCCGATGTTCACCGGGCCGCGCAGGCCGTGGGCCGCCGCGGCGAGGATGCCGCGCACGGTGTCGTCGATGTAGCACAGCGACCGTGTCTGCAGCCCGTCTCCGGTGACCGTGAGGGGCTCGCCGGACAGCGCCTGGCGTACGAAGGTGGGGACGGCCCGGCCGTCGTGGCCGCGCATCCGCGGACCGTAGGTGTTGAACAGCCGTACGATGCCGGCGTCCGTGCCGTGCACCTCGGCCTCCGCCGTGGTGAGCGCCTCACCGAACCGCTTGGCCTCGTCGTACACACTGCGCGGCCCGACCGGGTTCACGTTGCCCCAGTACCGCTCGTTCTGCGGGTGCTGCTGGGGGTCGCCGTACACCTCGGAGGTGGAGGCGAACAGGAACCGGGCGTCGCTGCGGTGGGCGAGGGCCAGCGCGTGGCGGGTGCCGAGGCTGCCGGCCTCCAGGGTGTGCAGCGGCAGCCGCAGGTAGTCGGCGGGGGAGGCGGGTGACGCGAAGTGCAGCACCAGGTCCGGTGGCCGGTCCACGGAGAACGGCTCTGACACGTTCGCCTCGACGAGCGTGAAGCCGGGGCGGTCGAGCAGCCCGGATATGTTCTCCGGCCGGCCGGTGCTGAAGTCGTCCACGCAGGTGACGGCGGTGCCCGAGTCCAGCAGGGCGTGGCACAGGTGCGAACCGACGAAGCCGGCGCCGCCGGTGACGACGGCGTGCTCCCAGCTGCGCGAGAAGGCGGTGGTCATACGGTCTCCTCCGACGGGTGCCGAACGTGAACGGCGGGCGAGTGCCCGCCGCACCTGCGTCCAGGCTGGGCCGAACGGGGGCCGGGGGCGCGGTGGTCTGAGCCGTTGGAGTGGTCACGCCGAGTGAACAGGGGGCCGAGCGGCGCGCCTGCCGGGCTTCCCGCTCGCGCCGTCGCGGCAGACGGGCGGTGTCCGGGACGTACGGCTCGACGTGACGGGACTTCGCGGACGCGGCCTCGGAGCCGGGCGCCGCGCCTGCCCGGAGTGCGCCGGACCACGGCAGCCGCGGGCGGTGCGCCGCCGCCTCGGCGACCGGCCGGGGCGCCCGGGGTGCGCGCCGCGCCCCGGCCCGGGGTGGTCGGCGGGGAACGGGTTGCCGGAGGCCTGGCCATGAGGCGGCGCGTGGGACCGCGCCCGGCCACCGGCGCCGGGGGCGACGGGGGCCTCGGAGCCCGGCGGGGGCGTCGAGTCGGTGGCGCGGCACGGTGGCGCCCGGGGTGGCGCGTGCCGGGGCCCGGCGGGGCGCCGGGGTCCGGCGGGGGAGCAGGGCACAGCCCGGGGTGGGCGCCCCGGCCCGGCGCGCTCGCGCGACGGCGGGCAGGACGTCGGGCGCGACATCCCGGTTGGTCGGGCGAGCGCGCCACGATGGTCCGTGCGCCAGGGGTCTTTCGGGGACGGGCCACGCGGGCCCGCCGGGGACGGCCTCCCCCGGCGGGCGCCGGGTCAGGGGGCGACGGTCTCGCTGGTGATCAGGTCGACCAGGGCCGGCAGGCCGCCCTCCGCGAGCGCACGGCGCTGCTGGTCCGCCGGGGTGCCCTGCTGGAGCAGCCGGTGCACCAGCGAGGTCACCTCCCGGGTGTCACCGGCCTCGTCGAGCGCGGGTGTCACATGGTCCAGCAGCATGACCAGCACGTCTCCGGCCCGGCGCGCCCGGCCCTCGGGGTCGACCAGCAGACCGCTCAGACCATGACGGGCGGCGTGCCAGTTCGACGCCTGGAGCAGTTCCGGCGGGCACTCGGGCAGCGGCAGCCCCGCCTTCTCGTCCCGAATGGCGGTGGCGATCAGGCCCCGCACGATCCCGGCGAACATGACCGCCGCATCGGCGCGCAACTGCACATCCGCGCAGCGCACCTCGACCGTCGGGTACTTGTCGGACAGCCTCGCCTGCCAGTACAGCTGGCCGGTGTCCGTGATGATCCCGGTGTCCAGCAGCGTCTGTACGCGCCTCTCGTGGTCCTCCAGCGAGGTGAAGCAGGGCGGCGGCCCGCTGACCGGCCAGCGCCCGAAGACCACCGTGCGCCAACTGGCGAAGCCGGTGTCCTTGCCGTCCCACAGGGGCGAGTTGGCCGACATGGCGACCAGGACGGGCAGCCAGACACGGATCCGGCTCAGGACGGCGACACCCATCTCGCGGTCCGGTACGGCCGCGTGCACATGCATCCCGTTGACCAGCTGTTCGGCCACGAGCTGCGGCGCCTGGGAGCGCATCGCCAGGTAGCGGGCCTTCTGGGTGACCGGCACCGGCGCCGGCTCCCGGTAGGGAGCCGTCGCACAGGCGGCGATCCGGCAGCCGTTCTTCTCCGCCGCCGTGCCCAGCGCGTGCCGCAGCCGCAGCAGGTGGCCGCCGGCCTCCTCCAGGTCGGTGCACACCGGTGTGGCGATCTCCACCTGGGCCTGCAACAGCTCCGACTGGACCTCCGCGTCCTCGACGATCGGTTCCAGCCCCGCGGCCGCGCGCACCTGTTCCGCGAGCGGGACCGGCAGGCATGTGTCCGGATCGAGCAGCAAGTACTCTTCCTCGACCCCAATGGTGATCATGTCGTCCCGGGTACCCTCTGAACGATCGGATGAATCGGACATAGTCGGTCCGCCTGGTCAGCTCGTGCGATCAGCCCACATAGCGGCGCGCCGTCGACGTGCGCTGGGCCTCCGCCAGCGCCGTCAGCCGCGCCTCCACCGCCGGCGGCACGACCCGCCGCTCCCGCAGCACCCACGGCAGCCCGGCGATCGCCAGGGCGAACGCCCGCAGCGATGCCCGGTCGCGGGGCACCGTACGCGCCAGGTCCAGCGTCCGGCGCAACGCCGGGAGCGCCGGCCGGCGCAGCCAGCAGAACCACAGGGTGTTGCGCAGCCCGTGCACCCGCCGCAGGGTCGGGTTCCGGGCCGCCGAGGGCGCGTGGTGGACGGTCATCCGGTCCACGTACGCCAGCCACCAGCCCTGGGTCGCCAGATCCGTGGCGAGCAGTTCCTCCTCACCGCCCAGCCACAGCCGCTCGCTGAACCCGCCCGCCGCCAGGAACGCGTCCCTGCGCAGCACGGTCGCCGCCGCGAGGAACGAGCCGAGCGCGGGGCCGGGCAGCCAGTCCGGGCCGGGGACCGGCGAGTCGCGCAGCTCGGCCACGATCGGGTCCTCCCGGCCGCCAGGCTGGACGAGGATCCGCGCGGTGACCGCCACGAGCCCGTCATGCCGGTCCAGCAGGCCCGCCCCGCACGCCAGCGCCCCCGGCTCCCACCACGAGTCGTCGTCACAGAAGGCGACGTACGGCGTACGGGCCCGGCGTACCGCGAGATTGCGGCCCACCGCGCCCAGGTTCCGGCCCGGCGTCAGCAGCGTGACGTCCGGGTGGAGCCGGGCGACGGCCTCGGCGGTGCCGTCCGTCGAGCCGTTGTCGGTGACGATCACGGGCGGGCGCTCCGGCAGCGCGGCGAGCTTCCCGAGCGTACGCAGCAGCTCGTCGCGCCGGTCGCGGGTGATCACGACGACCGTCGTGCGGGGATCCGTCACGGTACGGCTCCTTCCACGGCCCCCCGTACGTCCAGGCGGCGGGCCGCCTCCTCCACGGCGGCCGGAAGCGGCCGGCGCTCCCGCAGCGCGACCGGCAGCCGCTCCAGCAGGGCGCGCAGCGCGTCCCTGGCCTCCGGGTCCCGACGGGCCCGCACGGCGATCCCGCGCGTGTGCCGCAGCGCCACGGCGAGGGGGCGGCGCAGCCACGCGGTGAGCGCGGCGTTGCGGAGCTGGACGGCGGGCCGGCCCGGGCGCACTCCGCCGGCCGGGCTGTGCACCGCCACGACGTCGGGGGAGTGGCACACGCCCCAGCCGTGGGCCGCCAGGTCGTACGCGAGCAGCGTCTCCTCGCCACCGAGGAAGAAGATCGGGTGATAGCCGCCCGCCTCCAGGAAGGCGTCCCGCCGGGCGACGGCGGCGCAGGCAAGGAACCCGAGCACCGGCGGCCCCGGAAGATCGGCGACGGGGTCGAGGGGGGAGGCGGCGAGCAGGTCGTTCAGTGGGTCGGGCTCCCCGTCGGGGCCGACCCGGACGCGGGCGGCGAGCAGCCCGAGCCTGGGGTGGCGGTCCAGCAGGTCCGCCGCGCACGCCAGCGCCCCCGGCTCCCACCAGGAGTCGTCGTCGCTGAAGGCCACGTACGGCGTACGGGCGTGCCGTACGCCGAGGTTGCGACCCGGCGCGCCGAGGTTGCGGCCCGGACTCAGCAGCGTGACGGCGGGGTGGTGCTCGGCGACCGCCTCCGGCGTGCCGTCGGACGAGGCGTTGTCGACGACGATCACCGGCGGTCGCTCGGGCAGCGCGGCGAGACGGTCCAGCGTCTCCAACAGCTGGTCACGGCGGTTGTGGGTGATCACCACGACGGTGGTGCGGCTGTCCGCGCTCACGGGACTGGTCACGGCCGGGCTACCTCCGGGTGGTCGGACAGGGCTTTGAGGACCTCGTCGGGCCGGATGCGCAGCAGCTGGGGGTCCGGTTCCCGCCCGTGCGGATCGCCGGGTGGCCCGGGATGCCACAGCGCCACGTGCCGCGTACCCGGTGGCGGTCCCCACAATCGGGGTGAAACCGGACCGAACAGGGTCACCGAGGGGACGCCGTACGCCACGGCCAGATGGGCGATCCCCGTGTCACCGCTCACCACGGCCGCGGCACCCGCGAACAGCGCCCCCAGCCGGTCGAAGGGCAGCCCGCCCCGGAACACGTCCACGCCTCCGTCCGGCGCCCCGTCCAGGACCCTGTCCAGCAGCTCGTCCTCGCCCGGCCCACCCGTCAGCGCCACCCGGTGGCCGCGCCGCAGCAGCCCCCGCACGACCGACGCGTACCGCTCCGCGGGCCAGCGCCGCGACCCGGAGTCGGCGCCCGGGTGCACGACGACCGCCCCGGGCGCGGGGGACGCGACGCCAGGCACCGGAAGCCGCACGTCACCGGGGTCGGCCGGGATGCCGTACCACTCCAGCAACCGGCACCAGCGGGTCCGCTCGTGCTCGTCGCCCGTCCACGCGGGCCCCGCGATCTCCGGTGTGCCCGGGTGCGCGAATGCCAGCAACCGCCCCGGCCGCAGCCTCTGCAGCAGCCGGTGACTCGCAGGCCCGTTCCCGTGCAGGTCGACCGCGACCTCCGGCGGCGGCCCCTGCCAGTCCAGCCCCGCCGGTACGGCCCGGCCCGGTGCCGACGCGGACAGCAGCCGGTCCACCGCCCCGGACGCCAGGGCGGGCGCCGCCAGTTGCTCCGGAGCGGCGAGGACGATCTCGTACGCGGGAAACCCTCTCCGCAGCCCCCGCAACGCGGGCACTCCGGCCAACAGGTCACCGAGGCCGAGCGCTCGCAGCGCGAGGAGCCGGGGCCTCTCGCCGGGACGTCCCCCCCGCCCCGCCGGGCGATCGTCCTCAGCGGGCCGTTCAGCGGGCCTCGGCCGGGCGCCGGCCGAGGCGGGGCCGTGGCCCGGCGGGGCCGTTCCCGCGGAGGCGGGTCGCTCCGGCGGGGTCCCGGAGGCGAGACGCCCGGGCCCGCCGGTCCCGGACAGACGATTTTGGAGGGGCCGCGCCCTCCGCCCCCCGGCACCGGACGGCCTGCCCCGCGCCGCCCTGGGACGGCTCACTCCCCGCCCTCCAGCAGCTTCTCCACGGCCGCCGGCACGTCCTCCGCCGTCACCCCGTCCAGGCACGGGTGGCCCGGCACCGGACACTCCCGGGCGCGGCTGTCCGCGCACGGCGCCGACTGGTCGCCCAGCAGGACGTGCGGGACGCCGTACGGGCCCCAGCGTTCGGCGGGGACGACCGGCGAGAACAGCGAGACGATCGGGGTGCCGACGGCCGCCGCGAGGTGCGCCGGGCCGGTGTTGCCGACCACCACCGCGCCGGCCGCCGCCAGCACGGCCGCCAGTTGCGGCGGCTGCGTCCGGCCGCCCAGGTCCAGCCCGTCCCGGCCGGCGACCAGCGCGGTCAGCTCCCGCTCGTCGGGCCCGCCGGTGACGACGACCCGGTGTCCGGCGCCGGCCAGCAGCCGTACGGCGTGCGCGCACCGCTCGGCGCTCCACCGCCGGGCCGCCACGCTCGCGCCCGGGTGGACCACCACGTACGGCCCCGGCCCGGTCAGTTCCGGCGCGCCGGGCGCGTGCCGGACGCGCAGCCGCCCGTCGTCGCCGGGCGGCCGGGGGAAACCCGCCGCCTCGGCGAGGTCCAGCGCGGCCTCCGCCTCATGGGCGTGCGGCGCCCGCCGGTGGCGTACATCCAGCAGCGAACCGGGGGCGTCCACGCTGTCGGCGGCGATGTGCGCGACGCCCGCCATGCGCAGCAGGAGCGCGGCGGGCAGGGGACTCTGGTGGAACGAGGTGAGGACCAGCGCGGCGTCCACGCGCGCGGCGGCGACACGGTCCACCACCCGGTCGATGTCGGCGCGCCGCACCGGCGGCGGACCGAACCCCACCCAGGGCGCCTCCCACACCAGCACGTCGTCCACGCCGGGCAGCAGCCGCGCGGCGGGGGCCCCGCGCGGCCCGCACAGCAACGACACCCGGTCAGCCCGGTCGGCGACCGCCCGGACGGCGGGCCCGGCGAGCAGGACGTCCCCGAAGCTGTCGAGCCGCACGACGAGCGCTCTCATACGGGCCTCCCACCCGCCGCCGCGTGACCGTCCGCCGTACGACGGCCCGCCGCCACGTGACCGTCCGCCGTACGACCAGCCGCCTGCGCGTGGCCGTCCGCCGCCGCGTGACCGTCCGCCATGGGGCCGCCTACCGCGTGACCGCCCACTGCGCGACCAGCCGCCGGCGCGTGACCGCCCACTGAGTGATCAGCCGCCGGCGCGTCACCGTCCGCCGTACGGCCGTCCGCCACGGGGCCGGGCGCGGCCCGCGGTGGCGTGGCGCGCGGGCGGCGCGGGTCGTCCCGGAGCACGTGCCTGACCGCGCTCAGCAGGTCCTCGCACACGTGCGGGGCGGACGCCACCTCCTCGGGCAGGGTCCGCGCGGTCGGGACGAGGACACCGCGCGCGCCCGCCGCCCGTGCCGCGTCCATGTCCGAGCCGATGTCGCCGATCACCACGCAGTCCTCCGGCCGCACCCCCAGGAGGCGCGCGGCCTCCACCACCAGGCCCGGCGCGGGCTTCCGGCAGCCGCAGCCGTCCTCGGGGGCGTGCGGACAGCAGGCCCACGCGTCGAAGGGGCCGAGCAGGCTGTCCACCCGGGCGTTGACCGCCCGCACCTCGGCCTCGGTCAGCAGGCCGCGGCCGATGCCCGACTGGTTGGAGACCACCCCGAGCCGCAGGCCCCGCCGCCGGAGCATGTCCAGCGCCTCGCGCGCGCCCGGCATGGGCCGGACCTTCTCCGGGTCGCCGTTGTACGGCACGTCCTCGACGAGTGTGTCGTCACGGTCGAACAACACCGCCGCCGGGCGCGTCACAGGACGCCGTCCCAGCTCTCCGCCGACCGGTGGCGCAGCTCCCCGGAGATCCGGTGCCAGGTGGCGAGCGCGGGGATCACCGCGCTCGTGACGGCCATCGTCACCATCTCGTCGACCGTCCGGGGCCCGGGCGCGATCCGCGCCCGCGCGAACTCGGCGGTCCCCAGCGCCCAGGCCGTCGCCGCGAACACCGCCGCCCGGCGCCGTCCGGCGGACGCCAGCAGCAGGGCGCCGACACCCGCCGCGGTGACCGCCGCGTGCCGCCGGATCCGGCCGCGCGGCGCGGCGGCCCGTTCCCACCAGTCGGGGCCGTGCAACCGCTTCATCAGGGCGTCGTCCGCGTTGCCCTTCTGGAGCCGGACGGACACCCACCGGTCGGCGGGGCGCACCGGATGCTCGGTGAGCCGCTCGCCGCGGACGATCCGCCAGCCCGCGTCGATGACCCGCAGCGCCAGATCGGCGTCCTCCCGGAAGGCCCGGGGGAACCGCTCGTCGAAACCGCCGACGGTCTTGAGCACCTCGGTGCGGTACGCCATGTCGGCGGTCACCCACAGGGCGCCCTGGAGGCCCGCCGTGTTGCGTTCCCAGTCGGTGGGGCGGCGGTCGGCGGGCAGCGGCACCCGGACGACGCCCTGGACGCCGCCGGTGTCGGGGGACGCCTCCGCCAGGTCGCGGGCGAGTTGCTCGCGCCAGTGCGCGCTGACCCGGACGTCGTCGTCGAGGAGGACCGTCCACGGTTCGTCCACCAGCCGCGCCCCGGTGTTGCGGGCGGCCGCGGGGCCGACGCCGCCGGTGTGCACGACCATCGCGCGGTCCGCGAGCGCGCCCAGCGCCTCCACCGGCAGCGGGGTGTCCGGGGCGCCGGGGCGATCGTCCACCAGCACGATCCGGCTCGGCTCGGGTCCGTCGCAGGAGGCGAGGGCGGTGAGGCAGTCGACGAGGCAGGGCCGTCCGATGGTGGGGACGACCACGGCGTACGAGGCGAGCGAGGGGATCATGCGTCTGCGCCTCCACATTCTGGGTCGGTTTCCGGAGCGAGGTACGGAATGCCCACGTTCAGTCACTTTATGCACATCCCCCGGTGCGCCGCACGGGATCAGCCCGCCAGGTGACGCTCCATCCAGTCGGCGGCCGCACGCCGGAAGAGCCGCCGGTTGTCGGCCCGCCGGAACTCGTGCCCCTCCTCGCGGAGCACCAGCAGCTCCGCCGCGTGCCCGCGTTCCCGGGCCGCCCGCACCACCTGCTCCGACTCGCCCGGCGGCACGTTCGTGTCGTGCTCGCCGTGCACCGCCAGCAGCGGGACGCGCAGCTCGTCGATCCGGCTCATGGGGGACAGGGCGCGCAGTAGTTCCCGGTCGCGCGTGGGATGGCCGTACTTGTGGGCCGCCGACTCCGCGATCCACGGTTCCGTGCCGGCGAAGAACGTGCCGAAGTCCGACATCCCGCACACCGCGACGCCCGTACGGAAGAGATCCGGGTGCCAGACCAGCGACGCCAGCGTGAGGTAACCGCCGTACGAGCGTCCCATCACGGCGAGCCGCGTCGGGTCGGCGCGCCCGGTCAGGATCACGTGCGCCGCGCAGTCCGCGACGTCCGCGATCGCGGCGTACCGGCCCGTACCGAGGTCGGCGTCCACGAAGGACCGCCCATAGCCCGAGGAGCCCCGCACATCGGGCGCGAAGACGTCCAGGCCCCGCCCGGTCAGCTCGTGGTACAGCGGCTCGAACACCGGCCGTTCCTGCTCCTCAGGGCCACCGTGAAGGTGGATCACGCACGGCGCCGGGCGCCCCTCGGCACGCCCCGGCGCCCGGTAGTACCAACCGCCCAGCACCAGCCCGTCGCGCGCGGTGGGCCGCAGCGGCGCCGGACGCACGGGCGGACGGCCCGGAGGCACGGCGTCCTCGTCCCGGGACGACCACGGCGTCCGCGCGGCCGGGGCGCCGCGGGGCAGCCACCAGACGCCGGGGCGCCGCTGCGAACCGGACAGCGCCAGCACCAGCCCGCCCGGTCCCGCCCGGCCGATCCGGGTGACCACCTCGTGGGGCAGGGCCACGTCGTGCGGCGGTGCCGTGCCCGTGGCCCCGCCCCACGGCGCCGTACCGGTGGCGTCGCCACCGGGTGCGGGCGCGGCGGGCCCGGCCGCCGGGAGGCCCAGCGTCTGGAGCGCGCTGGCGCCCCGCACGTTCCAGGCGAGCGCGGCGGTGTGACCGTCCTCGGCGAACGCCAGCAGCTCAAGGTCGCTGCCCTCCCGCTCGGCCAGCACCGACAGGCCGGTCCGCCGGCCCTCGGGGTCCAGCCCGGCGGCCAGCAGTGCCGCGAACTCCCGCTCGTGGTCGCTGCGCAGCCACACCGTCCGGCCGTCCGGCGAGAAGCGGCCGATCCACGGGTCGCCGTCGGCCACCCGCAGCACCGATCCGGTGCCGAGGTCGGAGGTACGCACCACCACGGCCTCCCGGCGCCCGCGCGGTCCCCGGCGGACCAGCGCCAGCCGCCCGTCCGGGCTGATGTCGCAGACGCGGAGCGTCGCGGCGCCGCTCTCGGCGGCGACCAGCACGGCCGAAGCCATCCCGTCGGGGTCCACCAGGTAGGCGCTCAACCGGTCCCGCAGGACACCGTCGGCCGACGGCCCGCCGGGCCGGGGGCCCACCTCGCCCCGGCGCGCGCCGCCCAACAGGGTGGCGTGTCCGTCCCGCTCCACCCAGTCGGGCGGCAGCTCTCCGAACACCTCCCGCTCCTCCGCGGCGGCATCCTCGCGGGCGAGGGCGCCGAGCCCCGGCGGGGGTTCGGCGACCGTGACCGCCACGGCCGAGCCGTCGCGCGCCCAGCAGCCGAGGTAGGCCGAGCTGCCGGGGTCCCCGCCCGCCACGATCCGCCGTCCGGTGCCGTCCGGGCGTACGCACAGCACCCGGGTGTGCTCGCCACCGCCGGGCGCGACGGTGTAGGCGATCCAGCGCCCGTCGGGCGACCACGCCACCTCGGTCACCGGGTCGGGGTCGGCGTCGAGCAGGCGGATGCCCGGCCCGTCGACCGCCCCGTGCGCCGGCCCCGTCCACAGCTGCGGCACCCCCGTGCGGTCGCAGATGAACGCCACCTGCTCGCCGGTGGGGTCCGCCGACGGGTACCAGCAGCCGTGCGAGATCAGCGGCTGGGGGGTGTCCCGGGCGCCGGCCGCGTCGGTGAGCGGCACCAGCAGCGGTGCCACCGACGAGGCCCCGGTCAGCTGATCCTGTGCGTCTGCAGCCATATCTCCAGCAACGCTACGTGCCACAGGGCGTTCGCCCCGCGCTTCGTACGGTGGTCGTCGGGGGCGGCGAGGAGCTCGTCGAGGTACTCGCGCCGGTACAGGCCGCGTGCCTTCGCCTCGGGCGCGTTCAGGGCCTGCCGCACCCGTTCGAGGACGGGGCCCGCCATGTGCCGGATCGCCGGCACCGGGAAGTACCCCTTCGGCCGGTCGACGACCTCCCGCGGCAGCAGGGCCCGCCCGGCGTCCTTGAGCACGCCCTTGCCGCCCTCCGCCAGCTTCAGCTCCGGCGGGCAGGCCGCGGCCAGCTCCACCAGCTCGTGGTCGAGGAACGGGGTGCGCGCCTCCAGGCCCCAGTCCATGGTCATGTTGTCGACCCGCTTGACCGGGTCGTCCACCAGCATCACGTGCGTGTCCAGCCGCAGCGCCGCGTCCAGGGCGGTCTCGGCGCCGGGCGGCGCCATGTGCTCACGGACGAACCGCGCGGAGACGTCGTGGTCGGTGAGCAGGTGCGGCTGGAGGATGCGGGCCATCTCGGAGTGCGGCCGGTCGAAGTACACCTCGGCGTACCGCTCGGGCTCGCGCTCCCGCTCGACGGCGGCCATGTCCTGGTACCAGCGGTAGCCGGCGAACACCTCGTCGGCGCCCTGGCCGCTCTGGACGACGCTGACCTCCTTGGAGACCAGCTCGGACAGCAGGTGGAAGGCGACCACGTCATGGCTGATCATCGGCTCGCTCATCGCCGCGATCGCCCCGTCGAGGGCGGTCGACACCCGGTCCGAGGGCACCATCAGCTGGTGGTGGTCGGTCTCGTACCGGCGGGCGATGAGGTCGGAGTACGTGAACTCGTCACCCTCCTCGCCGCCCTCCGCCTCGAACCCGACGCTGAACGTCGCCAGGTCCTTCTGGCCCTCCTCGGCCAGCAGGCCCACGATCAGCGACGAGTCGAGACCGCCGGAGAGCAGTACGCCGACCGGCACGTCGGCGACCATCCGGCGCCGCACCGCCGTCCGCAGCGCGTCCAGCACCGCGTCCCGCCAGTCACCGGCGTCCATCCCGGCGAACTCGGGGCGGCGCGTGTACGACGGCTGCCAGTAGCAGCGGTCGGTGTACGAGCCGTCCGGCTCGACCACCCGTACCGTCGCGGGCGGCAGCTTGCGCACCCCGGTGAGCACCGTGCGCGGCGCCGCCACGGTGGCGTGCCAGCTCAGGTACTGGTGCAGCGCGACCGGGTCGAGCGAGGTGTCGATCCCACCGCCGGCGAGCAGGGCGGGCAGCGTCGAGGCGAACCGCAGCCGGCCGGGCGCGTGGCTCAGATACAGGGGCTTGATGCCCAGCCGGTCCCTCGCCATCACCACTCGGCCGGTGTCGTTCTCGACGACGACGAACACGAACATGCCGATCAGGTGGTCGACGCAGTCCATGCCCCACTGGCTGTAGGCCTTCAGGATCACCTCGGTGTCCGAGGTGGAGAAGAACCGGTGTCCCAGGGCGCGCAGCTCGGCGCGCACCTCCTGGTAGTTGTACACGCACCCGTTGAACACCCCGGTGAGGCGGGCCTCGGTGTCCGTCATCGGCTGCGCGCCGCGCTCCGAGAGATCGATGATCTTCAAACGGCGGTGACCCAGTGCCACCGGTCCCTGCGACCAGATGCCGCGGCCGTCGGGGCCGCGGGCGGCCAGCCGGTCGGTCATGCGCTCCACCGCGGCCACATCGGGCCGCCGGTCGTCGAAGCGGATCTCCCCGCTCAGCCCGCACATAGGGCACCCCCCGTCACACCCGGGACCTCAGCGTCCTCCTCGACCCCACGCGAATCAATCACCACAACTCCTCCAAGACGGGGAGCGAGCCCCTGACCGCCGCTGGTTCCGGCTGTTCCCGGCAGCCCGCTCCGTACCGGCGGGTGCCCCGTTGATCGCGGAGCATTCCTGGCCGGATGGTGACCGTCCGTGACATCACGCCCGTTCGCCCGCCGGACAGCCGACCCCACGGCCACCCCCGCCGCGGCCACGAGAACCCCGTCCGGCGGCGGCGAGGCCTACGCCCCGGCGGCCCCCGCGCGCCGTGGCGGCCGGCGAGGTGCCGGTGCCGGTGCCGGTGACCGAGCGGTACCCCGGCGACGGCGCCCGGTGCCCCCGCGACAGCGCCCCTGCGACGGCCCCCCCCGGGACGGACCCCCTGGGAACGGAACCCCCCGGGACGGACCCCTCGGGACGGACCCCCGGGAACGGAACCCCCCGCGTCGGCGCCGACCGCCGGGGCCCGGCGTCAGCCCGAGCCCGGTACGAGTGGCCCCGCCCTGCCCGACCGGCCCGCCCTGCCCGACCGGCCCGACCGGCCGGTCCGTCCGGCAGCCGCTCCCGCCCCGGCGGCCGGGCACCCGGCGGTGCGGGGCGGTCGCCGCACGCCCGCCCCGCACCGGCACGCCCTCATCCCGGGTCTCTCTCCTTCCCGGGCTCCGCCCGTTCTTCCTCGTCGGCGAGGCGCTCCCCCTCCGCCTGGGACGGGGTCGAACGGGACACGTCGGGGTGTTCGTCGACACCCGGCTCCCGCTCGCCCTCCGCCTGGGAAGGGGTCGGGTAGTCCCACGCATCACTCATGGCTAGGCCTCCGGCGACTCGTTCCGTGCCCGCGATGCCGGGCCGGGGCGCGACGAGTACCCCGGCGCCCCAGCCGCTACCGGCTCCGGCAGCCGCAGGAACAGGGCCATCACGGCGCTGGCCAGGTACAGCCCCGCGAAGATCCACATCACGCCCCCGACTCCCAGCGGACCGAGGAAGACGCCCACCAGCGCCGGTCCCAGGAAGGTGCTGGCGCCCGCGCCCAGGTTCAGGGCGGACATCGCCTGGCCCTTGTGCGCCGGGTCCAGCGACGGCATCAGCGCCGACAGCGGGACGTAACCGGCGAGGGTCGCGCCGAACAGGCTCACCAGCACCATCGCCAGCGCGTAGTCGTCACCCGCCCACACCGTGCCGTAGTACAGCAGCAGCGTGGTCACCGCGCAGCCGACCCCGCCGCACCAGGCGACGGTGCGCTGCCAGCCGATGCGGTCGCCGACGACCCCGAAGACCAGATTGAAGAAGATGTTGGTGGCGAACATGGCGGACAGCAGTCGCAGCCACTCGCTGAGCGTGAAGCCGAGCGTCTCGGTGAAGAAGACCGGCAGGAACACCAGGAAGCCGAACTGCGGCGCCGTGTTGATGGCCCGTACCACCGCTCCGGTACCGATCCTCGGGTTGCGCCAGATGATCGTGAGCGAGCCGATCAGGGTGGCGACCGGGCGCTCCCCGGCGGGGGCGAGCCGCTGTCTGCCGGTCGGCTCGCGCACCAGGAGCAGGGCGATCAGGCCACCCGCCACGACCAGCCCGAGCGACAGCCACAGCGTGCTGTACGCGCCGATGCGCGGCACCGTGAAACTGGCGACCAGCGACCCCAGTGTGGGCAGGCCTCCCGTGAAGGCGAACCAGAACCAGCCCACCGCGGAACCCAGCCGGCGTCGCGGTGTCACCGCCGTGACCCAGATCAGGAACCCGTACGCGAAGAGCGGATAGCCGAACCCGCGCAGCCCGTAACTCAGCAGCAGCAGCCCGAAGTCGGCCGCCGGTACGGCGAACACCAGGAAGACGACCTGGAACACGCCCCAGACGCCCAGGCCGAGCAGCATCACCCGGCGCGGGCCCCACAGGTCGGACAGTGCTCCGGAGAACCAGGCGGCGACGCTGGCCGTGACGCCGTAGACGCTGAACAGCAGCGCCACCCGCTCCGTGGACACACCCTCGCCCAGGAGATAGGGCGACAGGTAACCCGACTCGACCCCGTCCCCGATCATGAAGACGAGGAGGCCGAGAAACCCCCAGGCGAGCGCTCGGGGAATGCCGATCCTGTCCAGCCAATGCCTCGCGGGCGCGTCTTCCGCGGAAGACGACGGATCCACAACGACAGCCACGAGAACCACCCTTTTCGAAGAAGTCGGGGAAAGCGTCCGAGTGTGCCGGGAGCACACGGGAAACCTCGGGAGTTCGAGAAAAACGGAAAAGCTCCGGGATTCTCCGGGAAATCCCGAGAGCTCCGGAAGTTCCGGGCACCCCGGAAAACCCGGGAGCCTCGGGGACCCCGCGAAAGCCTCGGAAAGTGCCGGGGGAGTTCCGGGGAGTTCCGGGGGAGCGCCTATCGGTGCCTCCCGAAGGCGTCATGATGAAACGGCCGGGTGGGAAACGGCGTCAATGAGGGGGTGTGAACCCCTCGCGACCGGATGCCTAAGTGGCGTGAAATCGATGGAGCGTCACGCGCACCGCCCGCCGGGCGACCGCCATCGCCGCAGCTCACCCGGGTGGGGGCGGGACCGCGCCGGCCGGTCGGCCGAGTGAAGGCGGTGTTACGTTCACGCGGGCCCGTGAACCCGAGCGGGCGTCACCGTGACGCGTCGACCGTCCGCACGTCCACCCCTATGTCCCGCAGCCGCCGCACCTGCGCCGCCGGCGTGGCGTCGTCCACCAGCACGAGGTCGAAGTCGGTGAGCGGTGCGAGCGCGTACAGACCCTGGTTGGCGAACTTCGTGTGGTCGATGAGCAGCACACGGCGCGCGGCGGACGCCATCATCGCCCGCTTGACCTGCACCGTCTCGGGCGACATGTGATAGCAGCGGTCCCCGGTCACCGCCGTCGTCGACATGAACAGCACATCCGCCCGGAACGACGCCACGCTCTGCGCCGTGTGCGGCCCCATGAAGGCGTCGTAGGCCGGGAAGTACGTGCCGCCGAGGGCGATCAGCGTCACCCCCGCCTCCCTGGACAGCGCGGTGACGGCCGGCAACGAGTTGGTGATCACCGTGAGCGGGGTGTGCTCGGCCATCTGGCGCGCCAGGCTCAGGCAGGTGGTCGAGTCGTCCAGCATCACGATCTGCCCCGGCGCCAGCAGCTCCGCGGCCGCCCGCGCCAGCCGGTGCTTGGTCCGCGCCATCGTCGTCATGCGCTCGCTCACGCTGCCGTGGAACTGGGCCGACGGAAGACAGCTCGCCCCGCCCCGCACCTTGCGCAGCCAGCCCTGCGCCTGCAGCGCGTCCAGATCGCGGTGGACGGTCATCACGCTCACGCCGAACTCGTCCGCCAGGTCGTTCGTCCGTACGAACCCCTTGGCCGTCACCAGCTCGCGCACCCTGCGCCGCCGCTCCTCCTGGGTGTCCATACGGGTCATGGCGTCCGGCTCCTTGCCGCCTCGTGCGAATATCACGTGAACTTAACACGGCGTCCGAGTCCCGCCGCCCGGCCGGGGCGGCCCGGGGCCGCCGTCTCACACGGCGGCCACATTCGGCCACGTCATAATCGCGCGGCCGATTGACGCTCGGTCCAGCCGCACGTTTACCTGGCGTCCGCGAGTGAAGGGGCAGGTATTCCAGTCATGTCGGTTCTCACCATTGACGTCGGCACGTCCGTCATCAAAGCGGTCGTCTTCGACGACCAGGGGCAGGAAACAGCGCTGTCCCGCATCGGCACCGAAGTGCTGCGCCCCCGGACCGGCTGGGCGGAGCAGGACATGGAAGCCGTGTGGGACGCCGTGGTCCTCACCGTACGGGGGGCCCTGTCCCGACTGGGTCCCGGCCACGACCCCGTGTGGCTGGTGAGTTTCACGGCCCAGGGCGACGGCTGCTGGCTCGTCGACGCCCACGGCCGCCCCACCGGGCCCGCCGTCCTCTGGTCCGACGGCCGCGCGGGCGACCTGCTCACCCGCTGGGCCGCCGACGGTGTCCTGGAGGAGGCCTACCGCCGCAACGGCTCCCTCACCTGCTGCGGCATGCCCAACGCGGTGATCAGCTGGCTCGCCGCGCACGACCCCGAACGCCTGCGGCGCTCCCGCAAGGCACTGACGGCGGCCGGCTGGCTGTTCCTGAAGCTCACCGGCGTGACCGCCATCGACGAGTCCGACGCCTCCGCCCCGTTCCTCGACCACGCCACCGGCGCCTACGATCCGGCGGTCATCGACCTGTTCGGGTTCGGCCCGCACGCCCACCTCCTGCCCGACGTGCTCGGCGAGCACGAGCGCGTCGCCGGGATCACCCACCGCGCCGCGCGCGAACTCGGCCTCCCGGCCGGCCTGCCCGTCGTCATGGCCCCGTACGACATCGCCGCGACCGCCCGGGGCGCCGGTGTCGTCGAACCCGGCCAGGCCTGCGCCATCCTCGGCACCACCCTGTGCACCGAGATCGTCACCCGCCGGGTGGACACCTCCGGCGAGCCGTGCGGCGTCAACATCGCCTACGGCGGCCGGGACCGCCTCCTGCGGGCCTTCCCCACCCTCTCCGGCACCGAAGTCCTCGACTGGGCGTCCCGACTCCTCGCCGTCGACGGGCCCGCCGCCCTCGCGGAGCTGGCGTTCGGCGCCGGACCCGCGCCGGGCGGCGGACCGGCGTTCCTGCCCTACCTCTCGCCCGCCGGGGAACGCGCCCCCTTCCTCGACCCGCGCGCACGCGGCACCTTCTGGGGCCTGTCCCTCGACCACACGCCCGCCCACCTCGCCCGCGCCGTGTTCGAGGGCCTCTCGCTCGTCGTCCGGGACTGCCTGGGGGCGTCCGGCACCGGCGTCCACGAACTGCGCCTGTGCGGCGGCGGTTCCGCCAGCGACGCGTGGTGCCGCCTCATCGCCGACGTCACCGGCGTCCCGACGGCCCGAGCCGCGGACACCGAACTCGGCGCCAAGGGCGCGTTCCTCACCGGGCTCGTCCTCAGCGGCGCCGAGCCCCACCTGCGCGCTGCCGCCGCCAAATACGTCCGCATACGGTCCCGCTGGGAACCCGACCCCGAGCGCGGCGCCGTCTACGACGGGCTCTACGAGTCGTTCCTGACCTGGCGCGCCGCCGCGCGCTCCCTGGGCTGGTCGCCCGCCGCCACCGACGTACAGGAAGCACCGCATGCCTGACGCCCTGACCCCGGACGCCGTCCACCTCGGCCTCGACCTCGGCACGCAGAGCGCCCGGGCGGTCGCCGTCGACGGCACCGGCCGACTGCTCGCCGCCGCCTCCCGCCCGCTCACCGGCCGGCGCGACGGCGTACGCCACGAACAGGACCCCGAGCAGTGGTGGTCCGCCCTCGCCGGAGCCTGCCGCGAGGCCCTCGCCGGTATCGCGCCCGACCGCGTCCGGGGCCTGGCCGTCGACGCCACCTCCGGCACCGTCCTCCTCGCCGACGAGCGCGGCCGGCGCCTGACACCCGGTCTGATGTACGACGACGGGCGCGCCCGGGCGTACACGCCTCGCGTCAACAAGGCGGGCGAGGAGGTGTGGCGGGAGCTGGGCTACCGCACCATGCAGCCGTCCTGGGCGCTGCCCAAGCTGCTGTGGCTGCTGGACAACACCGACTTCCCGGACGCCCGGCTGCTGCACCAGGCCGATCTGATCACCTGGCGGCTCGCCGGGCACCAGGTCGCCAGCGACACCAGCCACGCCCTCAAGACCGGTTACCACCTGATCCAGGAACGCTGGCCCGACGCCGAACTGGCCCGGCTCGGCGTCCCGGCCGGGCTGCTGCCGGACGTGGTCCGGCCGGGCAACGTCATCGGCACCGTGTGCGCCGACGCGGCCACCGCCACGGCCATTCCCGCCGGCACACCGATCGTCGCGGGCATGACCGACGGCTGCGCCGCGCAGATCGGCGCCGGGGCGCTCACGCCCGGCGCCTGGAACTCGGTCCTCGGCACCACCCTCGTCCTCAAGGGCGTAAGCCCCCACCTCGTACGCGACCCCGGGGGAGTGGTCTACTGCCACCGCGGGCCCGGCGGCAACTGGCTGCCCGGCGGGGCGTCCAGCAGCGGCGCCGGAGCCATCGCCCGGCGCTTCCCCGGTGCCGACCTTGAGGCGCTGACCGCCGAGGCCGCCGCGACCGGCTCCACCGCCGTCGCCTACCCCCTGGCCGGCGCGGGCGGTGAACGCTTCCCGTTCCGCGCCCCCGACGCCACCTCGTTCGTCCTCGGTGACGTGCGGGGCGACGCCGAGGAGTTCCACGCCCTGCTGCTCGGCACGGCCTGCGTCGAACGCCTCTGCTTCGACCACCTCGACCACATCGGCGCACCCGTCGACGGCCCGCTCACCCTCACCGGCGGCGGTGCCCGCAACCGCTACTGGTCGCAGCTGCGCGCCGACGTCCTCGGCCGCACGGTCACCCTCCCCGAACACGCCGAGAGCGCCACCGGTATGGCGGTGCTCGCCGCGACCGCCTCGGGCGCCCCCCTGGAGGAGGCGGCGGCCACGATGGTGCGCGTCCGCGAGGAGCTGGCCCCCGACCTCTCCCGCACGGCCCGGCTGACCCCCGTGTACCTCGATTTCGTCGACGAACTGACCCGACTCGGCCGGCTGGAGCCGGCCGTGGCGGCACACGCCCGCGGAAAGGCCGAGCAGTGACCGACTTCATCCTGGTACGCCACGGCGAGACCGCATGGCACGCGGAGAACCGCTACGCCGGCCGCACCGACGTGCCGCTCACCGAACTCGGCCGCGAACAGGCCGCCAGGCTCGGTGCCTGGGCCGCCGGACAGCGGCTGGACGCCGTCCTCTGCTCACCCCTGTCCCGCGCCCGCCTCACCGCCGGTCCCGCCGCGACCGCGCTCGGACTCACCCCCCGCGTCGACGAGCGGCTGTACGAGGTGGACTTCGGGCGCGGCGACGGGCTGACCCGCGAGGAGATGGCCGAGGCGTTCCCGGGCGAGCTGGCCGCCTTCCTGACCGACCCGGTGGCCCACCACCTGCCGGGCGGCGAGGACCCCGTGGCGGCGGCCGACCGCGCCGTCGCCTGCCTGGAGGAGACCGCGCGGGAACTCCCCGACGGCCGCGTCCTCGTCGTCGCCCACTCCACCCTCGTACGCCTGGCGCTGTGCGAGCTCCTCGGCATCCCGCTCGCCCGCTACCGCCAGGTCTTCCCCGCCCTGGAGAACGGCGCCCTGACCGAACTGCGGCTGCTTGCCGGCGGGCAGGCGTCCCTGCTGCGGCTCAACGCACCCGCCGTCCCCACCACCGCCCACTGAACGGGAGCACCACCGTGACCACCACCGTCCTCGCCGCCGGCGACCACTTCGTCCTGCCCCGGCTGCTGCGCCAGGAAATGCGTGCCGCCCTTCCGGAAGGCGCCGACCTGGACGTACGGGAGATCCGGCTGCCCTGGCCGCACACGCCCTTCGGCACGGTCGCCGAGGTCGACGAGGCGTCCGGCACCGAGGACGAGCTCATCGAGGCGCTCAGCGGCGTTCGGGTCTGCCTCACCCAGATGGCCCCGCTCACCGAGCGGATCCTGAACGCCTGCCCCGGCCTGGAGCTGTTCTGCGTCAGCCGGGGCGGCCCGGTCAACGCCAACCTGGACGCGGCGACCCGACACGGCGTCGCCGTCTGCTACGCCCCCGGCCGCAACGCCGTCGCCACCGCCGAGCACACCCTCGCCCTCATCCTCGCCGCCGCCCGCGGCATCGGCGATGTCCACACCGACCTCAGGCAAGCCGTCTGGCGCGGTGACTACTACGACTACGACAACTGCGGCATCGAGATCGACGGCTCGGTCGTCGGCCTGGTCGGTTTCGGTGCGATCGGGTCGCGCGTGGCCCGCGTCCTGGCCGCCATGGGAGCCGAGGTCCTGGTCCACGACCCGTATGTGAAGCCCGAGGCGGTGGAGGGCGTCGCCCGGCTCGTCCCGCTGGAGGAGCTGTTGGGCCGGTCCCGGATCGTCTCGCTGCACGCGCGCGTGACCGAGGAGACCACAGGCATGATCGGGGCCGACCGGATCGCGTCGATGCCGCCCGGCTCGGTGCTCGTCAACTGCGCGCGCGGAGCCCTCGTCGACTACGAGGCCGTGTGCGACGCCCTGGACTCGGGGCACCTCGCGGGCGCCGGCTTCGACGTGTTCCCCGCCGAGCCGGTCCCGGCCGGCGCCCGGCTGCTGTCCACCCCGGGGGTCGTCCTCACCCCGCACATCGCGGGAGCCAGCCGGGAGGTGGCCCATAAGGCGGCCCGTATCGTCGCGGCCGAGGCCGCCCGCTTCCTGCGCGGCGAACCGCTCGCGCACTGCGCCAACCCGCGGGTGCTGGGGCGCTAGCGGACGCCGGTCCGTGGCGCCCCGCGGACCGCGCCCCCCCGCCCCCGCCGACCGGCGCCCGGCGTCCCGTGCGCCCGCCCGTGCCCGGTGACGACGGGCCGACCCGTGCCTGCCGTCCGCGCGCCGACCCGTGCCCGGCGGTGACGTGCCGCCGTCAGCGCCGCGCGCGGGGCCGGGACAGGAACCGCTGGCCGAGGGCCTTGAGGGGGTCGGGCAGCACCCTGGTGGCCGCGCCCAGGGCCTTGGTCCTCGCCGAGCCGGTGATCGCCCGGCCGCGACCGTGTGCGAGGGCCGTGTACGCGTGCCTGGCGACCAGGGCCGGGTCGTCCTTCGCCATGCGCCCCAGCGGGGTGTCCGCCAACCCGGCGCGGTGGAAGAAGGCGGTCCGCGTGGGGCCCGGCATCAGCGCCGTCACCGTCACCCCGGTACCCCGCAGTTCCTCCCGCAGCGCCTGGGCGAAGGACTGCAGGAACGACTTCGAGGCGTTGTAAACGGACTGGAACGGCCCCGGAGCCATCGAGGCCACCGAGGAGGTGACCACCAGCCGGCCGGCCCCCTCCGCGATCATGCCGGGCAGCAGGCGGTGCGCGAGATGCACCGTCGAACTGATGTTGAGGTCGATGATCCGGGCGTGGGCCGCCAGGTCCACGTCGGTGAAGGCCCCGCCTTCGCCCACCCCGGCGTTCAGTACGGCGGCGGCGACCGGGCGGCGCGTGGCGAGCACCGCGGCGTACAGCTGTTCCACCCCGTCGTACACGGCGAGGTCGGCCCGTACGGCGACGACGTCGGCCCCACGGCCGCGCAGCTCGTCCGCGGCGGCCGCCACCGCCGCGTCCTCGGCGCAGACCACGAGGTCGAACCCGTGGCCGGCGAACTCTCTGGCCAGCGCGAGTCCGATGCCGCTCGAAGCACCGGTCACCACCGCCAGCGGCTTCACGGTGTCCATGGGCCGGCGGGTACCCGCGGACGGTGCCGTTTCACCGATTCGGACATGGGGTACCCGCTCGCCCTGTTTACGCCTCGGAGGTGACCATGAGGGAGCCGGAACTCGGGCACGCGTCGAACGGGACCCTGACGACCCAGGTGCCGGCGCGACTGGACAGACTGCCGTGGTCGCGCTGGCACTGGATGATCGTCATCGGGCTCGGCACCGTCTGGATCCTCGACGGGCTGGAAGTCACCATCGTCGGCAGCATGGCCGGCCGGCTCTCCGAGGAGGGCAGCGGACTGGCCGTCAGCTCCGCCCAGGTCACCGGTGTCGCCGCCGCGCTGTACGTGGCGGGCGCGTGCTCGGGCGCGCTGTTCTTCGGCTGGCTCACGGACCGCTTCGGCCGCAAAAAGCTGTTCCTGATCACACTGGCGGTCTACCTCGCCGCGACCGCGCTGACGGCGCTGTCCTTCTCCGCCTGGTGGTTCTTCGTCTTCCGCTTCCTGACCGGCTTCGGCATCGGCGGTGAGTACGCCGCCATCAACTCGGCCATCGACGAGCTGATCCCCAGCAAGTACCGCGGCCGGGTGGACCTGATCATCAACGGCAGCTTCTGGCTCGGCGCCATGGGCGGCGCCCTGCTGTCGGTCCTCGCCCTCGACACGGACATCCTCCCCAAGGACATCGGCTGGCGGGTCTCCTTCGGCCTCGGCGTCGTCCTGGGCCTGGTCATCCTGCTCGTCCGCCGTCATGTGCCCGAGAGCCCCCGCTGGATGTTCATCCACGGCCGCGAGGAGGGCGCCGAGCGGCTGGTGGCGGACGTCGAGCGGCAGGTGGAGGCGGAGAGGGGCCGGCCGCTGCCGGAACCGGCCGGGGCGATCACGATCAAGCAGCGGCACAGCGTCGGTTTCGTACAGATCGCCCGGACGCTCTTCCGCGCCTACCCGCGGCGGGCGGTGCTGGGTCTGGCCCTCTTCATCGGGCAGGCCTTCCTCTACAATGCCATCACGTTCGGGTTCGGGGCGATCCTGGTGACGTTCTACGACGTCGGCACCGGCTCGACCGGGTACTTCTTCGCGGTCATCGCGTTCGGCAACTTCATGGGCCCGCTGCTGCTCGGCCGGCTGTTCGACACCTGGGGCCGTCGCCCGATGATCGCCGGTACGTACATCCTCTCGGGCGTGCTGCTCTACGTGACGGCGTGGATGTTCTCCAACGGCTGGCTGACCGCCACCACCATGACCATGAGCTGGTGCGTGGTCCTCTTCTTCGCGTCCGCCGGCGCCAGCTCCGCGTACCTCACGGTGAGTGAGATCTTCCCCATGGAGACCCGCGCGATGGCCATCGCGTTCTTCTACGCCGTCGGCACGGCCGCCGGCGGCATCTCCGGCCCGCTGATCTTCGCGGGGCTCACCGGGAGCGGTGTGGTCGCGGACACCGTCCTGGCCTTCTGCATCGGTGCCACGCTGATGGTGGCGGGTGGTCTGGTGGCGGTGTTCTTCGCCGTCGCCGCGGAAGGCCGGTCGCTGGAGGACATCGCGACCCCGCTGTCCGCGCAGGCCGCCCAGGACGAGGCCCCGGGCGGACCGGCCGCCGCCACCGTGCGCGCCGCGCCCTGACCGTGAGCCTTCCCGTGACGGTGGACGGGTGGGCGGCGTCCGATTGGAGCGGACACCGGACAATGGTTTATCGTTCATACAGTCGGTTGTGAGGGCGCCCCCACGACCGCCGCACACTGCCCCGGCTGGTTCCCCCGTCCAGCCGGGGCTTCTTCCTGCCCTTCACGTTTCCCCCACTGCCCGTCCCGGCTTCAGCCCGGACGGGCAGGGCACTCGTCACACGGACAACCCCGAGCCGACGAACTAGGAACGGTGGAGCGATGACCGAGTACGAACGTTCCCGCACCATGCCGGCGCTGCCCGAGCACGTCTTCGACCAGGCCGCCAACGTCGACCAGCTCGACAACTGGCTGCCCGAGGCCCTGCACGTGCATCCCGGGCGGCTTCCGGCCGTCACCGTCCACGAGGACCGCACCGACGAGGACACCTCCGCCCTGCTGCGTGCCCAGAAGGACCAGATGCGCCTGGAGTGGGGCACCAGGGAGCAGGGCAGCTACGCCGGATGGCTCCAGGTCGCCGGCATCGGCAGCGGGGCCAGCGAGGTGACCGTGCACCTGTCGTTCTTCGACGAGAGCCACGACCCGGGCGGGAAGCCGGTGAACGACGCCCTCGACCGGAGCCTCCAGCGTCTGGAGGAGCAGGTGCGCATGCGCGTCGACAACGCCTCCGGGTGATCCCCGTGCCGCCGAGGAAGCGTTACGCGATCGCCGCCTCCGGCCGGTGGACGGACGAGGAGGAGGGGCGCCGCCGACTGCCCGCCGGGGAGGTCCACGCGTGGGAACCCGGCCTGAACCAGACCGTCTGCGGGCTCTCCCTCAGCAGGTCCCGGCTCGACCGGTTCCCGCACGTCCCCTGGGAGGACGCGCTGCCCGAGTCAGGGGGCGCCGCCGACGGAGTCCGGCGCGTCTGCCCGCGCTGCGCCTCCGTCGCGGGCCGCCGGGGCGCCGACGCCCGCCCGCGCTGGCAGCGCGTCCGCCCCCGCCCCTGACCGGGCGGACCGGAGCCCGGCGGCCCCGGCGCGTCCATGGACGCCCTGTTTTTGTCCCGTTTTCGGTCCGGTTCGTGGGGCACCGGGGTGGCATGGACCACTCACAGGCACCCGTGCTCGACGCGCTCGCCGCGTACCACTCCGAGAACCAGACGCCCTTCACCCCGCCCGGCCACAAGCAGGGCCGGGGCGCCGACCCGCGCGTCCGCGCCGTCCTCGGCGACGCCGTCTTCCGCTCCGACGTCCTCGCCACCAGCGGGCTGGACGACCGGACCTCCTCCCACGGCGTTCTCGCCAGGGCTCAGGAGCTGATGGCCGATGCCGTGGGGGCCGAGCACACCTTCTTCTCGACCTGCGGCAGCTCCCTGTCGGTCAAGGCCGCCATGCTGTCCGTCGCCGGACCGCACGAGAAGCTGCTCGTCGGACGCGACGCCCACAAGTCGGTGGTGTCCGGCCTCGTCCTCGCCGGGATCGTGCCCGTCTGGGTGGACCCCCAGTGGGACGCCGAGCGCCACCTGGCCCACCCGCCGTCCGCCGACGCCTTCCGCGCGGCCTTCGCCGAGCACCCCGACGCACGGGGCGCCCTGGTGACCACCCCGACTCCGTACGGCACCTGCTCGGACCTGCCCGCCATCGCCGAGGCGTGTCACGAACACGGCGTGCCACTCATCGTCGATGAGGCGTGGGGCGCCCACCTGCCGTTCCACCCGGAGCTGCCCACCTGGGCCATGGACGCCGGAGCCGACGTCTGCGTCACCTCCGTCCACAAAATGGGGTCCGGCCTGGAACAGGGCTCCGTCTTCCACCTCCAGGGCGACCTGATCGAACCGGAGGTCCTCAAGAACCGCGAGGACCTGCTGGGCACCACCAGCCCCTCCGCCCTCGTGTACGCCGCCCTCGACGGCTGGCGCCGCCAGATGGTCCAGCACGGCCACGCCCTCTACGACGACGCGCTCGCCCTCGCCAAGACCGTACGAGCGCGGGTCGCCGAAATCGACGGCCTGCACGTGCACGGGCGGGACGACTTCTGCGGACCCGGCCGCGCGGCCGACCTCGACCCGCTCCAGGTCATCATCGACATCACCGGCCTCGGCACCACCGGCTACCGGGTCGCCGACTGGATCCGCGAGCACCACCGCGTCAACCTGCACCTGTCCGACCACCGCCGCAGCAGCGCCCAGCTCACCCACGCCGACGACGAACGCAGCGCCCACGCCCTGCTCACCGCGCTCCGCGACGTCGCCGACCACGCGGACGAGCTGCGCCCCGCTCCACGGGTGGAGGTCCCCGACCCGGCCGGCCTCCGCCTGGAACAGGTCATGCTGCCGCGCGACGCGTTCTTCGGACGCGTCGAACAGGTGCCGTGGGAGAAGGCCGCCGGCCGCGTCACCGCCGAGATGCTGACCCCGTACCCGCCCGGCATCCCGGCCGCCCTCCCCGGCGAGAGGCTCAACTCCGAGGTGCTGCACTACCTGCGCAGCGGCGTCGACGCCGGCATGGTCGTCCCGGACGCCGCCGACACGGAGGTGAAGACGGTGCGGGTGAGCGTGGAGGACTGACCGGGACGCGGGCGGGGTGAGCTCCCGGGCGGGCCTCACAGACCCGAGGCGGCCTTCTCGCGCAGACAGGCCCAGGCCTTCCCGGGCACCTCGGTGCGGAGCAGCACATCGGCGGCGGTGCAGCCCAGTGCCTCCGCCGCGGCCAGCATCACCTGCCGCCCGCGCGGCCCGGCCGCCGCCTCGGCGAACTCGGGCGTGTGGTCGGACGCCTCCGGACCCATGATGGCGACGAACGGGTGGATCGCCGGCACCCTCGTGCTCACATTGCCGATGTCGGACGACCCCAGGTACACGCCGGGCACGGGCTCCGAGAGGCCGATGCCCGCCCGGTCCGCGTGGTGGGCGAACAGCCCCGACAGCACGTCGTTGTCGCGGAAGTGCTCGTACCGCCCGCCCACACCGGTCACCTCCACCCGCGTGCGGGTGGCCAGCGCCACGCCCTGCGCGCAGGAGCGCACCTCCTCCACCAGCTCCTCCAGTGCGGACGTGGTCGCCCCGCGCAGGCCGAACAGGCCCTCGGCGTACTCCGGGACGATGTTGGTCGCATGCCCGCCGTCCGTGACGATGCCCTGGACGTGCGACCCGGTCGGCAGCCGCCGGTCCAGCACGCCCAGGGTGTTGAACAGCTGGATCAGCGCGCCGAGGGCGTCGACGCCCTCCGTGGGGTTGCCGGTCGGATGCGCGGCCCGTCCGTGGAACGCCACCCGGAGCTGCGCGCTGGCCGTCAGCGGGGCCCGAGCCCAGCTGTAGACGCCCGGGTGGAACATCAGCGCCGCGTCCACCCCGTCGAACAGGCCCGCCTCCACCGCCACGACCTTGCCGCCCCCGCGCTCCTCCGCGGGCGTTCCGACCGCCACGAGCGAGCCCGGCACCCCGCCGAGCGCGCCGCGCACCGCGAGCGCCGCGCCCAGGCCGGCCGCGGCGATCAGGTTGTGACCGCACGCGTGCCCCAGCAGCGGCAGCGCGTCGTACTCCATCAGCAACGCCACACACGGCCCGTCACCGCTCCCGGTCCTGCCGGTGAACGCGGTGGGCAGACCCGCCACCCCCCGCTCCACGCCGAACCCCTCCCGTTCGAGCTCGCCGCTCAGCAGCCGTGCCGCCTCCCGCTCCTCGAACGCCGTCTCCGGCGCTCGGTGCAGCGTGAGGCTCACGTCCCACAGCCGCTCGGCCCGCGCGGCGACCTCCTCCCTGATCCGGTCGTACACGGGCTCCAGGCTCTCCGACACGTGGGCCTCCTTCATCGGTCGACGGACACTCGCACGTGTTCCACGCCCCCGGCGCCCGATGCTTATACGGAGACGTACGCGGCTCAGGTCTCCACGCCCGGCCTCCGCTCGGCCCTGCCCTCGCCGCGCAGCCGACGGCGCATCGCCGCCAGCCGCGGGTAGCGCTCGCTCAGCTCCGCCGAGCGCCGGTCCAGCTCCTGCATGAGGCGCTCGCTGCGCTTGTCGAGGTCCAGCTCGTCGAGGATCCGGTCGATCTCGGCGAGCAGCGCACCGTGCAGCTGCCACTGCCTGGGATGTTCCTGCACGTCCTCCAGCAGCATGTCGGCGACCCGGTCGCGGGCGACCCGGCTCGCGGCCAGGGCGGCGGCCAGCCGCTCCTCGGCCTCCTCGGCGTTGGCGGCCACCTGAGTGGTGATCAGAAGGGCGAAGCTCTCGATGGCGTCGGCCATCTGCTCGAACAGCTCCTTGAGACAGGCCGACACATCCGCCGGGAACAGCGACTCCTCGGTACGGAACTTCGCCAGGTCGGTCATACTCCGGGTCAGCACCCGGAGCACCACCGCGCAGATCTCCAGGGTGTCCAGCCCCGTCCGCAGCACCACCCGGGACAGCAGCCCCTCCCGTACGCGCGGGTTCATCCGCAGGCTCTCCTCCGCCTGCCGCAGCGACGCGTCGACCTCCACGATGTCGTGGTCCAGGCGCCGCGCCTCGTGCAGCCGGGCGGCCGCGTGCGGGAACGGGATGTGGCCCTCGGCGACCTCCATGCCCATGCTGCGGAACATCCGGCCCATCCCGCGCGCCAGTCCGTCGATCGACGCGCCGGCCGACTGCGTCCACACCGGTGGCGCGAAGAGCAGATTGAACAGCAGCCCCACACCGGCGCCGATCAGCGTCTCCAGCACCCGGTGCCAGGCCGCCGACGTGGCCTGGGACACGCCGAGGACGAGCATCGCGCTGATCGCCACCTCGGGGACGAACTCGTTCACCCGCACGAACCGGCCGATGATCAGCGAAGTGAAGATCGTCAGACCGAGGCTCCACCAGGTCAGCCCCACCAGGGCGGTGAATCCGATGGCGATGAGGACCCCGACCACGACCGAGTTGACGCGCCGGATCCCGGTGGTCAGCGTCGCGTAGAGCGTGACCTGGACGACCAGGAGCGCGGTCAGCGGGGCCGTCAGGGGGGCGGGCTGCGCGGGCAGGACCATCAGGGCGACGACGAAGGAGATGACGGCGGCGGCCGTGGAACGCAGCGTCTGCGCAGCGACGGGTTCGGTGGTCCGCCGCACCAGTTTGATCACGGGTGCTGATACGTCCGGCATCCCCTTCACGTGCCCGATCATGAGCCACTCACCACACTCCAGCCACATGAACCCCTCGGACGCCGTTTCGTCTCACCCGTCACGTGGTACCGCCAAGGTCCTGAGCGCACGTCGCGAACCTGCCGAGGAGGCACGATGAACCCGTCCGTGAACAGGGGCACCCCCGTCGCCGTCGTCACCGGCTCCGACTCCGGCATCGGCCGCGCCACCGCCGTACGGCTCGCCGCGCAGGGCATGGACGTCGGCATCACCTGGCACGCCGACGAGGACGGCGCGCGCCGGACCGCCGAGGAGGTACGCGGCCACGGCCGCCGCGCCGCCGTCGCGCACCTCGACCTGACGCGACTGCCGGAAGCCGCGCGCGTCGTCGACGAGCTGGCCGGCGAACTCGGCCGCGTCGACGTCCTGGTGAACAACGCGGGAACCGGCACGGCCACGCCCTTCCTGGACATGTCCTATGACACCGTCCGGCACGTGCTGGACGTCGACCTGGTCGGGCCGTTCCTCTGCTCCCAGGTCGCCGCGCGCCGCATGATCGAGCAGGGGGACGGCGGACGGATCGTCAACGTGACGTCCGTGCACGAGCACCAGCCCCGCGTCGGGGCGGCGCCCTACTGCGCGGCCAAGGGCGGACTGGGGCTGCTCACCCAGGTCATGGCGCTGGAGCTGGCCGAGTACGGCATCACCGTGAACGCCGTCGCGCCGGGCGAGATCGCCACCCCGATGACCGGCCAGGACGAGGAGGACGTACGGAAGCAGTCCCGCCCGGGTGTGCCGCTGGGGCGTCCGGGTGACGCACGGGAGGTCGCGTCGGTCATCGCGTTCCTCGCGGGCGAGGACGCCTCGTACGTCACCGGCGCCTCATGGGTCGTGGACGGCGGCATGCTCCGCATGGGGCCGCAGGCCGGCTCCCACCTGGAGAGCGACGCCTGGCGCCGCCCCTGAGCCCGCCGGCCGGCGGTGCGGAGGCGGGCGCGGCCCGTCGGACCGGACACCGGGGCCCTGCCCCTTGCCGTACGGCGCACGCCCGTCCGGCCCGCACGCCCGAGGGCCCCGCCGACCACGGCGGGGCCCTCGGGCGTGCGGCGCGGTCAGCGGGTCACGACATGCCGCTCGTCGGGCACGCAGTGCGTCATCGTCAGGCCCTCGACGTTCCGGGGCGGGTTGTCCCCGAGGTTGGCCAGCCGCTTCCGGTCCTCCTCGGTGAGGTCCTGGCTCGCCAGGGGCTCGAGGTGCGACACGTCCTGCGGGCCGATGCCGAGGCCCTCGCCGACGCGCAGGCCCAGGTCGTTCTCGACCAGCAGGAAGTGCCAGACCATCCGCTCCTGCACCGGCCGGTCGCACTGCTTCAGCAGGTTGACGAAGTTGTGCACCAGGTCGTCCCGCTCCCACTGCTCCATCAGCAGGTAACGCTGGCCGGCCTGCATGTAGTCGTTGGTGCGCGGGATCCGCTTGCGGGTGAGCCTGCCGCGGATCTCGGGACCCTGCTCGTCGTGCGCGGGGTACTCGCCCTCGCGCAGCCCGCCCCGGATCGACGGCTCGTAGTTCACGTCGGCGTTCTCACCGGCGCCGTCCACGTGGTACGTCATCGACCCGTCGCGCTGGTTGGTCCGCACGTCCGCGTTCTTCGCCTGGTTGACCGGCAGTTGCAGGTAGTTCGGGCCGACCCGGTAGCGCTGGGTGTCGCTGTACGAGAAGGTCCGGCCGACCAGCATCTTGTCGTCCGAGAAGTCCAGGCCGTCCACCAGCACACCCGTGCCGAAGGAGATCTGCTCGTTCTCCGCGAAGAAGTTCTCCGGCATCCGGTCGAGCACCATCCGGCCGACCGGCTTCGGCGGGAAGTCCTGCTCCGGCCACGTCTTGGTGTCGTCCAGCGGATCGAAGTCCAGCTCCGGGTGGTCGTGGTCCTCCATGATCTGGACCAGCAGCTCCCACTCCGGGTGGTCGCCCCGCCCGACCGCCTCGTACAGGTCCTTCGTGGCGTGGCCGAGGCCCTCGGCCTGCACATTGGCCGCGTCCTCCTCGGTCATGCTCCGTACGCCCTGCTTGGGCATCCAGTGGTACTTGACCAGGACCGAGTCGCCCTCCGCGTTCACCCACTTGTAGGTGTTGACGCCGAACCCCTGCATATGGCGGTAGTCGGCCGGGATGCCGCGCGGGCTGAAGAGGTTGACGAGCATGTGCATCGACTCCGGCGTCTGCGACATGAAGTCGAAGATCCGGCGCGGCTGCTGCTCGAAGGTGACCGGGTCGGGCTTGAGGGCGTGGATCACGTCGGGGAACTTGATGGCGTCCCGGATGAAGAACACGCCGAGGTTGTTCCCCACGAGGTCCCAGTTGCCGTCCTCGGTGTAGAACTTCACCGCGAACCCTCGCGGGTCGCGCGCCGCCTCCGAGGAGTCGCGGCCGCCGATCACGGTGGAGAAGCGGACGGCCAGGTCGGTGCGCTTGCCGCGCTCCTGGAAGAGCTTGGCGCGGGTGTAGCGGCTGATCGGCTCGTCGCCCCACGCGCCGTACGCCTCGAAGTAGCCGTAGGCCGTCACCCCGCGGGCATGGACGACGCGCTCGGGGATCCGCTCCCGGTCGAAGTGGCTGATCTTCTCGAGGAACTGGTAGTTCTCCAGCGTTGCGGGACCGCGGGCCCCGACCGTGCGCTGGTTCTGGTTGTCGTAGACAGGGTGGCCCTGCCGGTTGGTGAGTACCTTCCGGTCGTCGCCGGGTGCGGGACCCTGGCTCGAAACGTCCGTCACGATCCTCGGCTCCTCTGCTGCTTTTGTTTGATTGCGTCCTGATTGCGCCCTGTGTGTCGCAGTATGCCCCGTTACCCGTCTGCCGGGGAGTCCAACCACCGGACTAGCGGGCGCCCACCGTGTCGGCCCCCGCCCTCGCACCGCCGTCGCCCGCCGCGGCGCTCCCGGCGTGGACGGGCAGGTGGTAGACGGCGAAGGCCCGGCCGATAACCGGCTGGGCGACATTGCGCACCCGTACGCCGTCGCTGGTCATCCCGTGCTCGGTCCCCATGTGCGCGTGACCGTGCACCGCGAGGTCGGCGCCCGCGTCGTCGACCGCCTCCGCCAGCAGGTAGCTCCCCAGGAAGGGGTAGATCTCCAGCGGCTCGCCCGCCAGCGTGTCCGGCACGGGCGCGTAGTGCGTCAGCGCGATCCGCACCGCGCAGTCCGCCTCGTTCAGCATGGTCAGGGACTTGCGCAGGCCGTCCGCGCAACGCCGGGTGTAGCGGATGAAGTCCTTCATCTCCGGCTCGCCGAACTCACCGCCGCTGCGCCCGGCGAAACCGCCGCCGAACCCCTTCGTCCCGGCGACGCCCACGCGCACGCCGCCGATGTTCAGCACCGTGCCCTCGCCCTCCAGCACGGTCACGCCCGCCCGGTCGAGCGCCGCCGTGACCTCCGCCTCCTGGTCGCTCTGGTAGTCGTGGTTGCCCAGGACCGCGACCACCGGCACGCCCAGCCCGGCCACTTCGCCGGCCACGATCTCGCCCTCCTCGACCGTGCCGTGGCGCGTCAGGTCACCGGCGAGCAGGAGCAGGTCCGCCTGCTCGTGCAGGGTGTCGAAGGCCGGTCGCAAGGTGCCCGCGCTGCCCGGGCCCAGATGGATGTCGCCGACCGCTGCTACTCGGATCACGACAGCTCCTCGGGGTGGTCGGGGGCGTCCGCGCGGACCACGACGAGGTCCTCGCGCAGGGGCAGACCGGCCAGTTCCTCGTGGGCGATGCGCAGGATCTCGGCACGGCAGTCGGCGCTGGCGACGGTTCCGTACAGCATCACGCTGGTACCGCGCTGCTCGATCCTGATGCCGAGTTCGGCGATGTCCTCGCTCGCCAGCCGGTCCCGCAGATGGGCGATGCGGTACTCGGCGGTGTCGGCGGCGCTCATGGCGTTGCCTCCCGGGGTTCGATCACGTTCAGGCGTTCCAGCAGGTACAGGAACGCCTCGGGCATCGGGGAGCCTTCGTTCTCCCGGCGCAACAGCTCCCAGTCGATCTTCTCCCGCAGCGTGCGGGCGATCGGCAGGACGGCACCGAAGTCGCAGTGGTGCTCGGAGAAGGCGGCCAGCAGGCTTCCCACCAGGTCGGTCGGCGCCAGCACCGGCATCCGGACCGAATCCACCGGCAGCGTGTGAGCCCGGTCCAGCAGCTCACGGGTCACCGGATGCCGTGCGAGCTCGAAGATCAGGTCGATCTCCTCACCATGGCTCCGCGCCTTGATCAGCCAGTCCTCCGGCGGCACCCGCACCTGGATACCGGCGGCCTCCAGATCCCGCGTGATCACCTCCGCGTCCTCCCGGAGGATCGCGAAGTCGGTGTCGTGCTGGAGGCTCTGGGGCACACCGTGCGCGTACGCCGCCACACTGCCGACCAGGGCGAACGGGTGGCCGGCGCTCTTCAGCAGCGCCGCCACCTGCTTCGTGGCCTCGAGGATGGCCTGCGTACGGTCCGGAGGATGGCCGCCCCCGGGGCCACCAGGGCCTCCGGCGGCTGCGACGCCTCCGGGGGCTCCGGCACCTCCGGGGCCGCTCGGGGCACCGGCCACCGTCCCGCCGCCCGCGGGCGAGGCGAGGAGCGCGTCGTCGGGCGCGCCCTCCACGGCTCTGCCCCCGGCCAGCCGCAGCCCCAGGGGCCCGGTCGGCCCGGTCGGGTCGGCGGGCCCGGGCGGACCGCCGGACTGGGTGGCGTCTTGCGAGTGGTTCCTCACGGGTGCTCTGCCCTCCTCGTCGGCCTTCGGGAGGCGGTTCGGGTACCCGGGCTCCTGTCTTTTATGGGCGGTCCGGCTCACTCGCCGGCGTCCCGGCGTCCACGGCGGGCCGCCCTGGTCAGGGCGGTTCCGGCGGTGACGAGCACGGCCGCTCCGGCGCCCAGGAGCCAGAGCTTCGACCGGGGCCCGGTCTCCGCCATGGCGGTGCCCGCGGCGGGGGACGGCTCCATCGGGGAAGGTTCGGCAGGGGAGGGCCCGGAACCGGGGCGGTCGCCCGTGACGGCCGCGACAGGGGACTCCGGGCCGGGGTCCGGCTCCGCCTCCCCTTCCGCGTCCGCCCCCGGCCCCGGCTTCGCCTCCGGTTCCGGCTCCCGGCCCGGCTCCGGGCCCGCCCCCGCTTCCCGGCCCGGCTTCGCCTCCGGACCTGGCTCCGCCCCCGCGCTCGCCCCCGCCCCCGCGCTCGCCCCCGCTCCCGCGCTCGCCCTCGCCGCCGCCCCCGCCTCTGCGCCCGCGCTCTCCTCCGCGCTCTCCTCCGCGCCCGCCGCTGGGCCCGCGCCCGCCGCCGGGCCCGCGCCCGCCCCTGTGTCCGCCCCCGGACCTGGCTCCGCTCCCGGCTCCGCCGCCGCCAGGGCCGCCCCGAGGCCCGCCGCCGAGCCCGTCCCCGGGCCCCCGCCCGGCTCCGGCTTCGCCTCCGCCCCCGTGGCCGCAACGCGGGCGGGTGCCGGTGTCCGGGCGCACTGCGGCTCCGCCGCGAACGGGGCGCTGCGGATCCCGCCCGTGCGGGGGCCCGCCTCCAGCGAGCGGACCACGATGTCGCCCGCGATGTCGGCGGGGCTCCGGTCCGTCAGCGCCGCGCGTGGAGCGTGGACGGAACCCCGCAGGGTGGCTCCGGCCGTGAGGGTCAGCTGCCTGGTGTCGGCGAAGGACCACAGCACGTAGGGCGCGTCCTCGTCACCGAGCCCCGTCGTCGTCGGTGTGCGCCAGTTCAGCTCGCCGCCCTCGGCCGTGGTGTCGACGACCACCACGAGGGGTCGCGCCGCCGTGGGCCGGTTCTCGAACGCCAGCGTCCGGATGCCCGCGAGCTGCGTGCCGGTCAGTCGCAGCACGTTCGTCCGGTGGTCGGCGAGCCGGATCCGCACCGTGGCGCCGAGGGCGTGCGGCGTCACCGTGCCCCGGCAGTGGGCCAGGGCGTCGGCGCGCCGCCGGTGGTCGGCGAAGAGCCCGCCGAAGTCGACGAGGCCCGGCGCGGGGCCGACGGACGCGGGTGGCTGGGCGGTGGACAGTTCGACGCGCGGCGTCGTGCCGTACCCCGCGCCGGCCGTCACCAGCCGGGTCTTGACCGGTGCGCCGTCCATGCCGGTGGCCAGCGTGGCGCTGCCCGTCAGGTCGCCGATCTTGATGTAACCGTCGCCGGTCACCCGCAGCACCGCGTCCGCCGCGCTGCCGGCGAAGTCGACCGCGCCGTGCACCAGGAGGGCGGTGGGCCGGGCGTCGCCGGGCGCCGTGTAGCCGCCCTCGCGGCGGGGCGCGACGCCGAACCTCGACCCCAGGGTCAGGTCGCCGCCCACGGCGACGGGGCTCCCGGCCTCCGTGCCCGCCAGCAGCGCGTCCCGCCGTGTCACGACGCCGAAGCCGTGGTTCCCGGCCATCGGGTTGCCGGTCACGGACGGCGCTTCATCCGCACCGAGCGCCACCCCCTGCGCACCGAGCGCCCTTTCCGTACCCGCCGCTCCGTAGACGCCGACCGCCGTGCGCGTCCCCGGCGCCTCGTGACCATCGCCCGGCAGTGCCGCGGCTCCGGGGCCCGCCACGCACAACCCGCACAGCACGGCCGGAAGCACGGTCAGTCCAGTCATTCGCATAACGGTGAAAATAGGATCATCTGATGCATGGAGGCTGCGACGCGCCCGCCCCGCAAGGGGACGTTTCACCCGATCGGCGGTGGGGGAGCGGTTGCTGCGACGGCAATGGCGCCGCGGCGTCCGGGGGTGGGGATCGTGCGTGACAAGAAGCTGTTCCGGCGTGCCTGGCGGACGGAGCCGCCCGTCTCCGACAGTGAGCGCGAGCTGTTCGGCGGTGCCCTGCGCTACGACTTCGGCTGGGCCAGGCACGAGTACGCCATGCTGGACCTCAAACCCCTGGCCGCCGTACGGGCCCTGCCCCACCTCCTGGGCGGCACTCTGCGGCTCGCCTGGGAGTCGGACCGGCGCGCGCTGCTGACCGTCGGCCTCACCGAGATCGGTCAGGGCGCCGCCCAGGCCGCCGGGCTGCTCCTGACGAACCAGGTCCTCCACGCCCTCTTCGCCACCGGCACCACCGTCGAACGCCTCCGCGCGGCCCTTCCCGCGCTGATCGCCGCCGGGGTGCTCGCCGTGGTCAACGCGGTGCTCGCCAGCCTGTCCACCGCCGGCACCGGCCGCCTGGAACCCAAGGTCGAAAGGCTCGCCACCGAGAAGTACCTGCAACGCGCCGCTGACGTGGAGCTCGAAGCCATCGAGGACGGAGCCTTCCGCAAGCTCCTGGACTCCGCCCAGTTCGGCGCCCTGGCCGCCCGGAACATGATCGGCGCATGCGTGGGGGCCCTGAACGGCGTCTTCACCATCGTCGCGGCCGCCGGCGTCCTCACCGTGCTGCACCCGGCGCTCCTGCCGCTGCTGGTGCTGATCGCCCTGCCACGCGGCTGGGGAGCCATGCATGTGGCGCAGCGCCGCTACGCCTCCCGTATGAACTGGATCGAGCACGAACGAGCGGCCCGCCTGGTCAACAACCTCATCACCAGCCGTGAATCGGCCCAGGAGGTCCGTGTCCACCAGGTGGGCCGCTACCTCCTCGACCGGTTCCACGACATGGCCGAGACCTCCGAGGCCGAACAGACCCGCCTCGCCGACGGGCGCGCCGTCACCGAACTGCTCGCGGCGGCGTTCTCCGGCCTCGCCACCCTCCTCACGTACGCCGCCCTCGGCATCCTGCTGGTCACCGGCCGTATGGACATCGCCATGGCGGGTACCGCCGCCCTGGCGGTGCGCACCGGTTCCGCCAGCCTCAGCGCCCTGATCACACACGTCAACACGCTCCACGAGGAGTCCCTCTACGTCCGCGACCTGGACCGGTTCACCGCGGCGGCCGAGAGGCGGGCCATCCCCACCGGCGGCACACCCGTCCCGGACTTCCCCGAGAAGATCACCTTCGAGAACGTCAGCTTCCGCTATCCGGATCGCGAGGAACCCGCTCTGCGCGGCGTCTCCCTGACCATCGCCGCCGGCTCGGTCGTCGCCCTGGTCGGTGCGAACGGATCGGGCAAGTCCACCCTCGTCAAGATCCTCGCCGGGCTCCACCGCCCGGTCGACGGCCGCGTCCTGTGGGGAGACACCGACCTGGCCGAAGCCGACCGGCTGGACGTCTTCCGCCATGTCGCCGTCCTCGACCAGGACTTCCAGCGCTGGCCCTTCACCCTGCGCACCAACATCCACATCGGACAGCCCGACGCGCCCCCGGACGCGGACCGTGTCGAGCGTGCCGCCACGTACTCCGGCGCCGACCGGCTCGGCTCCACCCTGCCGCGCGGCTACGACACCCTGCTCGCCCGTCAGTTCCGGCACGGCTCCGACCTCTCCGGTGGGCAGTGGCAGACCGTCGGCCAGGCCCGCCTGCGGTACCGCGAGGCCCCCCTCGTGATCGCCGACGAACCGACCTCCGCCCTCGACCCCGAGGCGGAGATCGAGTCCTTCCGGCGCGTCCGCGCCCTCACCGGGGAGGGGCGGACCGTCGTGCTCGTCAGCCACCGCATGGCCGGCATCCAGTCCGCCGACGTCATCCACGTCCTCCACGAGGGCCGGCTCGTCGAGTCGGGCTCCCACGAGGAGCTGATGGACCGGCCGGACTCCCGCTACCGGCGCATGTACCTCCTCCAGGCCGAGCAGTACGGTACGGGGACATGAGCCGTCCCGGCTCCGGGGGCGGTGCGGCCGGAGCCCGAGACCCGGAGCCCGGAGCCGCGGCGCCGGGCGGCGGGACGCGACCGGCCCCGTACGCGCGCGCCGCCGGGAACGCCGGCACCGGCCCCGTGCCCCGGCCGTCCTGCGGCGCGGGGCCCGCGACACCCGGAGCGCTGACGGGGGATCTCCTCCCGGCCGCCGGACGGTCACCCCCGTACGCTGCCCCCATGTGCTGGAACGCGACGGCCGACCTCGTGGCCGGCACCGTCATCGCGACGGTCGGCGCCGTCTGCGTGGCACGTGCCCGCGATGTGCGCGAACTGCCGCTCGCCGCCCTGCCGTTGCTGCTCGGCGCCCATCAGATCGTCGAAGCCGCCGTGTGGGACGCCGACGGCGGCAGCGGCGCCGCGACCCAGGCCTGGGCCGTCATCGCGCTGCCCCTGCTGCCCCTGTGGGTTCCGCTCGGTGTCCTGCTCGTCACCCCGCCCGGGGGACGCGCCCGCCTCGCCGTCCCGGCCGCCGTGGGACTGGTGACGGCGGCCGCGCTCGCGTACCGGCTCGCCCTCCGGCCGGTGACGGCCCACATCCGGGGCCGCACCATCGGGTACGTGCTCGACCTGCCGTACGCCCCGCTGTTCGTCGGCGGCTACCTGCTGGCCACCATCGGCGCGCTGCTCCTCGCGGGCGACCGGCTGCTGCGGCTGCTCGGAGCGGTCGTCGCCGCCGGGGCGGCGCTGTGCCTGGTGCTGTGGCGCACCGAGTTCATCTCCACCTGGTGCGCCTTCGCCGCCGTGGCGTCGCTGATCCTGCTCGCCAGGACGCGGCGTACCGCTCACTGATCCCCGTCCGGCCCGGGCGGTTCGGCGGCGGCCGGGTCGAGGACGCGGGTCAGGAAGTGCCGTGTGCGTTCGTGCTGCGGGTCGCCCACCACCTGCGCGGCCGGGCCCTCCTCGACGATCCGGCCACCGTCCATGAACACCACCCGGTCGGCGACCTCCCGGGCGAAGCTCATCTCGTGCGTGACCACCATCATCGTCATGCCCTCCGCCGCCAGCATCCGCATGACGGCAAGCACGTCACCGACCAGCTCGGGGTCGAGCGCCGACGTCGGCTCGTCGAACAGCATCACCTCCGGTCCCATCGCCAGCGCCCGCGCGATCGCCACCCGCTGCTGCTGACCGCCCGACAACTGCGCCGGGTACGCGTCCGCCTTGTCCGCCAGCCCGACCCGCTCCAGGTTCTCCCCGGCGACCTTCGCCGCGTGCGCCTTGGCGCGCCCCAGCACCCGCCGTTGGGGCAGGGTGAGGTTCTCGGTCACCGTCACGTGCGGGAAGAGGTTGAACTGCTGGAACACCATGCCGATGCGGCGGCGCACGGCGTCGATGTCGACGTCCAGGTCCGTCACCTCCGTACCGCCCACGAACACCTGCCCCCGGGTCGGCTCCTCCAGCAGGTTCACACAGCGCAGCAGCGTCGACTTGCCGGAGCCGGACGGCCCGATGACGCACACCACCTCGCCGGCGGCGACGTCCAGGTCGATGCCGCGCAGCACCTCGTTGTCGCCGAAGGACTTGTGCAGGCCGCGGATCTCGATCTCGTTCGGTGTCGGCATCGGCATCCTCACTTGGCCCTGGCGGCACGGACCTCGAGGCGGCGCACCACGAAGCTCAACGGAATCGTCACCAGCAGGTAGCACAGGCCGGCGACGAGGATGGGTGTGGAGTTCGCGGTCTGGCTGGCCAGGTCCCGGCCGAACTTGGTCAGTTCCCGCTCGTCCAGGGTCACTCCGAGGAACAGCACCAGTGAGGAGTCCTTGAACAGCAGCACCAGTTCATTGGTGAGCGGCGGGATGATGATGCGGTACGCCTGCGGGAGGATCACCGACACCATGGCGCGGGCGTGGGAGAAGCCCAGCGATCGCGCCGCCTCCATCTGGCCCTTCGGCACGGCCTGGATGCCCGCCCGGATCGTCTCCGCCATGTACGCCGCGGCCACCAGCCCGAGGCCGAGGGCGACCTTGCCGTACGTACCGCCGGGGATGTCCGTTCCCGGGAACGCCAGCGGTACGGCCACCCCGACGAAAATGAAGATCAGCAGGGCCGGCAGGCCGCGGAAGATCTCGATGTAGACGCTCGCCGCCCAGCGGTAGGGCGCCACCGACGACAGGCGCATCAGGGCGATGACCAGACCCAGCACGAGGCCGAAGGCGAACCCGGAGAGCGTGTACACCACCGTGTTGCGCAGCGCGGTGGTGATGATGTCGGGGAAGAGCCGCCCGGCCAGGTCCGCCTGGGCGAACTGGTTCCGCAGACGGTCCCAGTCGGCCAGGACGGCGATCGCGACGACGACGGCGACGAAGACCGCGTACTGGACACCCTGCGAGACCCGGCGCCGCTGCCGCCTGGTCAGCCGTGAGGTCACGACCGGCCCTTCGGCAGGGGGCCGATCCACTGCTCGTAGATCTTGTCGTACGTGCCGTCGGCCTTGGCGTCCCTGATCGCCTTGTCGATGGCGGCGCGCAGCTTGTCGTTGCCCTTCTTCACCGAGAAGCCGTACTGCTCGCCGGTCTCGATGTTCTGCCCGAGGGTGAAGGCCTCGGCGTTGGCCTTGTCCTTCAGCCAGCCCCGTACGACCGGGTAGTCGATGACGACGGCGTCGACCTGGCCGGTGCGCAGGCCGTTGAGCACGGCGTCGGAGCTCTCGAACGCCACCGGGTCGAAACCCTGGCCGGTGGCGTAGCTCTCGCCGGTGGTCTCGGCCTGGGCGCCGAGCTTCAGCTTCTCCGCCTTGACCTCGGCGAGGGTGGTGACACCGCTCTTCCTGCTCGCCAGCAGGGCCTGGGTGGCGTCGAAGTAGGGGACGGAGAAGTCGACGTTCTTCCTGCGCTCATCGGTGATCGTCATCCCGGCGGCGGCCAGGTCGCACTCGCCGGAGTTGAGGAACGCGCCGGTCTTGAAGTTCTCGAACGGCGTGTCGAGGATCTTCTGTTCGACCTGGAGGTCCTTCGCCACCAGGTCGACCAGCGCCACGTCGAAGCCGACGATCTTGCCGTCCTGCTCGAACTGGAAGGGTGGGTACGGCAGATGGGTGCAGGTCGTCAGCTTGCCCTTCTCGACCACGGGCACCCCGCCCGCGGCCTCGCCCGGCCCGTCGTCGCCGTTGCCGCACCCGGTGGTGACGAACAACAGCCCGGCCGCCGCGGCACCGGCGGTGAAGACGGTACGGGAGCGGTGGGCGCGTCGCTTGCCGCCGGCAGTCCTCGTCACGGTTGACCTCCATGGGCGCGTGGGCGGCCTTCGGGCGGCGCCGGGGGTGACGCCGGTGACGCGGCCGCCGGGCGTGATCGTATGACACGGAGGGCGCGCCGTCGCGGAGATCGGTGGGATGAGGACGCGGGCGGGCGGCCAGAACACGCCCCCTCCCGGCCACGGACCTAGGGCCCCACTCCGGCGCGGTTCGCCGCCCTCGGCCGGACCCGCTGCCCGCCGGCGGGCGCTGGGCGGGCGGCGTACCACAGGCGCGGAGGACGCGACCGTCCTCGTCCTCGTCGACAGGACGGGCGCCGCGCTGTCCGGGCGTGGTTACCACCGGGCCCCTGTGGCGCGGGCCGCGCGCACCGCGCGCGAGAACAGGGGGGCGGTCCGCTTCGGGGCCCGTGGCCGAGACCTCCACCGGCCCGCTCTCTCATACCTGCTGGGACCCGATCCTCCTGCGGAAGCAGATCCTGTCCTGCCCCGGACCGTCGTAGTCACGGTGCACCGGAACCCCCTCCACCTCGTGGTCGCCGCCCACCACGCTGAACCCCAGCGCCCGGTGGAACGCGACCGCCCCGCCGTCTCCCGGGACCGCCACCGCCCGCACCTCCCGCCGCCCGGCCGCGGCGGCCCGGTCGAGGAACGCCGTGTACAGGCCGCGCGCCAGGCCGCGCCCCCGCAGCACCGGATCGACCACCACGAAATGGATGTAGGCGTCCTCCTCGTTGTCGGCCGAATGGAGGCCGACCAGGAACGCCTTGACCCCCGTACTGTCCTCCGCGACCAGGCTCGTGCCCGCGAAGAACTGCAGGAAGAGCTTCGGCAGCAGCAGCGACGGCTCGCGGGGCCCGGCGGGTGCGGGCGACTCGCCACACCACCTGTGCACGCAGTCGACGAGCGTGTGGTGGTCGGACACGCGTGCCCGGCGCATCATCGGCATGTCAATCCCCTTAGGACTCGGTGTGCTCGGTGTGCCACCAGCGAGGGTTCGGGTCGGTCCCTCCCCTTCCCACCATGCCGCCCACCGTGCGACGCAGCGCGGCGACCTCGGGTGTGTCGCGGCGTGCGGATGACCAGGCGAGCACCGCCGTGCACACGGCCGCGTCCGACACGTCGACGTAGCGGATGCCCGGCCGGGGGAACAGCTCGCGGCAACTGGCCGACACGAAACGGATGCCGTGCCCCTGGATGACCGCCGACATCCCCGCCTCGAACGTCGCAGCCGTGTGCCCGGTGTACGTGACCGGCGCCCCGCCCGGGCGGGGGTCCGCCGCCCAGAAGTCCCGCCACACCCGGGCCACGCCGGGCGAGGATCCGATGACGGGCAGGTCCGCCAGCTCCGCGAGCGACACGGAGTCCCGGCCCGCCAGCGGGTGCCGCTCCCACAGGCACACCACCTGCCGCTCCGTCGCCAGCGGGAGCGTCTGGATCCCGGGCGGCAGGGGACCGTACGCCAGTACGGCGTCCACCCGGCCGTCCAGGAGGGCGGCGGTCTGATCGACGAAGTCCACCTCCCGCAGCACCACCTCAAGGCCGGGATGGCGGTCGCGCAACCCTCCGGCCAGAGCGGTGACGAAGGGCAGGGCGGTGATGTAGCAGCCCACGACCACCCGGCCCGCGAGTGTCCGCGCCCGCTGCCGTACGGCCTCCCGCAGCTCGTCGGCGGCCCCCACCAGGGCGCGGACCCGGGGGAGGAGGGCTTCTCCGGCAGCGGTCAGCCGCACACGCCGGGTGGAGCGTTCCACGAGGACGAGACCCAGGTGGTCCTCCAGCCTGCGGATCTGGCGGCTGAACGCCGGCTGGCTGATGTAGAGGCGCCTGGCCGCCCGGCCGAAGTGCAGTTCCTCGGCCAGCACGAGCAGCAGCCGCAGCTGATGCACACTCGGATCACAGCCGCCCGGCTCACCGCCCATACCCCGCACGGTATCAATCAGGGCGCGGGGCGCATCACCGGGCGCTTCCGCCCGGGAGCACTCCGGCCGACGATGGAGACCGGTCACCCGGACAGGGCGGTGGCGCGGTGAGAGGTGGGGGAGTGGTCGTGTCGTCACGTCGGGGCTTTCAGTGGGTGCTCACCCTGCTGACGCTGTTCGTACTGGTCACCGGGGTGCTGGAAATGGTCGTCGGGCCCTCGCTGCTGCCGGGCGACCCCGAGGTGAGCACGACGGTCGACAGCAACTACCGCTTCTTCGCCGGGATCTGGTGCGCCCTCGGCCTCGTCCTGGCGGTGGCCTCCCGCCGCCCGGAGGACCACGCCGCCGCTGTCTGGGCGGCCTTCGGCGCCGTGTTCCTCGGGGGGATCGCCCGTGGCGTCTCGTACCTCGACGTGGGTGCGCCGCACCCCGTGCACACGGCCTTCATCGGCGTCGAGCTGCTCCTGCCGCCGATGATGCTGCTGTGGTACACCCGGGTGCGTCGCACGGCCCCTGTCCGACCGCTGCGGGCCGGGGGCGAACGGCTGTAGATTCACCGCCGAGCCGAGCGGGCCCGAGGGGGACGCGCCCGGGTGGAAAAGCAGTGGTGTTGGCGTGGAGGTACGGCTGTGCTGATGATGGGCAAGATCCTTCGGTTCGACGAGGTCCGCGGTTACGGGTTCATCGTTCCCAGGGAAGGCGGCGAGGACGTCTTCATGCACGCGAACGACCTGCTCGACGACAAGTACCTGTACCAGGCGGGCCGCGAGGTCGAATTCCACCTGGAGATGGGGGACAAGGGGCCCAAGGCCTCCGGGATCCGGCTCGTTCACCAGCCCGTCCGCCGCCCGGCGCCCGAGAGTGTCCCCGCCCTGCGGGACGACCCCGACGACGACACCCTCGACGTGTTGTCCACCGCGGAGTTCCAGGCCGAGCTGACCGAGGTCCTCATCGACGCCGACGCCACCCTGACCACCGCGCAGCTCAAGCGGGTGCGCACCCGGGTCGCCGAGCTGGCCCGCTCACACGGCTGGGTGGAGGGCTGACGGCCCGCGCGACACTACCCGGGCGCGTCGTCGTGCGTCCGTGTGACGAGTTCCGTGGGGCGGATGGGAGACCGCTCATGAACGCCGCACGACCGCGCCGTACGGACCCCGTCGGCGGCTGTCCGCATGCCGCCGACCCGCGGCTCCTCGCCCAGGGCGCCGTCGCGCCCGTCGTTCTCCCCGGCGACGCACCGGGTACGGCCGTGCTCGGCCACAAGGCGCTGTGGCGATTCCTCACCCCCGTACGTGGCCAAGGGGGCCCAACGCTTCACGGCCCCGCGGGGACGGGCTGATACCCGGCGGCCGGCCCCGGCGGACCTTCGCCACCGTCCCGGGCATGACCTGCCGACGGCGCCGGCCACCGGCGGCCGCGCGGCGTGGGGAGGCACGGAGGCCCCGCGTCCCGAGCTTCGTGGGCAACAGCGTGCGCACCCTGCCCGTACGGCTACGAGGAGGCGGCAGCGCCCGGTGACCGCAGCGCGGACACCAGCCGCAGCAGCCGCGCCTCATTGCCCGTCAGGCCGGCCCGGCGCAACGCCTCGTCCGCCTCCGCCATCGGCGCCGACAGGTACACGCCCGCCATCGGAGCGAGCGCCGGATCGGTGAGCACCGCCTGCGTCGCCTCCAGCAGACGGATGTACGCCTGCGCCGCGGCCCGCTCGGGCGTGGTCAGGGTGGTGGTCATCTCTCGCTCCCTGTCGACCGGTTGGTGTGATCCCCGCAGTCCACTCTCGCGCACGGCACTGACAATCAGCTCTCGTCGCGCTCGCGCACGTACTCCACCAGCCGCTCCAGGAACACCCGCTGGCCCGAGACGAGCCGGGGCGCCGCCTCCTCCGGAGTCATCCACGCCACCCGGTCCACCTCCGGGAACTCCCGCGTCCGTCCCGATCCGCGCGGCCACTCCATGGTGAACGTGCCGGGCACCACCGCCGCCGGGTCGAGGTCGGCCTCCACCGCCCACACGGTGACGGTCTTGCCGCCGGCCTGGCGCGTCTCGCCGAGCGGCACCGGCTTCCCGTCCGGGACCGGCAGGCCCAGCTCCTCCACGAACTCGCGCCGCGCGGCCGCCTCGGGCGTCTCGTCCGCCGTGTACTCGCCCTTCGGGACCGACCACGCCCCCGCGTCGCGGGACGCCCACGCCGGGCCGCCCATATGGGCGATGAGCACCTCCAGCTCCCCGCCCGAGATCCGGAACAGCAGCAGACCCGCGCTTCGCCTCACCGTCATGCCGGAAGTCTGCCCATCGGCCACCGCGTTAGCGTCGGTAGGCGGAACGATCACCCCGAGCGAGGGAGCGAGAGGTCACATGTCCGTGTCCGAAGGGTCCGGCGGCCGAACCGACGATCCCGCCTTCCCCGAGCGGGAGGCCGCCGCCGCCCCGTCCGTGCCCGTACTCGACGAGCGCGTCACACACTGCCGGGCCTGCCCCCGGCTGGTCGCCTGGCGGGAACAGGTTGGCCGGGAGGGGCGACGGGCTTACACCGGCTGGGACTACTGGGCCAGGCCCGTGCCCGGCTTCGGCCCCGACGACGCCAGGCTCCTCGTCATCGGCCTCGCGCCCGCCGCCCACGGCGGCAACCGCACCGGCCGCATGTTCACCGGCGACCGCTCCGGCGACGTCCTCTACGCCGCGCTGCACCAGGTCGGTCTCGCCAGCCGGCCGGACGCCACCCGCGCCGACGACGGGCTGCGCCTGTACGGGGTACGGGTCACCGCCCCGGTCCACTGCGCCCCGCCCGCCAACAAACCCACGCCCGGGGAACGGGACACCTGCCGCCCCTGGCTGGCCGGCGAGCTGCGGCTGCTGCGCCCCACCGTGCGCGCCGTCGTCGTCCTCGGCGCCTTCGGCTGGCAGGCCACCCTGCCCGCCCTCGCCGCGGGCGGCTGGTCGGTGCCCAGGCCCCGGCCGGCGTTCGCGCACGGGGCGCACATCACCCTGGCCGCCACCGACGGGGGACCGCACCTGGACCTCTTCGGCTGCTACCACGTCAGCCAGCGCAACACCTTCACCGGCCGTCTCACCCCCGCCATGCTCAGGGACGTGCTGAGCCGTGCGGCGACCGCCGCCGGCATCACACCACCCTGACCCGGACCGGCCCACCGCCCGGATCGACGCGCGCCGCCCATCCGGCGGGCAGCGTCAGCGAACGGGACGGGACGACCACGCGCCACACCCGCCGCCGGAGCAGCGGGGCGCCGTCCTGGCTCACCACCACCACGGGCAGCGCCAGCGGCCGGCCGGCGCGCAGCAGGAGGCGGCCGCCCGCCGTGCCCAGCCGGTTCGGTGTGACCCACCGCAGCGGCGCGTCCGCCACCACCGGGACGCAGGCCCCCGGCCAGGGCGCGCGGCCCGACAGGTGTGCCAGCACCGGCGCCGCCACCGCCCGTCCCTCCTCGACGGCCGTACCGGCCGGCTCACCGCCGTGCAGCAGGCCGCCCACCGCGAACACGCCCGTCACCGACGTGCGGAACGCGCCGTCCACGGCCGGCCCGCGCGTCGCCGGGTCGAGGGCCACCCCGCCCGTGCGCGCCAGGTCGTGCTCCGGGATCCAGTCGCCGGTGAAGACCACGGTGTCGCACGCCACGGTCGCCGCCCGCCCGTCCCGGCGCAGCACCCGTACGCCCGACAAGCGCCCCCGCCCCAGGATCTCGGCGACCGTGGTACCGCCCAGCACGGGCGTCCGGCCGGTCAGGGCCCCCGGCGCACGCCACGGCTCCTCCGTGACCAGCGCCGCCACCTCCACGCCCGCCCGGCGCAGCGTCCGCACCGCCCGCCGGGCGTCCGGCCCCGCCCCGACGACAACCGCGCGGGTGCCGACGTCCTGCCCGTGGCCGTACACCGCCCGGCGCAGTTCGCCCCCGGTCCACACCCCGGCCGGGCGGGTCCCCGGCACCAGCCGGGCTCCACGCGGGCGTTCCCGGGCACCGGTCGCCAGGATCACCGCCCGCGCGGTGACCCGCTCCCGGCCGGACGGGCTCGTCGTGCCGAGCGTGAGCGGGCCGGACCAGCCGGTGGCGGTGACTCCGGTACGGAGCACCGCCCCGGCCCGTACCGCCGCGTCCGCCCACCGCCGGACGCCCGCGGGGTTCGGCTCCCGCTCCAGGACCTCCACGGTGCCCGCGCCCAGGGCCGCCAGCCGGGCGGCGGCGCAGAGCCCGGCGGGCCCCGCCCCGACGACGAGCACGTCGACCGTGCGTGCCGTCGTCACCGTGCCTCCTCGAACAGCGCCCGGATCGCCGCCCCGCAGTAGTACCCCTGGCAACGGCCGCCCCCCGCCCGCGTCCGGCGCCGCAGGCCGGCGGGCGAGGCGGGCGGGACCGTCGAGGCGAGCGCGTCGCGGATCTCACCGCGCGTCACCCGCTCGCAATGGCACACGATCTCCCCGTACGCCGGATCGGCCGCTATCGCCTCCGCGTCGGCGTACGGGCGTGGGAACGCCTCGCCCACGTTCGGCATCCGCACCGCGGGGAGCCGGTGCGCGGGCCCCAACTCCAGTCCGGCGCCGGCCAGCAGTTCCACCACATGGGCGGCGATCGCCATCGAAGCCGTCAGCCCCGTCGAGCGGATGCCGCCGACGGTGACGTACCGCTGCCGGGGATGGCAGGCGATCCGGTAGTCGTCCTCCTCGGTCGCCGCCCGCAGGCCCGCGTAGACCGCCGTGACCTCCTCCTCCAGCAGGGCGGGCAGGATCCGGCGGCCCTTCTCCCGGAGGAACGCCAGGCCCTCGGCCGTCGATCCGGTCGCCGTCCGGTCGTCCATGTCCTCGGCGGTGGGTCCGAGCAGCACCTTGCCGTGCACGGTGGGGGCGACCAGCACGCCCTTGCCCAGCGCGGTCGGTACCGGCAGCAGGATGTGCCGCACCAGGTCGCGGGCGAAGGAGTCGAACACCATCAGCTGGCCGCGCCGGGGCCGCACGGTGAAGTCGCGGTGGCCGAGGCGCCGGTCCAGCTCGTCCGCGTACAGGCCCGCCGCGTTGACGAGGTACCGGGTGCGCAGCACACCCCTGGTCGTCACCAGCTCGTGACCCGGCCGGACGTCCTCCACCCGGTGGCCCAGCAGCAGGTCCACCCCCGCGCGGACGGCCTGCGTGGCGTACGCGAGCACGGTCGTCCACGGACAGATGACGCTCTCGTCCGGCACGTCCAGGGCGCCGAGCGCGCCCGGCCCGAGGTGCGGCTCGCGCAGGCGCAGTTCCTCGGGGCCGATGAGCCGGGCCTTTCCGTACCCGTTCTCCTCGGCCTTGCGCGCCAGGCCGGGCAGCGCGGCGAGCTGCTCCTCGTCCCAGGCGACGAGCAGCGCGCCCACGGGCTCCACGGGAATGCCCACCTCGGCGGCGTACTCGGTGAGACGCCGCTGCCCCTCCCGGACCAGCCGGGCCTCCAGTGAACCGGGGACGGCGTCGAAACCGGTGTGCAGGATCGCGGTGTTGGCCTTCGACGTGCCCTCGCCCACATCGTCCGCCGCGTCCACCAGGGCTGTGCGCAGCGGGTGGCGGGCCAGTTCCCGGGCGATGGCCGAGCCGACGACCCCGGCGCCGACGACGACCACGTCGTACGGTTCGGCGGACGGCCCGCCGCCGGTCACGGCGTACGCTCCGGCAGCGCGGCGACCGCCGCTCGGAAGGCCTCCATCCGCCCGGCCGCCTCGTCGGCGGAGACGCGCGGTTCGTACACGGCGGACGGCCGCCACCGGGGGACCGCCTCCCCGAGCGGCAGCCGCGGGTCGACGCCGAGGCGGGCGAGGGCGCCCACGCCGAGAGCGGTGGCGTCCGGTGACTGGGCCACCTCCACGGGCAGTTGGAGCAGGTCCGCCTGGGTCTGCATCAGCAGCGCGGAGCGGGTCAGCCCGCCGTCGACGCGCAGGGACGCGAGCGGGGCGCCCAGGTCGGCCCCGGCCGCCCCGGCGAGCTCCACCACCTGGGCGGCGATGCCCTCGCACAGGGCCCGCACGAGGTGCCCGGCCGTCGTGTCCAGCCCGAGGCCGGTCACCGCCCCCCGGGCGTCCCCGCGCCACCAGGGGGCGGCGAGCCCCGCCAGCGCCGGTACGAAGGTGACGCCGCCCGCGTCCGGGACGGAGGACCCCACCCGGTCGAGGTCGGCGGCCCCGCCGATGACCCCGAGGTCGGTGAGCCAGCGCACGGCGGAGGCGGCCGTGTACACCTGACCGTCCAGGCAGTAGCGGGCCCGCCCGGCGAGCCGCCACGCCACGCAGGCGACCAGCCCCGAGTCGCCGCGCCGGGGGCGGTCGCCGGTCTGGGCGAGCAGGAACGCCCCGGTGCCGTAGGTGCACTTGGCGGCGCCCGGCTCGATCGCGCCCTGGGCCAGGAGCGCGGCCTGCTGGTCGACCAGCAGGCCGGTCAGCGGCACGTCGGGGCCGAAGGCGTCCGTGCCGCCCACAACACCCGCCGCGTCCACGATCCGTGGCAGGGGTTCGCCACTGAGTCCGTAGGTCTCCAGGGCGTCCGGTGACCAGGCGACCCGGTCGAGGTCGAGCAGCTGGGTGCGCCCGGCCGTCGCCGCGTCGGTGACGAACTCCCCGGTGAGCCGGTGCACCAGCCAGGCGTCGCTGGTCGTCACCACGCCCTCGCGGGTCAGGTGCCGGCGGATCCAGGCCATCTTCGGGGCGGCGAAGTACGGATCGAGCGGCAGTCCGGTCGTCTCCCGCAACCGGTCGGCGTGCGGCGCGAGTTCGGCGCAGATTCCCGCCGCACGTCTGTCCTGCCAGACGATCGCGTCGGTCAGCGGCGCACCGGTCGCCGGCTCCCAGGCGAGGACCGTCTCGCCCTGGTTGGACAAGCCCACGGCGACGACCGGCTCCCCCGCCGCGGCCAGGGCGCGGCGCCCGGCGTCGACGACCGATCCGAGCAGTTCGAGCGGGTCGGCCTCGACCCGGCCGCCCGGCAGGTGGCGCGGGCGCACCGGGGAGGTGCCGGAACCGATGACGCCGCGTTGTGGGCAGATCACCAGGGCCTTGGTGCCCGACGTGCCCTGGTCGACGGCCAGCACGGGGCCCGTCATCGCCCACTCCCGTCCGTCTCGTGTCCGCTTCATGCCCGTTTCGTGCCCGGGCAGGCCGCTGAAGGACCGTCCCAGCCCGTTGAAGATCGTTGATCGGAAGGGTGGTCCAGTCCGGCTCCGACGTCAAGGCCTGTCCGTGATCGCGCGGACACGGAGGGGAGGTGGCGGGGGCGGGAGTGTTACCGACGAGTCGTCAACGGCCAGCAAGACTCTCGCTGTTGCACTTCTCTCGCAAAAGTGGACCACGGTCGTCCAACGAGGCCTATAGTGATCGCCGATCAACGGCCGGTAGTCATGGAGTGGTCCGACCGCTCTCCGTGGCGTGCCGGCCGCACCCCCCACGTGCGCCCAGAGGAACCATGACCGTCACACCGATACCGGCCTGCCCACCGACGGGGACGGGGTGATGCCCGGCCAGGACTTCCGGCCGGTGTACCACCCGGCGGGCCATGACAGCGCCTTGCGCGGAGTGCTCCAGGACCTGCGTACCGGACGGTGGCTGTCGATGGCCCAGCTCCTGGCCGACACCGCCCGGAGCGCCGACCGGTCCCTGTGGACCCGCCGCACCCAGGTGCTGGCCGCCGTCGCGGCCGGCTCCGACGTCGTACAGGCCTGGCGCGTGGAGCAGCCCCACAGCATCGCGGCGGCCGTCATGCACGCCAGGGTGGCCGTGGAACGCGCCCTGCGCGCCCACCGGGAGGGTCACCCACGCACCGGGGAGCTGTGGCGGCTCGCCTGGGAGGCGTGCCGCGACGCCTCCCGAGTCGCCCCGGCCGACCCGGTGCCCTGGGTGTGCCTGCTGGCCCTCGCCGTACTGGACGGTGACCGGAGCATGGACGAGCACCGGGTCCGGCCGCCCGGGCCGATGCTGCCGCCCGGGCCGTGGGGCCTGCTCGCGGAGGCCGACAAGCGCGACCCGCACAACCGCGAGGCGTACCACCGGATGCTCCAGTTCCTGTACGCCCGCCGGCCGGGCAACGGGTCCCTGTCGCAGGCCGTCAACTTCGTCCAGTGGGCCGCCGCTTCGGCGCCCCCCGGCTCGGCGCTGCACGCCCTGCCGTTGTACGCCAGGGTCGAGCGGTACCGCCGCGAAGGAGGCCACGAACGGGCCCTGGACCTGCACTGGGTGGCCGAGGACGCGACGCGGGACGCCGACCGGGCCCTGCTCGCCTGGTTCGACCACGCCGACCCGGCCGCCGAGTCGCTCCTCGACCTCAACCACCTGGCGCACGCCCTGTGGGGAGCCCTCCGGTTCGACGCCGCCGCCCGCGTCTTCGAGGCGCTGGGCCCGTACTACACACCGCAGCCGTGGGCCTACCGCACCCGCGACACCGCCGACCAGGCTCTGGCCGAGGAGCTGTTCATCCGCGCCCGTGCCCGCTGCCTGCACACCCCCCGCTGACCACCCCGCACCACGCCCCACCCAACCTTTCGGAGGTATCGCCATGTCCCGCACGCTATGGGCCGGTCCGGAGCGGCCGGCCCCGGTCACGGACGAGGAGGAGCGGCTGAGGGAACTCGGCTACCAGCCGGTCCTGGCCCGCCGTATGGGGGGCTTCGGCAACTTCGCCATCAGCTTTTCCGTCATCTCCGTCCTGTCGGGCTGCATGACCCTCTACGGCTTCGGCCTGGGCACCGGCGGCCCCGCCGTGATGATGTGGGGCTGGGTGGGCGTCGGCCTGTTCGTGCTCTGCGTCGGTATGGCACTCGCCGAGGTGACGAGCGCGTACCCGACGTCCGGCGCCCTGTACTACATGGCCGACCGGCTCGGCGGACGCCGCTGGGGCTGGTACACAGGGTGGCTGAATCTGCTCGGTCTGCTCGGCGCGATCGCCGGCATCGACTACGGTGCCGCGCTGTTCACCGGCGCGTTCCTCAACCTCCGCTTCGGCTTCGAGCCCACGCCCGGTTCCACCTTCGTCATCTTCCTGTGCATCCTCCTGCTGCACGCCGTGCTGAACCTCTTCGGCGTACGGCTGGTCAGCGTCCTCAACTCCATCAGTGTGTGGTGGCACCTGACCGGTGTCGCGGTGATCGTCGGGGCCCTCGCGATCGTCCCCGACCAGCACCGGTCCGCCGAGTTCGTCTTCACCGAGTTCGTCAACGACACCGGCTGGGCCAACCCCTTCTACGTGGCGGCGATCGGCCTGCTGCTCGCCCAGTACACCTTCTCGGGATACGACGCCTCCGCCCACCTCTCCGAGGAGACGTCCAACGCGTCCGTCTCGGCGGCCAAGGGCATCGTCCGGGCCATCTGGGTGTCCTGGCTCGCCGGGTTCGCGCTGCTCGCCGGGCTGACCTTCGCCATCCAGGACTACGCCGGCACGCAGAACAGCGCCACCGGCGTGCCGCCCGCGCAGATCATGCTCGACGCGCTCGGCTCCGCCGGCGCCACCGCCCTGCTCCTGGTCGTCATCGTGGCGCAGTTGTTCTGCGGCAACGCCGAGGTGGCCGCCGCCAGCCGCATGGTGTTCGCCTTCAGCCGGGACAACGCGCTGCCCGGCTCCGCGCTCTGGCGGAAGGTCAGTGCCCGCACCCAGACCCCGGTCCCCGCGGTCTGGCTGTCGGTCGCCGTCGCGGCCGTGCTCGCCGTGCCGTCGCTGTACTCGGCCACCGCCTACGGCGCCGTCACCGCCATCAACGTCATCGGCATCACTCCCGCCTACGCGATCCCCATCTTCCTGCGGCTGCGCGCCGGCGACCGGTTCCGTCCCGGGCCCTGGTCGCTCGGTCGCTGGAGCAGGCCCATCGGCTGGACGGCGGTCGCCTGGGTGGCGGTGGTCACCGTCCTGTTCTGCCTGCCCCAGAAATCGCCGGTGACCATCGACACGATGAACTACGCCGTGATCGCACTCGCCGCCGTACTCGCCCTGGCCACCGCGTGGTGGTACGTCGCCCGCCACTCCTACGGCACCCCCGCCCCGTACGGGACCGCCCGCGAGCAGGCGGAACTCTCCGAGGGCATCGTCTGACGCGGCGGCTCGGCTAGCTCATGAACTCATAGGTCCAGCAGGCCGAGTCGGGCGAGAACCGGATGTCCGTCACCTCCAGCACGTGGCCGTGCTGGTCGCTCACGACCCGGTGCACGGTGAGGCAGGTGGTGGCGATCGGCCCGGGGCCGACGCCGATGGACTCCCGGCGCGTGAGCCGCAGTCCCGCGCGGTGCATCCAGTGGTACAGCAGCCGCAGGTCGGGCCGTGCCGGCCAGGACTCCGGCCGCCGGTAGCGGGCGAGTTCGGGCACCTCGGCGAGCGCGTGCCGGGAGAACCGGGACAGCGCCTCCTGTACGGGCGTCTCCCCGGTGCCCGGCACCTGGTGGCGGTGGACGAGCGACGGCTCGCCGGGCGGCAGGCCCAGCTGTCCGGCGAGGCCGGTCGGCGTGGGCTCCCAGGCGAGCCCGGTCACGGCGGACGCGTCGGGGGTGCCCGTGCCGCAGGGGAAGCGCAGCAGGCCCGGCGCGAGGACGGGCCCCGTGGCCTCCGGGGCGGTCGCCGCCGCGAACGTCCCGCGCCGCTCGGTCACCACGAGCCGTTCGTCGCGCAGCAGCTGGAGCGCGCTGCGTACGGTGTGCCGGTTCACCCGGAAGCGGTGGACCAGTGAGCGCTCGGACGGCAGGCGGGTGCCGGGGGCGATGCGCCGTTGGGTGAGGTCGTCGCGCAGCGCGGCGGCGACCCGGAGGTAGAGCGGAAGTGCCGCGGGGGTCTCGGGCTCAGCCATGTTCAACCCTCAATTTCCTTCGCTCCCAGTAGTCGGGCGTGCCGTATCGGTGATCAATCACTATCATTGGTCTAAACCTTTATGGAAGGGGTTCCCTCGCATTCCCTCGCACTCTGGCCGGATCGGATTCACCGGCGGGGCGCCCGGGTACCCGGGCCGCGCCCCCGCAGGAGACCGGCGAAGGGAAGCGCACGATGAGGGCCGTGACATGGCAGGGAAAGCGCGACGTACGAGTGGAGACGGTGCCCGACCCGAAGATCGAGGAGCCGACCGACGCGATCGTCAGGGTCACCTCCAGCGGCCTGTGCGGCTCGGACCTCCACCTCTACGAGGTCCTCACCCCGTTCATGACCCCCGGCGACATCCTCGGGCACGAGCCGATGGGCGTCGTCGAGGAGGTCGGCGCCGACGTCCCGCACCTCAAGCCGGGCGACCGCGTGGTCGTCCCCTTCCAGATCGCCTGCGGGCACTGCTGGATGTGCGCCTCCGGCCTGCCGACCCAGTGCGAGACGACCCAGGTCGCCGAGGAGGGCATGGGAGCCGCGCTCTTCGGCTACACCCGGCTGTACGGCGCGGTCCCCGGCGGCCAGGCCGAGTACCTCCGCGTCCCGCAGGCCCAGTTCGGCCCCATCAAGGTCCCCGAGGGCCCGCCGGACGACCGCTTCCTGTACCTGTCCGACGTCCTGCCCACCGCCTGGCAGGCCGTCCAGTACGCCGCCGTCCCGCCGGGCGGCTCCGTCGCCGTCCTCGGCCTCGGCCCGATCGGCGACATGAGCTGCCGCGTCGCCCTCCACCGGGGCGCCGCCCGGGTGATCGGCGTCGACCTCGTACCCGAACGCCTCCAGCGCGCCCGGGACCGCGGCGTCGAGGTGTTCGACCTGAACGAGTACGACAAGCACGACGACCTCGTCGACGCCATCAAGGACCGCACCGCGGGCCGCGGCCCGGACGCCGTCATCGACGCCGTCGGCACCGAGGCCCACGGCAGCCCGGTCGCCCGCACCCAGCAGAACGCGGCCGGACTGCTGCCCAAGGCGTGGGCGGCCCGGCTGCACCAGAAGGTGGGCACCGACCGCCTGGCCGCCCTCCACCTGGCCATCGCCCTGGTGCGGCGGGGCGGCACTATCTCGCTGAGCGGCGTCTACGGCGGAGCGGCCGACCCGATGCCGATGCTGACGCTCTTCGACAAGCAGATCCAGCTGCGCATGGGCCAGGCCAACGTCCGCCGCTGGGTCGACGACATCCTGCCGCTCCTCACGGACGAGGACCCGCTCGGCGTGGACGGCTTCGCCACCCACCACCTTCCGCTGGCCGACGCCCCGCACGCCTACAAGATGTTCCAGCAGAAGCAGGACGGCGCCGTGAAGGTCGTCATGCGCCCCTGAGGGCGAGCGCCGGCGGGCGCCGTCACTCGGCCCCGCTCTCCCGGTGCAACGGCGGCGCGGCCGGTGTCCCGCGCACCGGGCCGAACAGCGTGGCGCGCAGCACGGGCGGGGCGAACAGCGAGGTCAGCGGCGTGGACAGGGCCAGCGCCGACCGGAAGGCGGAGCCCACGACCGGATCGCCGGGGGCCCGGTCCTGAATCCGCTTCAGGTACCACGCGACCGGCCGGTCGGCGGGCCGGGTCCGTGCCGCGCTGCCCTCGGCGCCCGGCATGTTCTTGTCGGCTCCCGCCGAGATGTCCCACGCCTGCCGGGACGCGGCGAACAGCGCCCGCTGGACGCGGCGTGTCGTGGGCGTCCGGCGAGGATCCGCCAGCGCGTCACGCAGCGCCACCGCGCTGATCGCGGCGACCGACATGCCCTGCCCGTAGACCGGGTTGAAGGTGCACAGGGCGTCTCCCGTCGCCAGGAACCCGGCGGGGCGGAGTCCCGGACGGTCGTACCGCCGCCGGACGTTGGACGACGCCCGGAAGCCGTGCACCGCCGACTCGGGCTCCGCCTTCGCCAGCCAGTCGCGCAGCACCGGGTGGGGCAGCCGCTCCGCGTACTTCTCGAAGGCGTCCCCGTCCGTCGGCGGTTCCTCGCCGCGCAGCCCGGAGAGGGTGACCAGATACCGCCCGCCCTCGACCGGGAGCACCACACCGCCGTACGTCTGCTCGGGGTTGGGGATGAGGTAGTGGCCCTTGAAGTCGCCGTCGTCCTGCGCCCGGCCCGGCCGGTAGAGCCGGGTCGCGTACGCCAGGCCCGTGTCGATGACCTCCTCCCGCGGCGGCTCGGCGCCGATGGCCGCCAGCCACTCCGAGGCGTGCGAGCCGCGGCCGGACGCGTCCACGACCAGGTCCGCCTCCAGGACGCGCGGTGGCTTGTTCCTCCCGGCGCCGCGTTCGCGCAGCACCACCCCGCGTACGCGGGTGGCGTCACCGGCCAGGCCGGAGGCCTCCGTCCCCTCCACCGCCGAGATCCTCGGATCGGCCAGCACACGGCGGCGTACCAGGTGTTCGACCAGCGGGCGGGTCCCGGTGAAGAAGTGCACGGTGGCGGGGGTGCGCCGGTACCACCGGCCCTGCTGCCACTGGACGATGTCCTCGGGCATGCCCACGACCGGCGCCCCGTGCTCCCGCAGGTCGCCGACGATCCCGGGGAGCAGCTCCTCCAGCGCGCGCTGGCCGCCGGTGAGCATGACGTGCAGATGCCGCCCCTGCGGCACCCCCGCGCGTGGCTCCGGCTCGACGGGGAAGCGGTCGCGCTCGACGATCGTGACCCGTTCCGCGTGCTCGGCGAGCACGCGGGCCGCGAGCAGCCCCGCGATGCTTCCGCCGATGACCACGGCGTGCCGTGTCCCGCGCCTCGTTCCCAACTGGTCGGCCATGCGCGCCCCTTAGCGTCGTCGGTCTACGACTGACCAGTATCCACGGCCGGTCAGGGGAGGTCCCGCGCTCCGAGGCGGAGGTGCTCGATGTGGTAGACGGCCTCGTCGAGGAGCTGGGCGACATGGTTGTCGTACAGGCTGTACTCGATGCGCCGGCCCTGGCGGGTACCGGTGACGAGGCTCAGCGCGCGCAGGAGCCGCAGCTGGTGGGAGACCGCCGACTGCTCCATGGCGACCGACTCGGCCAGCTCCGTCACTCCGCACGGCCCCTGGCGCAGCCGGGTGAGGATCATCAGCCGGGAGGGGGTGGCGAGGGCCTGGAGCGTGGCGGCGATGGTGGCCGCGGACTCCGCGTCCAGGCGTGCCGCCGGGGTCGTCTCACCATTCGCTCCGTGTCCCATGCCGGTCATCGTAACCGCGTGTCCCGACGCATGAATGAAGAGGTCTTCATGTGTTCCGGTACGGTGGTGCCGTCCCGCCCGCCCCGTGAAGAGGTGTACGCCCATGGCTTCCCCGGTGATCGACGCCAGCCCCGCGGCCGAGCCCGCCCATGCCGCCCCGCCACCCCGCCGGACCAGGGTCCTCGCCCTGCCCGAGGCCCGCTGGGCCGCGCTGTCCGCAGCGGCCTTCCTCGCCGCGTTCCCGCTCGACCTGGCCGGAGCGCCCGCGTGGGTCTGGGGTCCGCTCTACACCGTCTGCTACCTCGCCGGAGGGTGGGAGCCGGGCCTGGCCGGGCTGCGTGCCCTGCGGGACAAGTCGCTCGACGTCGACCTGTTGATGGTCGTCGCCGCGATCGGCGCGGCCGCGATCGGGCAGTACCTGGACGGCGGGCTGCTCATCGTCATCTTCGCGGTGTCCGGCGCCCTGGAGGCCCTCGCCACCCGGCGCACCGCCGACTCGGTGCGCGGCCTGCTGGACTTGGCGCCCGCCACGGCCGTACGCCTCAAGGGCACCGGGGAGGAGCCGGTGGGCGTGGCCGATCTGCGGGTCGGCGACACCGTGCTCGTACGGCCGGGGGAGCGGCTGCCGGCGGACGGGGCCGTCCTGGACGGTACGAGCGATGTCGACCAGGCCACCATCACGGGCGAGCCCCTGCCCGTCCCCAAGGCGCCCGGTGACGAGGTGTTCGCGGGCACCCTCAACGGCACCGGGGCGCTGCGCGTACGGGTCGGCAAGGACGCTTCGGCGTCCGTCATCGCCCGGATCGTCGCCATGGTGGAGGAGGCCAGTGCCACCAAGGCCCCCACACAGCTGTTCATCGAGAGGATCGAACAGCGCTACTCCGTGGGCGTCGTCGTCGCGACCCTCGCCCTGTTCGCCCTGCCCCTCGCCTTCGGCGCGGACCTCACCGAGACGCTGCTGCGGGCGATGACCTTCATGATCGTGGCGTCGCCGTGCGCGGTGGTCCTCGCCACCATGCCGCCGCTGCTCTCCGCGATCGCCAACGCCGGCCGGCACGGTGTCCTCGTCAAGTCGGCCGTGGTGATGGAACGGCTGGGTCAGGTGGACCGGGTCGCGTTCGACAAGACCGGCACCCTGACCGAGGGCGCGCCCCGTGTGGCCGAGGTCCGACTGACCGGAGCCCTGGCGGAGCCGGACGTCCTCGCCCTGGCCGCGGCCGCCGAGCTGCCGAGCGAACACCCCCTGGCCCGCGCGGTGGTGGCCGCCGCCCGCGAACGGGGCGTCGAGGTGCCCCGCGCCACGGAGTTCTCGTCCGCCCCCGGCCGGGGCGTACGGGCCGTGGTCGGCGGCCGGGAGGTCACGGTGGGCCGCCCCGCCGCACCGTCGCGCCCGGGCCGGGCCCCGGAACCGGCGGGCCGCGACTCGGAGCCGACGGGCCGCGCCCCCGAGCCCTCCGTCGGTGAGGTCCGTGAGGTCCGTGACCTGGAAACCTCGGTCCGTGAGCTGGAGGCCGCCGGCCGGACCGCCGTCGTGGTGACCGTCGACGGCTCGCCCGTCGCCGTACTCGGAGTCTCCGACCGGCTGCGCGACGGCGCCGCGGCCGCCGTCACCGCACTCGCCCGGCTCAGCGGCACCGGCCCGACGCTCCTGACCGGCGACAACGACCGCGCGGCGCACCGCGTCGCGGCCGACGCCGGGATCACCGACGTACGGGCCCGGCTGCTGCCCGAGGACAAGGTCGCGGCCGTACGGGAATGGGAACGCGCCGGTCGGCGCACCCTCGTGGTCGGCGACGGCGTCAACGACGCTCCCGCGCTCGCCGCCGCGCACACCGGCATCGCGATGGGCCGGGCCGGCTCCGACCTGGCCCTGGAGACCGCCGACGCCGTCGTCGTACGCGACGAACTGGCCACCGTCCCGGCCGTCGTGGCCCTCTCCCGCCGCGCCCGCGCGCTCGTCGTGCAGAACCTGGTGATCGCCGGCGTGTGCATCGGCGCCCTGGTGGTCTGGGACCTGGCCGGACACCTGCCGCTGCCCCTCGGCGTGGCGGGCCACGAGGGCTCCACGGTCCTCGTCGGCCTCAACGGTCTGCGGCTGCTGCGTGAGTCGGCCTGGCGGAAGGCGCTGGGCTAGAGCGCGGCGTCCTCGGGGGCGTGTTCGTGGTCGCAGACCTCGTCCGTGGCGTGGACGTCCCACACGGGGAAGGGGTCGTGCCACGGGCCGCGCTCGCCCTCGGTGACGAGGCAGTCCTTCAGCGCCCGGTGCAGGGCGGAGGCGCGCAGGCCGGTGCCGATGAAGACCAGCTCCTGACCCGGGCCGCCGTCCTCCCGGATCCCGGACGGTTCGAACCGGGCGACCGCCCCGGCCTGCGACCACAGACCGGTCACCCGGTCGCGGCCGGCCAGCCGGAAGAAGCCCTTCGAGCGCAGCACCTGGCCGAAGTCCCCGCTGTCCAGGCCCTCGGTGACGAACCGCCACAGCCGCTCGGGGTGGAAGGCGCGGCCGGCCCGGAAGACGGTGGACGAGATGCCGTACTCCTCCGTCTCCGGGACGTGGTCGCCGTTGAGCTCCCTGACCCAGCCGGGCGCCTGCTGGGCGCGTTCCAGGTCGAACAGTCCGGTGCCGAGGACCTCCCCGAGGTACACCCGGCCGCGTACGGCGGTCACGATCCGCGCCACCGGGTTGAGGCGGCTCAGCGCGGCCGTCAGCCGCGTCGCGTCCGCATGGCTCACCAGGTCCAGCTTGTTGACGACGATGACGTCCGCGAACTCGATCTGGTCCATCAGCAGATCGCTGACGGTCCGCTCGTCGTCCGCGTACTGGTCCAGCCCGCGCTCCGCGAGCCCGTCGCCGCCGGTCAGCTCGGGCAGGAAGTTCGCGGCGTCGACGACCGTGACCATGGTGTCGAGCCGGGCCAGGTCTCCCAGCGTCGCGCCGTCGTCGCGCGGGAAGGAGAAGGTCGCGGCGACCGGCATGGGCTCGCTGATGCCGCTGGACTCGATGAGCAGGTGGTCGAAGCGGCCCTCGCGGGCCAGCCGGTCCACCTCCTCCAGCAGGTCGTCGCGGAGGGTGCAGCAGATGCACCCGTTGGTCATCTCGACCAGCCGCTCCTCGGTGCGGGAGAGCGCCGCCCCGCCGCCCCGTACCAGGGCCGCGTCGATGTTGACCTCGCTCATGTCGTTGACGATCACGGCGACCCGCAGGCCGTCCCGGTTGCTCAGGACGTGGTTGAGCAGGGTCGTCTTCCCGGCGCCGAGGAAGCCGGAGAGGACCGTCACGGGAAGTCGCACGCCGGAGCCGGGCGCCGTGGCCGTCGTCATCGCGCTCAGCCCTCCGGGTGGATCAGGCCGCGCTCGTACGCCTTCACCAGGCGCTGCGGCACCTGGTACACGGCTCCGTCGACCGTGACGGGCACCAGCTGGGGCGTGGACGCCTTCCACTGGGCGCGGCGGTGGCGGGTGTTGGAGCGGGACATCTTCCGCTTGGGTACGGCCATGACTGGGGGACCTCCATCGTCGGTACGGTGGCGGTCACGCTACATGAAAATGATTACCGTTAACAATCCGCTCGGTGGTCCCGGCCGTCGAACTCGGCCAGCGCCTCCGTCAGCCACGCCGTCCAGAACCGCTCCAGCTCGATCCCCCCGCGCAGCACCAGATGCCGCAGCCGGTCCGCCTCCGTGGTGCGGCGCTCCGCCGGGAACTGCCGCTCCTCCATGCCCCGGTACTCCTCCAACTGGGCCCGGTGCAGGGACAGATGGCGGCGCAGCTCGTCCGCGAAGCCCTCCGTCCCCACCACCGCCGCCGCCCGAAGCCGCAGGAGCAGGGCGTCCCGGATCGGCTTGGGGTCCTCGCTGCGCCGCACCCAGTCGGCCAGTTCCGTCCGGCCCGCGGGCAGTACCTCGTACTCCTTCTTCTGCCCACGGGACGGGACCGGGGCGGGCAGCGCCCGGATGTGCCCCGCCTGCTCGAGTTTGCCCAGCTCGCGATAGATCTGCTGGTGCGTCGCGGACCAGAAGTAACCGATCGACCGGTCGAATCGGCGGGTCAGCTCCAGACCCGAGGACGGCTTCTCGAGCAGAGCGGTGAGGATCGCGTGCGGGAGTGACATGACCGCATCCTAGGGACGCGGGGCCGTCACAGGGTGGCCGCCAGCCGCGTCCCCTGGTCGATCGCGCGCTTGGCGTCCAGCTCCGCCGCCACGTCGGCGCCGCCGATGAGATGGACCGCCGCCCCCGCCGCCACGAGCTCCTCGTACAGCTCGCGCCGCGGCTCCTGGCCGGTGCACAGCACCACGGTGTCCACCGGTACGGTGCGGGTCTCGCCGTCCACGGTGATGTGCAGGCCCTCGTCGTCGATCCGCTCGTACGTCGCGCCCGCGACCATGGTCACGCCCCGGTGCTTGAGCTCGGTGCGGTGGATCCAGCCCGTCGTCTTGCCGAGACCCGCGCCGACCTTCGACGCCTTGCGCTGGAGCAGGTGCACGGTGCGCGGCGGCTTCGGCCGCTCGGGTACGCGCAGCCCGCCGCGCCCGGCGTACGACGTGTCGACGCCCCACTGCCGGAAGTACGTCTCGGCGTCCAGGCTCGCGCCCTCGCCGCCGTCCGTCAGGAACTCGGCCACGTCGAAGCCGATGCCGCCCGCCCCGACGATCGCGACCCGCTCGCCGACCGGCGCGCCGTCACGCAGTACGTCCAGGTAGCTCACCACCGACGGGTGGTCGACGCCCTCGATGGCGGGGGTGCGCGGGGTGACGCCGGTCGCGACGACCACCTCGTCGTAACCGCTCAGCAGCTCGGCCGTGGCGTACGTCCCCAGCTTCACGTCCACACCGCGCAGCGCCAGTTGTGTGCGGAAGTAGCGCAGCGTCTCGTCGAACTCCTCCTTGCCCGGCACCCGCTTGGCGACGTTCAGCTGTCCGCCGATCTCGTCCGCGGCGTCGAACAGCGTGACCTCGTGGCCGCGTTCGGCGGCCGAGACGGAGCAGGCGAGTCCGGCGGGGCCCGCGCCCACGACGGCGATCCGCTTGCGCAGCCGGGTGGGGGAGAGGACCAGTTCGGTCTCGTGGCAGGCGCGCGGGTTGACCAGGCAGGAGGTGATCTTCCCGCTGAACGTGTGGTCGAGGCAGGCCTGGTTGCAGCCGATGCAGGTGTTGATGGTCTCCGGCCGGCCGTCCGCCGCCTTGGCGACGAAGTCGGGGTCGGCGAGGAAGGGGCGGGCCATCGAGACCACGTCCGCGCGCCCCTCCGCCAGGACCGCCTCGGCGACCTCGGGGGTGTTGACGCGGTTGCTGGTGATCAGCGGGACGGACACCGAGCCCATCAGCTTCTTGGTGACCCAGGTGTAGGCCCCGCGCGGCACCGAGGTGGCGATGGTGGGGATGCGTGCCTCGTGCCAGCCGATGCCCGTGTTGATCATCGTGGCGCCGGCCGCCTCGATCTCCTTGGCGAGCGCGACGACCTCCTCGAGGGTCGAGCCGCCCGGCACCAGGTCCAGCATGGACAGGCGGTAGATGAGGATGAAGTCCGCGCCGACCCGCTCACGCGTCCGGCGGACGATCTCCAGCGGGAACCGGACCCGGTTCTCGTAGCTGCCGCCCCACCGGTCCTCGCGCCGGTTCGTCGCGGCTGCGATGAACTCGTTGATCAGGTAGCCCTCGGAGCCCATGATCTCGACACCGTCGTACCCGGCCGACTTCGCCAGCTCCGCGGTGCGCGCGTAGTCCTCGATCGTCTGCTCGATCTCGGCGTCGGTCAGCTCGTTCGGTACGAAGGGGCTGATCGGTGCCTGGAGGGCGCTCGGCGCGACGAGGTCACGGTGGTAGGCGTACCGCCCGAAGTGCAGGATCTGCATCGCGATCCGGCCGCCCGCCGCGTGGACCGCGTCCGTCACGACGCGGTGTTTCGCGGCCTCCTCCCCGGTGGTGAGCTTGGCCCCGCCCTCATAGGGCCGCCCCGCGTCGTTGGGCGCGATGCCGCCGGTCACGATCAGCCCGACGCCGCCGCGGGCGCGCTCGGCGTAGAAGGCGGCCATGCGCGCGAAGCCGTTCTCGGCCTCTTCCAGTCCGACGTGCATGGACCCCATGAGCACCCGGTTGGGCAGTGTGGTGAACCCGAGGTCCAGCGGGCTGAGCAGGTGCGGGTACGGGGTCGGGGCCGGGGTCGCAGTCATGGGGGCGCCTCCTCGCGCGGTGTCGTCGCCCCAGTTGTAGACGACGCCGGACCCGTTGTGCAACAAGTTGCATAACGATCGGGGGGTGACCTGCGCTACGTGCCCGGTCGGCGGCCTGGCCGGTCTCCTCGTGCCCCGGTCGCCGCCGGAGTGGCGCGCTGCGGAAGCGCGGCGGCCCGGTGAGGCCGCCGGGCGCTGTCCGCGTCACCTTCCGGCCCGGGGCCGGGACCGCCGGGCGGCGCCCTCGTGCACGGGGGAGGAACACGGCGTACCCCGGCGTGCCCGCCGGCGGCGGATGGCGCCCGGGCGCCGGGAGAAGCGTGCGCGGAGCGGCGCCACCGGCGCACCCGGTCCCGGCGCCGTTCGCCTGCGGAAGTCCGCCGCCCGCCCGGGCCCGGAGGGCGGTACGGGTCTCCGGGCCGTCCTCGGGGCGGTCGCCGCCCGCGGTACGCCACGCCCCAGCCGGTGACCGGGCGCCCGTCGTCCCCGACGCCGCCCTCGACGAGGCGGCGAGGGGGCGGGGGTGAACCGAGCCCCATCGGCTGTCGGGTTTCCTGCCGCGCGGACGCGCGCCGCCGGGCGTGAGCCGTTCCGCCGCGTCGCCTCGTACGGCGGACCGTGCCGTCCGGGAGCCGCGCCGCGCCCGCGCCTACGCCCCCGGCACCGCCGCCGCCCAGGCGTCGAGCTCCTCCGGGGTGCGCGGGCCCGGCGCGGCCGCGTCCAGCAGGCCGCGGTCGCGCAGCACCCGCGCCACCGCCATGCCCCAGGGGCGGCGGAGACCGGCCGCGTCGAGGAGCGCCTGGTCGGCGAGCAGGTCGGCGACCGGTCCGGTGCGCAGGCCGTCCGGGGTGAGGACGGCCGCGTCGTCCGCCCAGCGCAGGGCCAGGTCCACGTCGTGCGTCGCCATCACCACCGTGGTCCCGGTGGCGCGCAGCCGGTCCAGTACGGCCAGCAGCCGTTCCTGGCCGTGCGGATCGAGGCCGGCCGTCGGTTCGTCCAGGACCAGGACCCGGGGCCGCATGGCGACCGCGCCCGCGATCGCGGCCCGCTTGCGCTGGCCGTACGAGAGCAGGTGCGTCGGCCGGTCCTCCAGCGCCGTGATGTCCAGCGCCTCCAGAGCCTCGCGCACCCGCTCCCGCACCTCCGGCTCCGCCAGCCCCAGGTTCATCGGCCCGAACGACACGTCCTGGCCCACCGACGCCGCGAACAGCTGGTCGTCCGGGTCCTGCACGACCAACTGCACCGTCGTGCGCAGCCGCGTCAGACCCGCCCTGTCGTACGACACCTCCCGCCCCTCCAGGCGCAGCTGCCCGCTCCCGCACCGCAGGCCACCGCTCAGCAGCCGGAGCATCGTCGTCTTCCCGCTGCCGTTGCGGCCGAGCAGCGCGATGGACCGCCCCTCCGGCACGGCGAAGTCCACGCCCCGCAGGACGGCGGGGCCGTCCTCGTAGGCGTAACCCGCGCCCAGCAGTTCCACGACGGCGGAAGGCATCACGGCAGCAACCTTTCGAGTACGAGAGTGAGCGCGACGAGCCCGGCGAGCAGCGCGCCGGTCGCCCCCAGGAACCGCCGGGACACCTCCGTCCGCGGCACCAGCACGCGCAGGGTGCCGTCGTAGCCGCGCCCGGTCAGGCCCGTCTGGAGCCGGGCCGCCCGGTCGAAGGCGCGTACGAACGCCGTCGCTCCCAGGCCCGCCAGGGAACGCCAGGCGGCCGCCCGGCTCGTCAGTCCGAGCCGCGCGGCCTGCGCCTCCCGGATCCGCCGGACCGAGTCCAGCAGCAGGAAACTGATCCGGTACATCACGAGCGCGACGTCGACGACCGGCGCCGGCACCCCCGCCCGCACCAGCCTGGGCAACACGTCGCACACCGGCGTGGTGAACGCGAACAGCAGCACGCCGAGCGAGGCGGCCGACGTACGCAGCAGCAATTGGCCCGCGTGCGCCGGCCCGTCCGGGGCGAGCGTGACGAGCCCGCCCGCCCCGCCCACCTGGAACAGCAGGGGCACCGCACCCGTTACGCAGAAACCCAGTGGGATGCGCCACGCCCGCCACAGCTGCCGCGGCGCCACCCCCGCCGGGCCCAGCAGCACCGCGAGGGTCGCGGCGGCGACGAGCACGGCCCCCGGCCAGGGCGGCAGGCACACGGCCAGCACGGTCAGACCGAAGCCCAGCAGGGCCTTCTCGCCCGGATGGCGGCGGCGCCAGCGACTGCTGTGCGCCGCCGCGTCGATCGGCAGCACCGGCGGCTAGGCGGAAGGCCGGGGCACACCGGCGTCGGCACCGGCCGGACCGGCGACCGGAGGTTCCGTGACCGGAGGTTCAGCGCCCGCGGGCTTCACCGGGTCGTCCCCGTCGGAGGATCCGTCGGGGGATCCGTTGCGGGATCCGTCGCGGGATCCGGCAGGAGACCCGGTACGCGCCCGCGCCTCACCCTGCCGACGCCCGCGCCGCAGGCCGAAGTAGTACGCCAGCACACCGGCGCCCAGAGCGGCCTGCAGCGAGAACAGCGCCGACTCGATCTCGCCGGACGGGGGTTCGTACAGCGGACTGAACCACGGCTCGTAGTCCGGGTTCGTCTCGGTGATCGCCGTCTCCGCCTGCGCGTCGGCGCCCGCGAACGGCTCCTCCCTGTGGTCACCCATCCCCAGGGCCAGCGGGAGGACGGCGAGCGCGGCCACGACGAGCAGCAGCAGCGTGTTGATCCTGGCGTCACGGCTCATCGCGCCACGGCCTCCTTCTTCACGGACACCACGCCGAGCCGGACGAGATCCCCCTTGCTGGACCGCGTCAGCAGCCGCATCACCAGCACGGTGAGCAGCCCCTCGCTGACGGCCAGCGGGATCTGCGTCACCGCGAAGATCCCGCCGAACTTCGCCAGAGAACCGACGAGACCGCTGCTCGGGTCCGGGAAGGCGAGCGCGAGCTGCACGCTGGTGACGCAGTACGTGGACAGGTCGGCCACGAAGGCCCCGAAGAACACGCTCACCATCAGCGGCACCTCGAAGCGGCGCAGCAGCCAGTACACCCCGAAGCCGGCCCACGGGCCGACGACAGCCATCGAGAAGACGTTGGCGCCCAGCGTCGTCAGGCCGCCGTGCGCCAGCAGCAGCGCCTGGAACAGCAGGGTGATGGTGCCGAGCACCGCCATGATCGGCGGCCGGAACAGGATCGCGCCCAGCCCCGTACCGGTCGGGTGGGAGCAACTCCCCGTCACCGACGGGAGCTTGAGGGCCGAGAGGACGAAAGTGAAGGCGCCGGCCGCGCCGAGCAGGAGAGTCGATTCGGGATTGGCCCTGACCTCACGGGTCAGGGCCCGGACGCCGTGGACGACGAAGGGGGCGGCCGCCACGCTCCAGGCGGCCGCGTGCACGGGGGGCAGATAGCCCTCGGCGATATGCATGTTGGGGGAGACCCTCTCCAGCACCTCGTGGATGGACAACGCGCCCTGGCCGGTCTCCTGGCTGACGGGTCATGCCGCCGCGACTCCGCCTTCCCGGACCCCGCGGTCTCCCGCGGCGTTCCAGTGGCTTCCCGAGATGGTCCCCGGGGGGTGGAGCCGGACTTCCCGATCACAGTGGCGAGGGCCGCACCGGTACCGCACCGGTTTCCCGTACACCAAGGCCCTGCGACACTAGTGCGTTGACCAGGTACATCACAAGCCGCGCGTCGGCGCACGGCCCGGCTCCACCCCGCGGGCGCGCCTTACTCCTTGCGGTAGCCGTACGCCTCCGACGCGGCCGCGACCACCGCGTCCAGGTCACCGCCCGCCGACGCGGTGACCACCGCCGCCACCGCGCCCTCCACGAACGGCGCGTCCACCAGCCGCGTGCCGTCGGGCAGCTCGTCGCCCTCCGCGAGCAGCGCCTTCACCGTCAGCACGGCGCTGCCCAGGTCCACCAGGACCGCCACGCCCGCCCCGCCGTCGACCGCCGTCGCCGCCCGCGTGATCAGCTCCGCGCTGGTGCCCAGCCCGCCGTCCGGCGTACCGCCCGCCGCCGCCACCGGAGCGGTCTCCCCGCCCCCGGCGAGACCCCGCGCCAGCCCGGCGACCGAGTCGGCGACCGCCGCGCTGTGCGAGACCAGCACGATGCCCACCCGCGCGCTCACCGTGCCTCCTCCGCCGCGGCGGCGAGCGCGGCGATCAGCAGCGCCGAGGACGTCGCGCCCGGGTCCTGGTGCCCCACGCTGCGCTCCCCGAGGTAACTGGCCCTGCCCTTGCGGGCCCGCATCGGTACGGTCGCGAGGGCGCCCCGGTCCGCGGCCTCCGCCGCCGCCGCGAACGACTCGCCGAGCGACTCGGCCATCGCCTCGACCGCCGGCTCCAGCGCGTCCAGCATCGTCTTGTCCCCGGCCTTCGCCCCGCCGAGCTGCGCCACGGCCGCCACGCCCACGCGCAGCGCCTCGGCCAGCTGGACGGGCGCGACCTCGTCGGCGGCGCCGAGCGCCTTGCCGGTGCGCCGCAGCAGCGTCCCGTACAACGGGCCCGACGCGCCACCGACCGTCGAGATCAGTTCCCGCCCCGCGAGCGTCAGCAGCGATCCCGGCGTCCCGGACGGCTCACCTTCCAGCGCCGTGACCACCGCGGCGAAACCGCGTCGCAGATTCGCGCCGTGGTCGGCGTCCCCGATCGCCGAGTCGAGCTCGGTGAGCCGGTCCGCCTCACGGTCCACGGCCGCCGCCGCGCCGGTCATCCAGCGCCGGAAGAACTCCGCGTCGAGCATCACGGCCCTCACACTCCCCACCGCAGGGCGGCGGTGCGTACCGGCGCGTCCCACAGCCGTAGCAGTTCCTCGTCGGCCTGGCACAGGGTCACCGAGCAGCCGGCCATGTCGAGCGAGGTCACGTAGTTGCCGACGAGCGTACGGGCCACCGGGACGCCTCGCTCGCCCAGCACCCGCTGGACCTCCGCGTTGAACCCGTACAGCTCCAGCAGCGGCGTCGCCCCCATGCCGTTCACCAGCACCAGTACCGGTCCGCTCGGCTTCAGATCCTCCAGGACCGCGTCCACCGCGACGTCGGCGATCTCCCCCGACGTCATCATCGGCCGCCGCTCCCGTCCTGGCTCGCCGTGGATGCCGATGCCCAGCTCCAGTTCGCCCGGCGGCAGGTCGAACGTCGGACTGCCCTTGGCCGGGGTCGTGCAGGCGCTCAGCGCCACGCCGAAGCTCCGGGAACGGGCGTTCACCTGCCGGGCGATCGACTCCACCCGCTCCAGCGGCGCCCCCTCCTCGGCGGCGGCGCCGGCGATCTTCTCCACGAACAGGGTGGCGCCCGTCCCGCGCCGTCCCGCCGTGAACGTGCTGTCGGCGACGGCCACGTCGTCGTCCACCAGTACCCTGGCGACCCGCACGCCCGCGTCCTCGGCGAGTTCGGCCGCCATCTCGAAGTTCAGTACGTCCCCGGTGTAGTTCTTGACGACGAACAGCACCCCGCGCCCGCTGTCCACGGCGGCCGCCGCCCGCACCATCTGGTCGGGAACCGGTGAGGTGAACACCTCACCGGGACAGGCCGCCGCCAGCATCCCGGGGCCTACGAACCCGGCGTGCAACGGCTCGTGCCCGGACCCGCCCCCCGACACCAGGGCGACCTCCCCGGCGACGGGCGCGTCCCGCCGTACGACGACCCGGTTCTCCACGTCCACGGTGAGTTCGGGATGGGCGGCAGCGATCCCGCGCAGCGCGTCGGCGACGACGGTCTCGGGTACGTTGATCAGCATCCGCAACGGTGACTCCTGGAGAAGGTGGCCTGGTGCGTCCGGGCGCCTCGCACCCGGAAGCCGAACGGTGACGCCCCACCACCGTACTGACGCGCGCTCAGCCGCGGCGGCGGATCCCGGTGCCGGATCCGGTGCCGAAGCCGGTGCCGCATCGTGGCGCGGACCCGCGGTGCGTGAACCGCGGTGCCGGTCCGCCCGCCGGTACCGGAGCGGCAGCCGCGCCCGGCATCCGTCCCCGGCACGGGGCCGGGGCACGGAGCGCCGTGCGCGCCGGGAGGGCCGTCAGGACCTGCCCTTCCTGCGCAGAGCGGCCGGCTTGTGGACGGCCGAGCGGCCCGACTTGTCGCTCTCCACCTCGTACTGAGGGTCGTCCTTCGAGGCGTCGACCGTCCGGCCCGCCGCCCGGGTGCGGTCGGTGATCTTCTTCTTCACCTTTCCGGTCACGTTCTGGCCATGGCTCTTCCATGACACCTTGTCGCCCTTTCTCAGGTTGTCCTTCGCCATGCTGTGCTCCTTCGTCGGTCCTTCGCGGGCCCGGGGCCGGCCCTGCGCCGGATCGGTGCCGCGGTACGGGGTCGGGCGGCGGCTCACAGGCGGACGGCACGGCCGACGAGGAGAACCGCCCACCGTCACGGCGCCGGAGACGATGAGCCGAACGGGGACGGCCGGGACGGCCGGGTGCTCCCACCCACCGCCGTCCGCGCGTTCCCTGTCTCCAGACTCGTGCAGGACCCCCGGACGCGCATCCCGCGGCCCTCCGGCACCGCGCCCTCCGGCACCGCGCCGGTGCCGATCGGCGCCCGGGGCCCTGGCGCCCGGAGGCGCCGACGTCAGCCCACCCGGAGCGGGAGGGCTCACGTCCGGCGCGGTGACCGCGTGTGCCGCCCTGGGGAGAGCCGCTCGACGAGACCGGCCAGGGCCCCGGCGAGCGCGTCGACGCCCCCGGCGCGGGGCACGCCCCGCTCGTCCATGTACAGATCGCGCCGGATCTCCACCATCACCGCACCCACCCTCGCGTCCCGCCCGTAGTACCGCAGTGGCACGTACGTCCCCGCGAACGGACTGTCCAGCTCCGTGCCGCCGAAGTCCGCGAACGCCTGCCGTGCCGCGTCGAGCAGCGGACCGGACGTGTGGAAGGAGTCGGTGCCGAGGCAGATCGGCGGCCGCGGCCCGTCGCCGTGCAGCTCGTACGGCAAGGGTTTCGCCGGGTAGGAGTGCACGTCGACGATCACGGCCCGCCCCACCGTCCCGAGCCGCTCGGCCACGGCCGCCGTCATCGCCTCCGCGTACGGGTGGAAGTACCGGTCGAGCAGCGGCTGTACGTCGGCGCGCGGCGGGCGCAGCTCCTCCCGGTGCGTGGTGCGGGTGTAGACCGCGCCCATGCCCACCGCCCGCATCTCCTCACGCTCGTCGGGGAACCGCTCCGGGTCGACGACCAGGCGGGACAGCCGGTTGACGAACCGCCAGGGCCGCACCCGCGCCGCCTGCGCCGCCGCGTCGGCGATCCGCTCCGTGTACGCGTCGGTGATGTGGTCCAGCTCCGCCGCCAGCGCACGGTCGTCGAGCACGATCCCGGCACGGACCTCCGCGGGTATCACGCGGGAGGAGTGCGGGACATGGAGGATCACGGGGGAGCCGGGGTCGCCCGGGTGGAGCCGGAAGGCGGCGGAGGCGTCGGTCATCTGGTTCCTCGGTGTGCGTCGTGAAGGGCCCCCGCCCGGGGGTAGGCGGGCGGCATGGGTGAGATCCTGATCGGTACATGTTCCTGGACGGACAAGGCACTTGTGGGCAGCGGGTGGTACCCGCCGGGGCGGCGCGACGCGGAGGGGCGGCTGCGCCACTACGCCGAACGGTTCCCCGTGGTGGAGGTCGACGCCACGTACTACGCCCTCCCCAGCGCGCGCAACAGCCTCCTGTGGGCCGAGCGCACACCCGCGGGCTTCCGCTTCGACGTCAAGGCGTTCTCCCTCCTCACCGGGCACCCGACCCGCACGGCCGCCCTCCCCGCAGACCTGCGTGACCGCGACACCGGCGACCCCGGGTTCCTCGACGAGATCTGGCACCGTTTCAGCGAGGCGCTGCGACCGCTGAGGGAGGCGGACCGGCTGGGCACCCTGCTGTTCCAGTTCCCGCCCTGGTTCGCCCCGGGCGCCCGGGCGGAAGCCGTCCTCCACCGCACCAGGCGGCGCGCCGGCGACTGGCCCGTGGCCGTGGAGTTCCGGCACCCCGACTGGTGGCGGGACGCCCGGCGGGCCCGCACCACCGCCCTGCTGACCGACCTGGACGCGGCGGCCGTGGCCGTGGACATGGCGCAGGACCTGCCCACGTCCATACCTCCGCTCACCCCGGTCACCTCCGACGGTCTCGCGGTCGTCCGCTTCCACGGGCACAGCTCCGCCTGGGGCCGCGGCACCAAGGAGGGCCGTTTCCGGCACACGTACGACGAGGAAGAACTGAGGGAGTGGCGCCCCCGGCTCCGCTCCCTCGCCGACCGTGTCGCACACCTGCACGTCCTGTTCAACAACTGCTGCGCCGACGCCGCCGTACGCGCCGCCGAGGCCATGCGGGGCCTGATGTGCCCGGCCACACATCGTCGGGACGTTGCCGGGTAGACGTGCCGTACACACTCTCGAGGAGGTCCCATGTCCGGACTGATGACACGCATCAAGCAGTTCACCCGAAGCCCGCAGGGACGGCGGACGATGTCGTCGGTGCGCCGCAGCGCCGCCGACCCGCGCAAGCGCTCCCAGGCCCGCCAGATGCTGGGCCGGCTGCGCGGACGCCGCTGACGACGTAGCGAGGGAGGACGAGCGGGCAGATGGCGATGGGAACCCTGACACGCTGGGAACGGGCCCTGGAGCGCTGGCAGAGCGCCCTGCTCTCCAAGGCCCGCCGCCACGAGCCGGTCGAGCTGCTCGACGCGCTGCGCCATGAGTGCGACGAGCACGCCGTGGTCTGCAGCCAGAGCAGAGTGGTGGTGCCCAACGCGTACGAGGTCGAGCTCGACGCCCGAGTCCACGAGAAGCTGCTGCGCCACGGGTGCGGCGACGTGGGACAGGCCCTGACGGACGCCCTGGCCCGCCACGGCGAGCGCCGCGGCTACGAGTGGGCCGGGCCGCTGACCGTACGCGTCAGCCCGGCCGCCCGCCCGGCCGACGACCCCTACCGGGTCCGCAGCGGCCCGATGCCGCACGTCCGCGCCGACGCGTTCCCGGCGGCCGGATGACGGGCTGACCGGCTGCCGGCGCCCGGGGAAGGCGCGCACGGAGGAGAAGGAGACGGCGGGCGCCGCGCGCCGCTTCCTTCCCCGGCCCGGCAGGCGGAGAGCACATGTGGGGCGGGCAGCTCCCCGCGACCGGCGGGGACGGCCTGCGAGGCCGGGGCCCGCCGGCGTCCGCGTACCGTCCCAGGACGCCGCCGGACGGCGGCTCGCCGAGACCATCCGGGACTGCCGCAAGCCGTACGCGATGCCGTCGGCTCACACTCTTCCCGGACGCCCACGACCGGGTCCGGCCCGGCTGTCCACCGCTCTCCGCCACACGCTCTCCGGCCGAGATAGCTATGTTGACATAGGTATGTGACCGTACCTACGCTGGACCCATGCCCGCCCCCGACACGTCCGCGCAGGACACCAGCGACGTCGCCTCCCGGCTCGCCGCCGTCCTGCCCGTGCTGCAGCGGGCCCTCGACCGGCGTCTCGCCGAGGACTTCCCGCACCCCAGGCCCCCGGAGGGGCAGATCGCCCTGCTGCGGCTGGTCGGGGAGCGTGACGGGATCACCGTGCGCGAGGCCGCCGGCCTCCTGCTGATGAAGCCGAACAACGTGAGCGCCCTGGTCTCCCAGTTGACCGTCGGCGGCATGCTGGAGCGCCGGCAGGACCCGGCGGACAAGCGGGTCGCGCACCTGCACCTGACCGCCGAGGCCCGCCGCAGGCTGGCCGCGGTCCATGAGCTGTCCGACGGGTACGTCGCCGAGGCGCTGCACGCGCTGACGGACGGCGAGCGCGACGCGCTGGGGTCCGCCATCGGCGCCCTGTACGGACTGGCGCGGCACCTTCACCCCGCCGCCCGCTGAGGCGTTCCTCCTCCCGTCTTCACCAGGAAGCACCACACCTCCATGTCCTCCACCGCCGTGGATCACTCACCCCTGCCCGCACACTCCCCGCCCGCCGCCCCGCGCGGCCGTCGCGGCAACCCCTGGCTGACCCTGGTCGCCGTCGCGTTCGGCCTGTTCATGGTCGGCCTGGACGGGTCCGTCGTCGCGATCGCCAACCCGGAGATCGGCCGCGACCTGCACGCCTCCACCGCCGACCTGCAGTGGGTCACCAACTCCTACCTCCTGGCCCTCGCCGCCGCGCTGATCCTCGGCGGCAAGCTGGGCGACCGCTTCGGGCGGCGTACGTACTACCTGATCGGCGTCGCCGGATTCACCCTCGCCTCCGTCGCCATCGGCCTGGCCGGCTCCATCGAGGGCGTCATCGCCTTCCGGGCCGCGCAGGGCTTCTTCGGCGCGCTGCTGATGCCCAACACCCTCGGCCTGCTGCGGGCGGTGTTCCCCCCGAAGAAGTTCGGCATGGCCGTCGGCGTCTGGGCGATGGTGTCGTCCGTCTCCACCGCGCTCGGCCCCATCGTCGGCGGGCTGCTCGTCGAGCACGTCACCTGGGAGTCGGTCTTCTACATCAACGCCCCGATCGGCGTCCTCGCGCTCGCCTTCAGCGCACTCGTCCTCCCGCAGAGCAAGAGCCCCGCGGGCCGCCACCGCTTCGACGTTCCCGGCGTGGTCCTGCTGGCGCTCGGCCTGCTCGTCGTCGTCTTCGGCGTCGTCAAGGGCGAGACATGGGGCTGGGCCTCCGGCTCGACCCTCGCCACGCTCGCCGCGGGCCTCGCCGTGCTCCTGGTGTTCTGCTGGTACGAGACGCGCGTCGAGCACCCGCTGCTGCCGATGCGGCTGTTCCGCAGCCCCGCGCTCACCATCGGCACGATCATCACCGCCGTCAACTTCTTCGTGCTCCTCGGCGTGATCTTCTTCGTCATGCTGTACCTCCAGAACGTGCGTGGCTTCACCCCCGTCGAGGCGGGTGTGCGCACCCTGCCGCTGAGCCTCGCCTCCGTCGTCGCCTCGCCGCTGGGTGCGAAGCTCACCGAACGGTTCGGCGCCCGCCTGACGATGCCGCTCGGTATGTCCCTCCAGGCCGCCGCCTCCTTCGGAATGCTCGGCTGGGGCGCGCACTCCTCGTACGCCGCCATGTGGCCGCCCTTCGTCGCGCTCGGCCTGGGCGTCGGCATGGTGATGGCCGCCTCGTCCGACGCCATCGTCGGCAGCGCTCCGGTCAAGGACGCCGGTGTGGCGGGCGGTCTCCAGGCCACCGCCCTCCAGGTCGGCGGGGCGCTCGGCACCTCGGTGCTCGTATCCCTCATCAGCAGCCGGGTCGGCTCCACGCTGACCGGGGAGCTCACCGGCGCCGGTGTGCCCGCGCCCCTCGCCGAGCGGCTGCACGAGGCGAAGGACGCGGTGGCGATGGGCGTCGCCCCGGCCGGCGGTGACATGCCCTCCCAGGTGCGGGCCGCCGTCGTCGAGGGGAGCGGCCAGGCGTTCATGAACGGTGTCCACACCGCCGTCCTCGTGACCGGAGTGCTGTGTGTGGCCGGCGCCGTCCTCGCCGCGGTCGGCGTCCGGCGCGGCGCGGCCGAGGAGTGAACGCGGCTGCGGACGCCGGCGCGCCGGCGCGCCGACGGCGCCGTGAACCGCCGCGGTCAGCCCAGCCGCTTCAGCAGCTCGGCGGCGAGCGGCGCCGAGGAGGCCGGATTCTGGCCGGTCACCAGGTTGCGGTCCACGACCACGTTCGGCGCCCACGGCTCGCCCTCCTCGAACTCGGCGCCGATCTCCACCAGGCGGTCCTGAAGCAGCCACTTCGCCTTGTCCGCGAGGCCGGCCTGGGCCTCCTCGGCGTTGGTGAAGCCGGTCAGCCGGTACCCCGCGAAGGCGTTGCCGCCGTCCTCCCCACGGGCCGCGAGCAGCGCCGCCGGACCGTGGCACACCACGCCGAGCGGCCTGCCCGAAGCCAGGGCGCGGACCAACAGCCGGCCCGACTCGGCGTCGACGGCGAGGTCCTCCATGGGGCCGTGGCCGCCCGCATAGAACACCGCGGCGTACTCGTCGAGCTTCACGTCCGACAGGGCCAGGGGGCGCTGGAGGCCGGTGAAGGACGCGAGGGCGTTCGCCACCCGGTCGGCGCCTTCCTGGCCGCCGTTGGCCTCGGGCGCGAGGCTCGCCCGGTCGACCGTCGGCACCACGCCGCCGGGCGTGGCGACCACGACCTCGTGCCCCGCCGCCGTGAACGCCTCGTACGGGGCGACGGCTTCCTCGGCCCAGAAGCCGCTGGGGTGCTCGGTGCCGTCCGCCAGCGTCCAGTGGTCGGCGCCGGTCAACACGAAAAGAATCTTCGACATGGTGTTCTCCCAGGTGTGTGGTCGAGGCTCCCGACCGTAGGCCGGACACCCCGGGAAGATCCAATGGGCGTGCCGATCGCAGGTGTCGGCACGCCTATGCCTACCGAGCGGGGTGCGCCGTGATCGCGGCCACCGGCGCCGTCTCGCTCAGGTGCCCCACCTGGTGCCGCGCCCGGTCCGTGGCCGCTGCCGGGGCACCGGAGACGGCCGCCGCCGGGGCGGGCGGTGCCGCCTTGCTCCGGTCGTCGGGCGCGTTCGCCACCGAGGACCAGGTGCGCAGGCGGTGACTGGCGGCGTCGTCCAGGCTCACCGGGGCTCCGCGCTGCTCGGCCAGCCGGCTCGCCTCCCGGCCGAGCGCCGCGATGTCGTCCCAGCGCAGCCGCAGCACCACGGCCACCTCGGCACCACCGTCCGGGAGTCCCCGCACCGTCGGCTCGTCGCGCTCGCTCATCACCGCTCCCTTCGTCGCATCGTCGCAGAGACGTCTCACCGCCCAGTACGAAGCGCTTCCGCGCCCTGTTCAGCACCCGGCGGCCGGAACGCCTGGCCCCCGGGTCCCCGAATGGGCGTACGCGCGCCCGCGGGTGCACGCTGGAGGGGTGAGGGAGTGACCTGGAGGTGTGAGATGAAGACGATCGTCGGCTGGCACGTCAATGTCGAGTTCACCGAGGACGAAGCCGCGGGCAGGACCCGCGCGGCCTGCATGGTCAGGCTCCCGGACGGTACGGAGCTGCGCGCCCACGGCCATGCCAAGCGGCACCCCGACGACATGGAGCAGCAGCGCGTCGGGGAGGAGATCGCCGCGGCCCGCTGCCTGAACGAGCTCTCGCGCCGTCTGATGAAGAAGGCCGGGGGCGAGATCGAGGAGGCGACGCACATCCCGGCGCACCTGGCCATGTGAGCCCGGGCCTCGCGGCCATGCCGCGGCCGGTCCCGCCGTGCACCACCGCGACCCGTCCGCGTGGGCACCGGCCCGGCACCCGAAGGACCATCAGGACGACCGCGCCTGCCGCGTCCGGGTCCTGTTCTCCTTACGGATGGCCTCCAGCAGTTCGGGCTTGGACATCCGCGACCGACCCGCGATGTCCAGTCTGCTCGCGAGGTCGTAGAGGTGCCGCTTGGAGGCGTTCTCGTCGACGCCCTCACCACTGCGGCCGCCCTGCCGCCGGGGTCGCGCGGCCAGCGGGTCCGACGGGCCCTTGCGGCCGCCCTCCTTGCGCTCCCAGTGGTCGCCGACCTTCTCGTGGGTGTGCTTGAGGGCGCTGTACGCGACCCGGTGCGCGCGCTCGCCCTCGCCGTACTCCTCGACCGCCGAGTCGTGCGCCTTGACCCAGGTACGCCGCGCGCTCGCCGGTGAGCGCCGCAGCGTCGAGGGCAACTCCTGCTCTCCTGGCACGTTCCTCACCTCCGTACCGCTCCGTCACGGGACGGGTGTCCGGGAGCCGCCGGGACAAACAGGTGGCGGGAAGGGGTCATGAGTGCGGGGGACGGGGGCACACGAGGGCCCGAGGGAACCGACGCGGTCGATGTCCGGCGTACGGCCGGGCGGTCGGAACCAGGGAAGGACGCAACAGCACATGTCGCAGGTCGAGGAATCCATCGAAGTCCGCGTGCCGGTGCGCACCGCCTACAACCAGTGGACCCAGTTCGAGACCTTTCCGCAGTTCATGGAGGGCGTGGAGCGGATCGAGCAGCGCACCGACACCCTCACCCACTGGGTGACCCAGGTGAACGGCGCGGCGCGGGAGTTCGACGCCGAGATCACCGAGCAGGTCCCCGACGAGCGGGTCGCCTGGACCACCGTCGGCGGTGAGGCCAGGCAGGCCGGTGTGGTGACGTTCCACCGCATCGACGACACGACCACGAAGGTCATGCTGCAGATGGACTTCGAGCCCGACGGGATCGCCGAGACCGTCGGGGACAAGCTCGGGTTCGTCAAGCGGCAGGTCACCGGAGACCTCAAGCGGTTCAAGTCCTTCATGGAGTCGCACGGCACGGAGACCGGCGCCTGGCGGGGCCAGGTCTGAGCCGTACGCACGGGGGCCCCGGGCCCGGCGGGCGTACGGCCCCCAGCCGACGGGTGGTTCGTGGCCCGCATGCGGTCCGTGGGCCGCATGCGACCGGCGCGGGCGGCGCAGGTCGGCGAGGACGCCGGGCCGGACGGGTGACACGCCACCGTGTCCGCGCCCTGCCTGCCGCGGACCGACCCGCCCCGGGTGGCATCGTGGGGTGCGTTAACTCCAAGCGCTCCGCCACAGGGGCTGCTGGGCCGGGCCCCCGGACGGGTCGACCGTCCGGGGGCCCCGGCTTGTCCACAGGCGGGCCCACCCGTCGGCGGGGACGCGGGAGAGGCCTCTACGATGGGCGCCATGAGCACCGATCCGCACCGCCGCCGCGTACGCCTCCGGGCGTGCCGAGGGGCGCTGCTGATCCTGGCCGTACTGGCCGGGGTGTTCGCCATGCACGGACTGGCGGCCGGCACCATCGCCCCCGCGACCGCCGGTCACGCACCCGCGGAACCGGGCGGCCATGTCACCGGCCACGCACATGCGGAACCGGCCGGTCATGTCGCCGGCGACGCCTGCGACCACGTGGACGAGAGCGGCGGCGGGGCGGGCCACGCCCAGCACGCGGACTCCACGTGCGCGGCCGGTGGTGTCTCCGGCGCGCCCGGACAGGCACCCCTGCTCGCCGCCACCGTCCCGGCGGCGGCCGACCCGCTGCTCCACGCCCGCCCGGGCGGCGCGACGGTGCCCGGCCGCGCCCCGCCCGACCTGGCCCAGCTGCAACTCCTGCGCATATAGGGACGCCCGCGCGGCGCACCGTCCTCCCGCGAGGACGGCTGCCGCCGTGTCCGTGAGTCCGTTCTCAGCGCATGCAAGGAGTCGCACCACCCATGACCGCACGACGTCTTCCCCGTGCCCGTAAGGCCGCCGCCGCCGCTGTCGGCGCCGCCGCCGCACTCGTCCTCGCCGCCTGCGGCACCGGCGGCGGGGAGCCCACCCGCCACACGGGCCACGACAGCGCGCCGTCCGCCTCCCCCTCGGCATCCGCCTCCGTCGCGCGAAGCGGCCACAACGCCGCCGACGTGGCTTTCGCCCAGGGCATGATCCCGCACCACCGGCAGGCCGTCGACATGGCCGACATGGCGGAGGGCCGTGCCGCCGCCAAGGAGGTGAAGGACCTCGCCGCCGCGATCAAGAAGGCCCAGGACCCCGAGATCCGGACCCTGACCGGATGGCTGACCTCCTGGGGCGAGCAGGTCCCCGCCGAGGGGGCAGCCGACCACTCCGGTCATTCCGGTCACGGTGACGCGATGTCCGGGATGATGACCGACCAGGAGATGGAGCAGCTGGAGAAGTCCTCCGGGAAGGCCTTCGACACGGCGTTCCTCACGCTGATGATCAAGCACCACCAGGGCGCGGTGACGATGGCGAAGACCGAGCAGACCCAGGGCTCCCACCCGCCCGCGCGGGCCATGGCCGGCGAGATCATCGCCTCCCAGTCCGCCGAGATCGCCGAGATGCGCGAGCTGCTCGGTACGGACTGACCCCGGGCCGCCCGGACCGGCGGGGGCACCGTCGCTCACGGTGCCGTCGCCGGCCGCTCCCGGGACCGGGGCTCAGGCCGCCGCGTGGGCCGGGGCCCGGTCGCGACCGCCCGGGTGGCGGTGGCGCCAGAACCAGAACACGGCACTGGACACCAGCGCCCACGCACCCAGTACGGCGAACGGGAACAGGTGCTGGTGTCCGCCGAAGTACACGGCCGTGTGCTGGGCGTTCACCGACGCACCGGGCGGCAGCCAGCGCCCGATGTGGCCGAGTGCGGACGGCAGCAGCGGCCAGGAGACCGCTCCGCCCGAGGAGGGGTTGCCCAGCAGCACCATCAGCCCCCAGGTCGGCAGCATCGCCCACCGCCCCATGAGCGTGTTGAACATGGTGAAGACCATGCCCGACGTGAACATCGTCAGGGCCAGGATCAGCCAGGACTCCACGAACGGCAGGTCCAGGGCGCCCAGCAGCCAGTCGACGGCCGCCGCGATCGCGAAGCCGCCGAGCAGGGCGTACGCCGCCGTGAAGGCGATCCGCTCGGCGGGGTCGAGCGCCCGGGCGTGCACGCTCAGCTGGATCGCGCCCACGAAGCCGATGATCACCGCGGCGAGCGAGATGTAGAACAGCGCCAGCCCCCGGGGATCACCCTCCTGCAACGGTTTGATGTCCCGCACCACGACCGGTACGCCCGTGGCCCGGCCCACCTCCGCCCCCGCCTCGGCGAGCAGCCGCGCGACGGACGCCCCGGCGGCACCGACCACGTCCAGCCGCACCCCGGAGCCGTCCGGACGGCTCGTGAGCACGGCGAAGACCTCCTGCTCGTCCACCGCGCGGCGCGCCTCGGCCGCACTGTCGTACCGCCGCAGCTCCAGCGAGGCGTTCAGCGCCCGCTCCATGCCGTCGACGAACCTCTCGCCCCGCGCCGTGTCCACGGCCCCGACCACCGCCGTGGGGATGTGCCGCGGCGTCGGGTTCGCCATGGTGTACGTGTACGAACCGGCGAACAGGGCGGCCGCCGCGGCCAGGATCAGCACCAGCACGGTGGCCGGCAGGAGGGGCGAGGCCTTGAACGCCGCCCACCTGTCGGCCCGTGTCGGCGGACGGCCGTGGGCTCCGTGGGGAGCGCCCTGGGCTTCGTTGGCATCATGCGTGTCGGACATGCCGCCAGGCTAAAGCGAACATATCCGTCGATAAGACGGGCACACGCACGTGGAACCGGGTGGGAAAGCGGATCCGGCTTCGTCCACGGACGCGGGGGAAGGTACCGTCAGTGGTCGGACGGAATTCACGGAGGGGCGATGGCGGTGCCGCGCACCGAAAGAGTGTCCGTGCCCGGACGACCCCGGCGCCCCCTGGTGACCGACGAGTGCGGGTCCGGGGACTGTGTCCGAGTCTCGGGTCAGGTCTACCTCGACACGCTCACGGACTGGGAGCGGATCCTGGGAGTCCTGCTCCAGCGTGAAGGGGATATCCGCATGGACATGTCGGATCTCACCTTCGTCGACGTGGCGGGCGCGACCTCGCTCGCTCGCGCGGCGCAGCGCCTGCCGGACGGCCGACGGATCGTGGTCCGCAAGCCACCGGCCTCGCTGACTCGGGTGCTGGAGTTCTTCTGGCCGGAACTGGTGGCAATCGAGGTGGTGGAGTGAACGACATGGCGCCTGCGGCGGAGCCGTTCACGCACCCTGCCCTTTTCTACGCCGACGAGGCCGGGTACCTGGCGGGGACCGTGCCGTTCGTCGAAGCGGGCCTCGCCGCCGGCGAACCGGTCGCGGTCGCCGTTCCCGGGGAGAACCTCGCCCTGCTGCGCAAGGCGCTGGGCGGCGACGCCGACCGCGTACGGCTGCTGGACATGGAGCAGGCGGGCCGCAATCCCGGCCGCATCATCCCGCGCGTACTGCGCGGCTTCGCCGACGCCCACCCCGGCCGCCGCGTGCGGATCATCGGCGAACCGATCTGGCGGGGTCGCAGCGCCGGTGAGTACCCGGCCTGCGCCCAGCACGAGGCACTGATCAACCACGCGTTCACCGGGCGCGAGGTCACCATCCTGTGTCCTTACGACACCTCCGAGCTGGACGAGGTGGTGCTGGCCGACGCCCGTACAACCCACCCGGTGCTCATCGAGGACGGCGTCGAGCGGACCAGCGACGCGTACGCGCCCGACCGGATCGTGAGCGGCTACAACCTGCCCCTGGTCCGGCCGCCGGGCGCCGCGCGGCTGGCCTACGACGCGGACCTGCTGCCCGACGCGCGTGGCTTCGCGCTGGAGCGGGCGGACCGGCTCGGGCTGCCCGCGGACCGGCGCGACGACGTGGCCCTGGCGGTGGCGGAGCTGACCACCAACAGCGTCGTCCACGGCGGCGGCACGGGCACGCTGTGGGTGTGGGCCGAGGACGGGCACCTGGTGTGCGAGGTCCGGGACGGCGGCAAGTTGACCGATCCCCTCGCCGGGCGCCGCCCGGCCCAGCCGGGCCAGATCGGAGGGCGGGGGCTGCTGCTGGTCAACTACCTCGCCGACCTCGTACGCGTCCACGCCGTGGACGAGGGCACCACCATCCGGTGCTACTTCCGGCTGCGGTCCTAGGGCGCGCCGAACGGACTCCGTGACGCTGGACGGCGTGGCCATCCGCCACGGCGGCGCGGGTTCCGGCAGCGGCGGTCCGCCGTCCCCGGCCACGGGCGCGCCTTTCAGCCGCATCCCGCGGGACACCGCGTCACCGTCGTCGGCCCGCGCGGCCACGGCGACGGTGAGGCGTGCCCGGTGAGGCCGATCCGCTGAGGTCCCAAACGGCCCGCGGGCGGCCGGGCCCGGCTGCACGGTGCCGAGCCGTGCGGTGCCGAGCCGTGCGCGGGGCGACAGGGCGGGGACACCCGGCGGTCAGGACGCGGGCGCCGAGGGGGCGGTCGGTGGGCCGTCGTCGGGGGACTGCTCGGTGGTGGTCTCGCCGGGGGGCGGCTCCGTGGTCGTCCCGGTGTCCGGCGTCTGCGGGCTCACCGGGGGCTGGGGCTCGGGGGGCTGGTCGCTGGGGGAGGACGGCGGCTGAGGCTCGGGGGAGGACGGGGTCGGGGACGTCGCGGTGCCGGTGGGCGCGGTCGTCGGCGCCTCGGTCTCCCGGTCGCGGTCGGCGTTGGAGTCGCCCGGCCGGCGGACGACCCACTCCCCGGTGTCGATGTCGACGATGACGAAGACCTTCACGACCCGCGGGGCCGGTTTGACGACGACCGTGTTCGACATCCGGTAACCGGGCCAGGGGGTCCCGACGGGCCGCGGAGCGGTTCTGGGGATCACCGGCTCGCCGAGCGGATTGCCGCAGGCACACCGCACACGGGGCACACCGCGGTTGTCGACCAGGACGGCGGTGCCTGCCTGGAGGACCGCCTGGTACGCCCGCGGGGCCCCGTCCCGGTACCCGTGGTTGGTGACCCAGGTGTCCGCGCGCAGCCGCAGGGGGGTCAGCGACCGCAGGTGGTCGGGCACCGTGGGCGGCTGGATGCGCAGGGCGTCGGCGAAGGCCCGGTTCTTGGCCGGTTCCGCGGCCAGGTACTCGATCTGACGCTCGACGTCGCAGCTGGCCGCGTTCTTGGTGCCGCCGTACAGGCCCCGCCGCGAACCGTCGTACTGCCGGACGGCGTTGTCACCGGGTGGCGGCTGGGTCGTGGGCACCTGGACCGAGGGGGAGGCCGAGACGACCGGGTCGCGCGCCGTGGACTCGGTGAACGGGTCCGGGCCGGTGGCCGCGGCGTTCTGCAGGGAGATGGTGCCGCCTCCGCCGCCGGCCCCGCCGTCCTTGCCCCCACCGCCGGGGCGGGTCAGGACGACAGCCACCACCACCGCCACGACGACCGCGACGGCGGCGATGGCGATACGGGGGGCGGAGCGCCACCACGGACGGCCTCCACCGCCGGCCCCGCCACCAGCGCCGCCGGCCCCGCCACCAGCGCCGCCGCCGGTGCCGCCCGGCCCGCCTCCCGGGCCACCGGCCCCGCCGCCGGTCCCACCGGCCTGATGCGAACCGCCGGTTCCGCCGCCACCAGGGGCGGAGGGAGGCGGCGGACCGCCGTGCGGATGCGAGGACTGGCCCGAGATGGGACCGGGGGGAGGGCCGGTCGGGCGATCGGAGGGCGGTTGGGAAGTCACATTTTTCCCTTTCTTCCGTTCCGCGCCATTGTGTGCTCCCTCCGGGTGTGCCGCGCAAGCGGAAGGTGGCGGCCCGGTGACGCACCGCCACCGCCCCGCAGGCGAGTGCCCGCCCACGCGCTTACCGTGGCAGCGTGATCCGTAAGGGACCCCCCGCACCGCACCCCGCACCGCGGTCCTCGGCCGGTGGCGTCCACAGCGCCGTACGCGACTGGGGCGACGCCCTCGTCACCGTGCTCGCCGCGCTGTGCGCCATGGGCGTCGTGGCCGCCCTCGGCCTGTGGGCGGCGGGCGCCGCCGACCTGCCCGGCGGCGCGTTCCCGCGCGTCGTCGCCGCCGTCGTGCTGATCGCCGCGGGCGGCTCGGTCGACGTCTCCGGTCAGGCCGGCGGCCTCGCCGGCACGGACGCGGAACTCACCCTCATGCCGCTCTCCGTCACCCTCGCGGGCGCGCTGCCGGCCGGCTGGACGTTCCTGCGGCCGCTGCGACACCGCGCCGTCGCCGGAACCGGCGAACTCCTCGCCCGGTTCGCCCGCACCGCCGTCCTGTGGCTGGCCGGGCTCGCCGCCCTGACCGCACTCGCCCGGCACACCTTCTCCATCGTGCCGCCCGACTCGCCCGTCGACATCATCGGCGGACTGCTGGGCGCGACGCCCACCGTCGGCTTCCGCGCCGCCGTCGTCCCCACGCTCCTGTTCGGTCTCGCCTGGCTGCTCGGCGTCCTCGCCATGGCCCTGCTCGTCTCCCGCCGCGCCCCGCTCCCCGCCCGGCTGCTCCGCTACCAGGAACCGGTGCGCCCGGCCGCCTTCGCCATGCTGCTCCTGCTCCTCGCGTACGTCGCCATCGGCCTGGTCGTCGGTCTGGTCGTGGCGGCGACCAAGGGGCACGCCGCCGAGACGTTCGCCGTCATCTTGCTGGGCCTGCCCAACGTCGTCTGGCTCGCTCTGGGCCTGGGCATCGGCGCGTCCTGGGAGGGCAGGGTGGAGGGCCCGTTCGGCCTGCCGATGCCCCAGGTCCTGGACGCGGCGCTGCGCGGCTCCGAGAACACCACCCTGGACGTGGCCGCCCTCGCCCAGCACGACGGGCGTGCCTGGTGGCTCGTCCCGGTCGCCGCCGTACTGCTGCTGGCCGCCGCGTTCGCCATGGCGGTGCGCTCACCGGCCGGCACCCGGCTCTGGCAGTACGCCCTCCACCTCGGCGTCGCCTTCGCGCTCACCATGCTCGCGGTGGCCCCCGTCACGCGGGTCGTCGCCCGGCTGGGCCTGTCGATCCTGGGCATCGTGGAGATCGACGACCTGGGCGGCCAGGTGGCGCTGCACCCGCGCCTGTGGAGCGCGGTCGGTCTCGCCCTGCTCTGGGGCCTGGTCGCCGGCCCCCTCGGCGCTCTGCTTGCCTCACGTGTACGCCGCCGCGGAGAGGTCCCCACGGAGCCCGGCCCACCGCCGGCGGCATAGCCGGCGCCATGGCCGGGGTCGTTCTCACAGCTCCCGGAACACCGGCAGCGCCCAGGCGGGAGGGGCGGGCGGCGGCTCGGGGGCGTCGGCACCGCCCACCAGCGCCGCCCGGAGCTCGGCCACGAACTGCAGGCACGTGTCGTACCGCTCGTCCGGCGCCTTCGCGAGCGCCTTCGCCAGCACGGCGTCGACCGCGGCCGGCAGCCCCCGGCGCTCCCCGGTCAGCGGCGGCGGCGGGTCGTACTGGTGGGCCCAGAGCAGCGCCATGTCGTCGTCCCGCCGGAACGGCGGCACGCCGGCGAGCGTCTCGAACACCACGCACCCGAGGCTGTACACGTCGCACCGGCCGTCCACCGGCCGCCCCGCGATCTGTTCCGGCGCCACATAGTCGAGCGTCCCCACGAACTGGCCCACACTCGTGAACCCCGTCAGGGACAGGGACTTCTTCGTCAGGCCGAAGTCAGTGAGGTACACGTGCTCGGGGTGCTCGCTGTCCGTTCCCGGCGCCACCAGGATGTTGCCCGGCTTGACGTCCCGGTGCACCAGGTCGTGCGCGTGGGCCGCGTCCAGCGCGGACGCCACCTGCGAGGCGATCCGCCCCGCCTGGTCGGGCGGCAGTGGGCCCACTCGGTCCAGCAGCGCCCGAAGGTCCTGCCCGGCGACGTACCGCATGGCGATGTAGAGCACGCCCTCGGTCTCGCCCGCCTCGAACACCGGGACGATGTGCGGGTGGTCGATCGCGGCGGCCACCCGGGACTCGTGCGCGAACCGCCGCCGGAAGGTGTCGTTGCGGGCCAGCTCGGGGGCGAGGAGCTTCAGCGCCACCGCGCGCTCCAGCCGCAGGTCGAGCGCCCGGTACACCACGGCCATGCCGCCCCGCCCGATCTCGCTCTCCACCCGGTAGTCCGCGATCTGCTTGCCGACCAGCCCGGACGGCCGGCCGGCGGGCAGGTCGTCGCGCGTGACGCGGTCCGCCATCAGCGGTCACCCGCCCGGTCCGGCGGACCGTCCGCATCGTCGTCCTGGGTGGGCCCGAATTCCACCACCCGGGTCGGTTCGGGGGCCGTGTCGGGCGCCGGGGGGTGGTCGACGACCCGGGTCGGTTCGGGGTTCGTGTGGTCGTCCTCGACGGGCCGGAGGTCCGCCACCCGCGTCGGTTCGGGGGCTGTGTCGGGTACCTGGGCCTGGTCCACGACCCGGGTGGGTTCGTACCCCGCGGGTGCGGCGGGCGTGCCGGAGACAGGGGTGCCCGGCACGGCGGAGACCCCCCGGCCACCGGGGGCGGCCACGGGCGGCGGCTCCTCGCCGACGGCCGGACCGGTTCCGGCGGTGGACGGGCCGGCCGAGGCGGCGTACGTACTCAGCCGCGTACCGTCGCAGTACAGCCAGCGCTCGCGCCGCGCGTCGTACAGCCACAGGGCCTCGCCGTCCACCACCAGGCCGATCCGCAGCCCGTGGGTCCGGCGCCGGAACGCCTCGCCGTCCACGCGCCCCGCCGCCAGGTCCTCGGTGGCCAGCCGGTAGCGGCTCACCGCCTCCTCGGCCCGGGTGAGGAGCGGCCGCGGATCCGTGGCCGTGCCCATCGGCTGCCCCACCGCCGGGGGGTCGGGCGGCACGGACACCAGCAGTCGCCCGTCCACCCAGGCGGACCAGCCGTTGGCACACAGCACCCGGCCCCAGTCACCGAGCCGCTCCAGCAACCGCACGGGCAGGAACGGGTCCAGCGGCACGGTCGGGCGGCCCGGATCCGGCGCCTCCCAGGCGGGCAGCCCCTCGGCCGGCACGACATGGCTGGGCCGGAAGCCGCCGTCGTCCGGAGAGTCGGACGCACCAGAGGGACCGGAGCCGGGAAAGACCATCAACCGCGCCTACTTTCGCATGATCACCGGCTCGTGCCGGCGCAGCAGCCTCGCCACCAGGAAACCGAGGACGAGGCTCAGCACCACGAGCATCCCCATGTCGAGCAGCCACGTTCCCACCGTGTGGTCGAAGAGCGGGTCGGCGGTCTTCTCGGTCGGCGAGAGCCTCTGGAGGTCGACGGTCGAGCCCATCGCCCCGAACGCCCACCGGGAGGGGACGAGCCACGACAACTGCTCCAGGACCAGAGCCCCGTGGATCTTGAGCAGACCGCCGCAGAACACCACCTGCACGATCGCGAGGAGCACCAGGAGCGGCATGGTGACCTCCTCCTTGCGCACCAGCGCGGACACGAACAGGCCCAGCATCATCGCGGTGAACGACAGCAGCGCCACGGCCAGGGTGATCTCCACGAGCGGCGGCATCAGCACGCCCTTGCCGCCCGGGGCGTTCAGCGGGACGCCGATCAGCGCGACCAGGGTCAGGACGACGGCCTGGACGACCGTGATCACACCGAGGACCACGACCTTGGACATCAGATACGCCGACCTCGACAGGCCGACGGCTCTCTCCCGGCGGTAGATCGTCCGCTCCTTCACCAGCTCCCGCACCGCGTTGGCCGCGCCCGTCAGCACACCGCCGACGCACAGGATCAGCAGCACGTTCATCGCCGACTCGCGGCCGAAGCCGCCCTCGGACAGGGCCCTGGCCATCGCTCCCATCACGAACGGCAGCGCGATCATGATGGCGATGAACGTCCGGTCGGCGCTCAGCGCGGCCGTGTACCGCCGTACGAGCGTGCGCAGCTGGGCGCCCCAGCTCTGCGCCTTGGGCGGTGGCGCGGGCGGCATGGCCACCCCCGCGCCGTCGGGTGACGGCGGCCGCTGCATGGCGCCCGCGATGTACTGCTGATGGAGCCGCGAGGCACGGTACTGCCCCGCCCAGTCGCGGTCCCGGTCGTTCTCGAAGGCCTCGAACGCCTCGGGCCACTGCGCGAAGCCGAAGTAGCCCAGCGCGTCCTCGGGCGGCCCGTAGTACGCGATCCGCCCGCCCGGCGCCAGGACCAGCAGCCGGTCGCAGACGTCCAGGCTGAGCACGCTGTGGGTGACGACGACGACCGTACGGCCGTCGTCGGCGAGCCCGCGCAGCATGTGCATCACCGACCGGTCCATGCCCGGGTCCAGCCCGGAGGTCGGCTCGTCCAGGAACAGCAGCGACGGCTTCGTCAGCAGCTCCAGCGCCACGCTGACCCGCTTGCGCTGGCCGCCGGACAGGCTGTGGATGGGCTGCTCGGCGCGCTGCCGGAGGCCCAGTTCCTCGATCACCTCGTCGACGCGGGCCTGCCGCTCGGAGCGTGCGGTGTCCTCGGGGAAGCGCAGCTCGGCGGCGTAGGTGAGGGCGCGCCGCACGGTCAGCTGGAGGTGCAGGATGTCGTCCTGCGGTACGAGTCCGATGCGGCGGCGCAGTTCGGCGTAGTCCCGGTACAGGTCGCGGCCGTCGTACAGGACCGTGCCCCGGTCGGCGGGGCGCAGTCCGGTCAGCGCGTTGAGCAGCGTCGACTTGCCCGAGCCGCTGGGTCCGACGACGCCGAGCAGGCACTTCTCGCCGACGGGGAAGGACACCTGGTCGAGGAGGGTCTTACGGCCCCGGTCCACCGTGACCGCCAGGTCCTGTACGTCGAGGGACACCTCACCGGTGTCGGTGAACTCCACCAGCTGGGAGCCGACGAGACAGAAGGCCGAGTGCCCGATGCCGACGATGTCGTCGGGCGTCACCCGCGCGCGGGTGACCGGCTGGCCGTTGAGGAACGTGCCGTTGTGGCTGCCCAGGTCGTGGATCCAGTGGGTGCCGTCCGGGTGGGCGAGCAGTTCGGCGTGCCGGCGCGAGACCGTCAGGTCGTCGACGACCAGGTCGTTGTCGTCGCCCCGCCCGATGCGTACGGTCCGGCTGGGCAGCGGCCGTACCGACGTGGGCTGCCGGAACGTCCCGGTGGCGCCGGGCAGTGACACGGAGGACGGCCGGGGTACGGCAGGCCGGGCGTGGGACGCGGGCGGGGCGGGGGACCAGGAGTGTGACGGGGCGGGGGGCGGGGCGGGGTCCGGCGGGGGCTCCGGGGGCGACTCCGGCGGCGCGGGCCGCTCGGGTGTCGACAGCACGGCGCACGGCCCGTCGGCCGGATGCCCGAAGTGAAGCACGGTGCCGGGTCCCACGCCCCACATCTCGACGCGTCTTCCCCCGGCGAAGGTGCCGTTGGTACTGCCCTCGTCCTGAACGGTCCACTGACCCCCCTGGGGACGCAGCACCGCGTGATGCCAGGAGACACGGGCGTCGGCGAGCACGATGTCGCTCGCCGGGTCACGCCCGACGTGGTACTCCCGACTCGGACTCATCACGGTGGAGTCCCCGTCGATGTCGAGGACCAGCTCGGGCGCGGTGGACATATATGGCCGCTCTCCCATACGGGAATTTTATCCGCCGAAGCGAACATACGCGCGGGAAGTGTGAAATGACGGGTTGATCCGGGCTCCGGCACCGCCCCGGTCGGCCCCCGGCCACCCCCGGCGCCCCGGGCCCGGGTGGCAGGCGTTGCCTCGCCGGCAGTCGGCGGCGGTGACCTCGCCGTTAGCGGTGGACGGCCGCCCCCGGTTGGTCGCGGCGGGCGGCTCTCGCCGAGGCGCGGCTCCGGGTGAAGCGACCTTCCGGTGAAGCGACCTTCCGGTGAGGCGGCGCCCGGTGAGGCGCGTCGGTCGGGCTGCCAGGGGGCCCGCCGCTCACCGCGCCGGGCGGCGGCGGTAGTCGGCCACGATGCCCACCACGGCGTTGAAGGCGCGGACGGTGTCGGCGGGTCTCGGTCGGCCCAGGGGTGAACCGAGCCGCTCACCGCGGTACGTCTGACGGGGGTTGGAGTAGCGGTTGATGCGTCGGCAGGGGCCACCGGTCGCCTTGCGGCAGCTCGACTCGTACGCCTCCAGGGTCGACCATCTGCCGGAGGGCGGGAAGTAACCGCGGGCGCTGTTCGCGCCGCGGGGAGCGGTGACGTAATCGTGCATGGCGCCCAGGTTGTGCCCGATCTCGTGGGCGAGCGAGTGGTGTGCGAGGGCGTTCTGCGCGACGAGGCTGTAGCCGTGGTTGCTGGTCCGGGGCGTCACGCGCCGGGGCCGGTTGGCGAGCCCGGCGGCGCCCTTGCTGCCCGTCACCACCGTGACCAGGTCGGCTCCCAGGCGGTCGCGCAGGCCCGGCAGGTGGTCCGCCACGCCGTCGCCCCGCCGGGCGACCCCCTTCAACAGAGCGCCCCCGGACCGGTCCAGCCGGGCGGGCACCGTGGCGCGGACGATGCCCGTGAGCCGGAGGCGGGCACGGACGGCGCCGGCGGCGAACGCCTGGGAGGCGGAGGTGACGGCCTGTCGGATCCGGGCCCGCAGGACGCGCTCGCCGCCCGCCTCGCCGACAGCGCGGGTGGTGAACCCGGCCAGGATGTCGATGGTGACGGTCCGCTGGCCGTAGTGGGGCCGGGGCACCCGTGTGCAGTGACGTTTCTTCTCCATCGGCGCACGACACGCCCCGCCGGCTTCCTGCCGTGGTGGCGCGGGGGGCGCGGCGGCCGGCAGGGAGAGGGCGGACGACCGGTCCTGGGCCGGCGCGCATCCGGCCGTGCTCAGTACGAGAGCCAGCGCGACGGCACCCCAAGAGGAACGTGCAAGGCGCATCTCCATCCTTTCGCAGAGCGAAACTCCTGGGTGTCCTTGCGGGAAGAGCGGTGCCCCATGCGCGGGGCGGCGCCGATTCACCGGTTCGGCGGTGCGCTCCTCCCGGCCCCCGGCGCGCCGCGTCCGCCCCGGGCGGCCGCGTCCAGCAGTAGAGCCGCGGCCTCCCGTGCCTCCCCGGCCGGTGCGGAGGAGCCGGTGAGGGCGGCGGTCGTCATGGCGCCCTCCGCCAGCAGGGCCACATGGCGTCCGGCCGGGGCCGGGGCGTCCGTCACGGCCACCAGGCCGGTGACGTACCGGAGGAACTCCTCCTTGTGCCGCCGCGCCGCCTCGGCCACCTCCGGCGAAGTGGCGCCGAGCTCCCCGAAGGAGTTGATGAACGCGCAGCCGCGGAAGCCCGGTTCCTCGAACCAGCCGCGCAGCCAGTCGAAGACCGCCAGCACCCGCTCACGCGGCGGGGCGTCGACCGAGTCCACGTAGGCGGCGAGGCTGTCGCGCCAGCGGGCGTCGCGCCGCAGCAGGTACGCCTCGACCAGCGCGCCCTTGGAGGGGAACAGCTGGTACAGGCGCCGCAGGGTGACTCCGGACGCGCTGCGCACGGCGTCCATGCCGACGGTCTGGATGCCCTGTCCGTAGAACAGTTCCTCGGCCGCGTCGAGGACCCGGCTCCTCGCCTCCCCGTTGTCCATGCCGCCACTCCCTTGCCTGAGAACCACCGTTCTCGTAGGGTACCCGAGCAGGTGAGAACGATCGTTCTCACGGTCCTTCGAGAGGAACCCGCCATGCGCCCGCCCCTGCCGCCGTTCACCGAGGAGACCGCCCGCCTGAAGGTGCGGCTCGCCGAGGAGGCCTGGAACACCCGCGACCCCGAGAAGGTGGCTCTCGCCTACACCGAGGACTCCGAGTGGCGCAATCGCGACGTCTTCCTCACCGGCCGGGACGAGATCGTCGCCTTCCTCACCGCCAAGTGGCGGCGCGAACTGGGCTACCGGCTCCGCAAGGAGCTCTGGGCCTTCACCGGGGACCGCATCGCCGTGCGCTTCGCGTACGAGTACCACGACGCCGCCGGGCAGTGGTTCCGCGCGTACGGCAACGAGAACTGGGAGTTCGACGCGAACGGCCTGATGCGCAAGCGCTACGCGAGCATCAACGACGTCCCCATCACCGCCGCGTCCGACCGGATCACCGTGTGAGCGCGTCATCGTGGGCGGCTCATGACCGGATCGCCGTCCGGCCGGATCGCCGTCCGGTGGCCCGTCGCCCGGCCGGACGACGGGCTGCGGCCCTGATTCGCGGGGAATGGTTCGGTCCGTGAGTCTTGGGAACGCGAGATGTCGACCCTGAACCACCCCTGACCAGGAGAGGCGGACCATGACCGACCCCCGCGAGCCCCAGGACCCCGTCACCCGGCACCCGCGGCCGGACTTCCCCGAGCAGGAGCAGCAGCACCCCGGATGGACCGGCCCGATGGACCCGCCGCCGGACCACGGCGAGGACTCCTACCAGGGGACCGGGCTGCTGCGGGACCGCGTCGCCGTCGTCACCGGCGGCGACTCCGGCATCGGGCGCGCGGTGTGCCTGGCGTACGCCCGCGAAGGCGCCGACGTCGTCTTCACCCACCTCCCCGAGGAGGAGGACGAGGCGCGCGAGACCACCAGGCTCGTCGAGGAGGCCGGCCGCAAGGTCATCTCCACGGCCGCCGACAACCGGGACGAGGAGCAGTGCCGTGCCCTGATCCGCCGGGTCGCCGACGAGTTCGGCCGGATCGACGTCCTGGTGAACAACGCGGCGTACCAGATGGCCCAGCCGGACGGCATCGAGGCCATCACGACCGAACAGTTCGACCGGGTGATGAAGACCAACCTGTACGGCATGTTCTGGCTGACCCGGGAGGCGCTGCCGCACATCCCCCGGGGCGGGTCCGTCATCAACACCACGTCCGTGCAGGCCTACAAGCCCAGCCCGCCCCTGCTCGGCTACGCCATGACGAAGGCGGCCATCGTCACCTTCACGCAGGGCCTGGCGCAGATGGTCGCCGAGCGGGGCATCCGGGTGAACGCGGTGGCGCCCGGACCGGTCTGGACGCCGCTCATCCCCGCGACGATGCCGGACACGGCCGAGTTCGGGAAGCAGTCGCCGCTCGGGCGCCCCGCCCAGCCGGCGGAAATGGCACCGGCGTACGTCTTCCTCGCCTCACCGAGCGCGAGTTACATCACCGGAGAGATCGTCAACGCCACCGGCGGCACCCCGCTGCCGTGAACCCGGTCGCCCGTGCGCACGAGGTGTGGCAGCGGGCCGGGTGGGAAGTCGCGGCCGTCGGCAGGTCCGTACGCCGGGCCCTGGCCGGCCCGGGCCCGGAGCGGGACCGGGCCGTCCAGGCCATCAAGGCCGCCGGGGCCGCGATACTCGCCTGGGCGCTGGCCGGCTGGTGGTGGCAGGCACCGCTGGCCCTGATGGCGCCCTGGACGGCGGTCGCCCTCGTCCAGAGCACCGTCTACCGCTCCGTACGGACCGGCGTCCAGCAGGTCGTCCTCATCGCCGCCGGTAGCGTGCTCGCGGCCGCCGCCGCCGGGCTGACCGGCGGCAACACCATGGCGGCCATGGCGATCGTGTTGCCCGTCACCGCGCTGCTCGGCAACTACTCACGCTTCGAGGGGCAGGGCGTCTACGCCTCCACCACGGCGCTGTTCGTCCTGGTGTACGGCTCGTTCAGCGGGTTCGCCATCCTGCACCGGCTGCTGGAGACGCTCCTCGGCGCGGCCATCGGCATCGGCGTCAACGCGCTGGTCCTGCCGCCGGTACACCTGCGGCACGCCCATGAGTCGCTGTGCCGGCTGCCCAGAGACGGCGCGGAGCTGCTCCGCACGATGGCCGGGGAGATGGAGCGGGGCTACGAGCGGCGCCAGGCCCAGGAGTGGCACGACCGCGCCCGGCGGCTGCCGCAGCTGCTCGCCGACCTGCGCAACGCCCGGATGTGGACGAAGGAGAGCCTGCGCCTCAATCCGGGACGCCGCATCCGGCGCCCCGGCCCCGAACTCCCCTCCACGCAGTGGGACGCGGCGTGGGAGCGCGTCGCCGACCATCTGACGGCGCTCACCGGCATGCTCGCGGAGGCGGCCGGCGACCACCCCCGGCTCAGGCCACCGCCGGACACGGTGCTCGGGGAAGTGCCACGGCTGCTGTACGCCCTGGCGGACGTGTGCGAGGCGGACTGCGCGACGCTGACCGGACAGGCCGGGCTCGACGGCGGCCGGGACGAGGCCCTGGAGCGGGCGTGGGCCGCGCAGCGGCGCCTGAAGGCCCGGCTCACCGAGCACGACGAGGAGACCGCCACCTCGGTCGGCGGGCTGGCGGCGGTGACCCAGCGACTGCTCTACGACCTGGACGACGCCCGGCCCGCCGGTACCGGGACGTGACCGGCCCGGTACCACGGCGCACCGGCCGGCGGTACCGGACCGGTGGGCGTCAGCCGCGGCGGGTTGCGTCGTCGCGGGGACCGCCGTGTCCCTCGCGCACCGCCTCCTGGTGCACGACCTCGGCCTCCTCGCGCACCGCCTCGTCGCGATCGGCCTCCCCGTGCGCGACCTCCTCGCGCAGTTCGTCGGGCCACGTGCGGGTGTCGCGCGGTTCCACGTAGGGCTCCTCCGACGCGGGCATGCCCCTGCTGATCGCCCGCTGCCGTGCGAGTTCCGCGTCGAGCTCCAGGCCCAGGAGAATGGCCAGGTTCGACAGCCACAGCCAGATGAGGAAGGTGATGACGCCGGCCAGCGTGCCGTAGGTCTTGTTGTAGGAGCCGAAGTTCGCCACGTACAGCGCGAAGCCGCCCGAGGCGATCAGCCACAGCACCATCGCCAGCACGCTGCCCGGGCTCAGCCAGCGGAAGCCCTGGCCGTGGACGTTCGGCGCCCGCCAGAACAGCAGCGCGATCATCGCGATCACCAGGACGATCAGCACCGGCCACTTGGCGATGTTCCACACGGCGACCGCCTCGTCGCCGAGGCCGATGGCCGCACCCGCGCGCTGCGCCAGCGGGCCGGTGAAGACCACGATCACCGCGCTCATCGCGAGCAGCACCATCAGCACCAGTGTCAGGCCGACCCTGAGCGGGGTCAGCTTCCACACCGGGCGGCCCTCCGGCAGGTCGTACACGGCGTTCGCCGTACGGATGAAGCCCCCCACGTACCCGGAGGCCGACCAGATCGCGCCGATCAGGCTGACGATCGCCACCACGCCACTGGCGCCAGGGCTTTCCTGGAGCTGCTTCACGGCGTCCCCGAGGATGTCCCGCACCGGCCCCGGCGCCAGCTTCTGCAGGTTGTCCAGCACGGTACGGGTGGCCGTCTCGCCGATCACACCCAGCGCCGAGACCAGGACCAGCAGGGCGGGGAAGATCGACAGAACGCTGTAGTACGTCAGCGCGGCGGCCCGGTCGGGGAGTTCGTCGTCCAGGAACTCCTTGCCGGTGCGCTTGAGGACGGCCCGCCAGGAGGCGGCGGACAGGTCGGTGGGTTCTTCCGGCGCCCCGGCGTCTTTTTCCTCGTCATCACCTGTGTGTGCCATACCGGCACGGGTTACCCGACAGGCCAGGCCCAACCCGCCGCCGCGCCGCGGGCGCTCGCGTTGCGGCGCCGCGACCGGGGCGGCAGGGTCGAGGCAGCGACTGCGAGGAGGACCCACTCATGCCCATCGCGACCGTCAACCCCGCCACCGGCGAGACGCTCAAGACCTTCGACGAGCTCACGCCCGACGGGATCGAACGGCGCATCGCCGCCGCCGACGCGGCCTTCCGCGACTACCGGACGACCGCGTTCGCCGACCGGGCCCGTCTGCTGGACCGCGCCGCGGACCTGCTCGAGGCCGACCAGGACGACATCGCCCGCACGATGACCACCGAGATGGGCAAGCCGCTCACGGCCGCCCGGGCGGAGGCCGCCAAATGCGTGAAGGCCATGCGCTGGTACGCGGCCAACGCCGAGCGGCTCCTCGCCGACGAGGAACCGCCCGAGGCCGACGTACGGGACGCCGGAGCGGCCCACGCGCGCGTGCGCTACCGCCCGCTCGGCCCGGTGCTGGCCGTCATGCCGTGGAACTTCCCGCTCTGGCAGGTCGTCCGCTTCGCCGCGCCCGCGCTCATGGCGGGCAACGTCGGGCTCCTCAAGCACGCCTCGAACGTTCCGGGGACCGCGCTCTACCTGGAGGACCTCTTCCGCCGCGCGGGCTACCCGGACGGCTGCTTCCAGACGCTGCTCGTCGGCTCCCGCGCCGTCGAGGGCATCCTGCGCGACGACCGGGTGGCCGCCGCCACCCTCACCGGCAGCGAACCCGCCGGACGCTCCGTCGCCGCCATCGCCGGTGACGAGATCAAGAAGACCGTCCTGGAACTCGGCGGCAGTGATCCATACGTGGTGATGCCGTCGGCGGACGTCGGGAAGGCCGCCGAGGTGGCCGTCACCGCCCGCGTCCAGAACAACGGCCAGTCCTGCATCGCCGCCAAGCGCTTCATCGTCCACACGGACGTGTTCGACGCGTTCCGGGAACGCTTCACGGCCGGTATGGCCGCGCTGACCGTCGGAGACCCGATGGACGAGTCCACCGACGTCGGGCCGCTCGCCAGCGAAGCCGGGCGCGACGGGCTCCAGGAACTCGTCGACGACGCCGTACGCCGGGGTGCGACCGTCCTGTGCGGGGGCAGCCGCCCCGACGGTCTGTCGCGGGACCTGGAGCGCGGCTGGTTCTACGAGCCGACCGTGCTGACCGGCATCACACCCGACATGCGGATCCACCAGGAGGAGACGTTCGGGCCGGTCGCCACGCTCTACCGGGTGGCCGACGTCGACGAGGCGGTGAGGGTCGCCAACGACACGTACTTCGGACTCAGCTCCAACGTCTGGACCCGCGACGAGGAGGACGTACAGCGGTTCGTGCGGGACCTGGAGGCGGGTGGCGTGTTCGTCAACGGCATGACCGCCTCCCATCCCGCGCTGCCGTTCGGCGGGGTGAAGCGCTCGGGGTACGGGCGGGAGCTCTCCGGGCACGGCATCAAGGAGTTCTGCAACGCCACCACCGTGTGGCAGGCGCGGTAGCGGCCCGCCACCCGGTCGCGGGCGGGGCGGCGGCCCGGGCGGGCGGCGGCCGCCGCACGGTCCCGGGCGCCGGGAACGCGTGCGGCAGGGCCCCGCCGCCCCGCCGCTACAGCGGCTGGAAGATCTCGGAGGGCGGGGGAGGGGGCGGTGGCGTCCCGTCACCGAACGGGCGCCCGCCCAGCTCCTCACGGTGGTGCGGGGCGCGCCACCCGCGCAGGTCGGGTCCGCGCGGCACGATCCGCGTCGGGTTGATGTCCTCATGGACGACGTAGTAGTGCCGCTTGATGTGGTCGAAGTCCACCGTGTCGCCGAAGCCGGGCGTCTGGAACAGGTCCCGGGCGTACGCCCACAGGACCGGGTCCTCGGTGAGCTTGCCGCGGTTGCACTTGAAGTGGCCGTGGTAGACGGCGTCGAACCGCACCAGCGTGGTGAACAGTCGGACGTCCGCCTCGGTGATGGTGTCACCCATCAGGAAGCGCTGTCCGGCCAGGTGCTCCGACACCTGGTCCAGCCGGGCGAAGAGCCGTGCGTACGCCGCGTCGTAGGCCTCCTGGCTCTTGGCGAACCCCGCCTTGTAGACGCCGTTGTTGACGTCCTGGTAGATGCCCTCCATCCGCTCGTCGATCTCGTCCCGCAGCCCCTCCGGGTAGAGGTCGGGGGCGCCCTCGCGGTGCAGCTCCCGCCACTCGGTGGACAGGTCCAGGGTGATGCGCTGGTAGTCGTTGGTCACCAGCCTGCCGCTCGGCACGTCGACGACCGCGGGGACGCTGACGCCGCCGTCGTACTCCTTCTCCCTGGCCAGGTACGCCTCGCTCAGGAACCGGATGCCGAGGACCGGGTCCCGGTCGTCCGGGTCGAGGGTGAAGCGCCAGCTCCGTTCGTCCTGTACCGGGTCGGTCACGGCCAGCGGCAGGGCATCCTCCAGCCCCAGCAGCCGCCGGACCACCAGGGAACGGCTCGCCCACGGGCAGGCCCGGCTGACCACGAGCCGGTACCGCCCGGCCTCGACCGGCCAGCCGTCCCGGCCGTCGGCGGTGATCCGGTCCGTGAAGTGGCTCGCGGACCGCGTGAACTCGGCGGAATCGCGCACGGCGTCTGCCCTTCCTCGCGACGGTAACGTGCGCCCCGGGTACCCGCCCGCGGCCGGGTGACCCGCGCTCCCGAGGGGGTGTCCGCCCCGGGGGCTCAGGCCTCCACCGGGGCGCGCAGCGCCGCGGGACGGCCGTGCCGGTGACGTGGGCCGGCGCGGAAGACCAGGATGATCAGCCGTGACCCGGGGGCCGCCAGGGGCTGGGCGGCGGACATGGTGACCCAGCCGTGCCCCAGCGTGGGGTGCCGCAGCGGACGCTCGTCGCCGTCGAGGTGGCTGTAGGCGCTCGCCGACCGGTAGAACGGGGCGGCCACCGGGTCGGCCAGGACGTCCTGCTCGATCGCGCACAGGGTCTTGTCGGCCGGGTCGGCGGCGAGTGCGACCCGCAGCTGGGGCAGCACCACCGGCGCCCACGCCGTCTCCCAGTCCGCCAGGACGCCGCGGGCCTCCGGTTCGACGGCCATCCACCGCATGGCGTTGGCGGGGACCCGGCGGTGCGGGAAGAGCTCCTCGAAGGCGGCGTTGTGGGCGAGCACGTTCCAGGAGCGGTCGTTGACGTACGCCGGATGGCGGACGCCACCGAGGATCTCGCGCCACACGCCCGGCAGCGCCCCGCCGGAGCGGAAGTCGAGCGGGCGGGGCGGGTCCTGGCCCAGCGCGTACCGCCACAGCGCGATCCACTCCTGCTCGTTCATGCGGAAGAGGCGTGCCACGTCCTGGAGCAGGTCGACCGGCGGATTCGGGTAGCGCCCGGACTCCAGACGTCCGTAGGTGTCCGGAGCGCGGTGCAGGATCTGGTCGATCTGCGCCTGCGACAGCCCGCGCGCCCGTCTCCCCTGCCGCGTGGGGCGCGACAGGCCCTGGCTCTCCGGTGTGATCGACGCCCGGCGCTCACTGAGCAGGAGACGCAGTGCAAGCTTGTCCATGACGCTTTCTTCCCCAAGGGGGCGGCCGCCGGTCGTGCCGTGGCCGCCGTGGTGTGCCGCGGGCCGTTCCGGGAACAGAGCCGGAAGGGCCACACCGGTACGCTGGCCCGTCGTACGTCAGCGATCAAGCGTTCGCGTGGTGCGTACATGCGCACGGCGCACACACGCAGGCGTAAACGGGGGCGAGAGCGATGGACGAGGACAATTCCGCGCGCGTGGGTTCGGCTGCCGGCACCGGCGGCCGGGACGGGCTGTCGGCGGCCGCGAAGGCGTTGTACGCCGGGATCACCCGGGGTGAGCCCCCCGGTCCGGCGGACGGCGCCGCGCTGCGGGAACTCCTGGCCTGGCGCCTGGTCGCCGTCGACCCCGACCGGCCCGAGGCGCCGATCGCCCTCGACCCGCAGGAGGCGGGCCGGCGCCGGCTCGACGAGGGGCTGCGCGAACTGGCCGCCCGGGCGGCCGGCATGGCGGCGGTACCGGGCGTCGCCGATGAACTCGCCCTGCACTTCGAGCGCGCCAAGTGGCGTTCCGGCTCGGGCAGCGAGTTCCTCGCCGAGCCCGAGCAGGTCGGCGCCCGCATCGAGGAGGCCGTCGGCCGGGCGGAGGCCGAGCTGCTGACCGCCCAGCCGCTCGGCCCGCACGGGGCCGACGCCATGGAAGCCGCACACGCCCGTGACGCCCGCGCCCTGGCCCGTGGTGTGAGCGTGCGGATCCTCTGCCGCGACGGCGAGCGCGACGACCCGGCCACCCGTGACCGGGTGACCCGGCTGACCGCGCGGGGGGCCCAGTTCCGGACGCTCGCCGCGTCCTTCCAGAGTTGCGTCGTCGTGGACCGGCGCCAGGCGTTCATCCCCGATCACGTGGTCAACTCCAGCCCCACGTACGCCGCCTGGCACGTGATGGACCGGGCGCTGGTCGCGTTCATCGCCGAGGGCTTCGAGGACGCCTGGCGCCGCGCCGACATCTGGCACGGCGACCCCCGCGGGGCGGCCCCCGGCGGAAAGGCCGGGCTGACCCACCGTCAGCGCGAGATCCTCATCGACACGGCGGCCGGAATCGACCAGCGCATCACCGCCCGGCGCCTGAGCATCGGGCTGCGCACCCTGACCAAGGAACTCGGTGTGCTGCGGGCCCGATGGGGAGCCCCCACGCTCGCCGCCCTCTCCTACCAGTGGGCCCTGTCCGCCGAGCGCCGGCGGATGACGGACGAGGCCGCCGGTTCCGCACCGTGTGGATCCGGCCACGCGGAGGCCGGGTGAGGGCCCGGCGATGGCCGAGCTTTTTCACCGAAGAAGCATCAGAGGAAATCACCGGAGGATTGCTGCATCCTGGACGAGTTGATCGGCCCGCTCTCCGGGCGCCGGCCGGTCCGCGAAACCGCTATTACGGGGGGCGTTGTCCGCGCCTCATGCCAGAAACGGGCAACGCAGGACACGGGCAGCGTGTCCTGCCGGGCATCGCGTGGATACCGCAAGGTCGAGCCAGGGCCTTTCGGGCCGCCACACCGGATCTTCGGTACGTCCCCCGTGATAGGGCGGTCCCGGGCGCCTCGGGCGCCGGGCGGGGCCGGTGCTCTCCTCGTCGAGTCCACAGGGCAGGTGTGCGTGCCGGCGGCGGACGGGAGCGCCCGTGCGCTCCGAGCGAGACCCGTGCGCTCCGAGCGAGGCCGGACGGGCGCGGTCCGCCCGGTCGTCACCACGCGGTCGTCACCGCCCGGCCGGGTCCCGCCCGGGACCTGCCCGACCGCCCCTCGGCCGTCCGGGAGGCACCACGCCCTCACCCGCCCGCCGGCGCCTCGCGCGTACGGGTCCAGTGGAGCAGCTCCTCGGCGTGCCACGTGTTGATCACCCGGTCGGCCGGTACGCCGCACTCCTCGGCCCGCGCGCAGCCCAGGACCTGCCAGTCGAGCTGCCCCGGCGCGTGCGCGTCGGTGTCCACCGCGAAGAACACCCCGGCCTCCACGGCCCGCCGCAGCAGCCGCCGTGGTGGATCCAGCCGCTCCGGGCGGCTGTTGATCTCCACCGCCGTACCCGACTCGGCACAGGCCGCGAAGACGCGCTCCGCGTCGAACTCCGACTCCGGCCGCTTCCCGCCGACCAGCCGGCCCGTGCAGTGACCCAGCACGTCCACCAGCGGGTTGCGCACGGCCCTGACCATGCGTCGGGTCATCGCCGGGGCGTCCATCCGCAGTTTGGAGTGGACCGAGGCGACCACCACGTCCAGCCGGTCCAGCAGCTCGTCCTCCTGGTCGAGCGAACCGTCCAGCAGGATGTCGCACTCGATGCCCGTCAGCAGCCGGAACGGCGCCCACCGCTCGTTCAGCTCCGCCACCACGTCCAGCTGCTCCCGCAGCCGTTCGGCCGACAGGCCGCGGGCCACCGTCAGCCGGGGCGAATGGTCGGTCAGCACCGCCCACTCGTGACCCAGGGCCGCCGCCGCCCGCCCCATGGCGTCGATCGGGCTGCCGCCGTCCGACCAGTCGGAGTGCAGGTGGCAGTCGCCGCGGAGCGCCGCCCTCAGGGACGCGCCCCGCTCGGGCGCGTCGCCCGCCTCGCTCTCCAGCCGCTCCAGATACGCCGGTACGTCACCGGCCAGCGCCTCCCGCACCACCTGCGCGGTCTTCGGGCCGACGCCCTTGAGCCGCTCCAGGGTCCCGGCCGCCGCGCGTTCCGCGGCCTCGCCCTCACCGAGGGCCGACAGCGCCGCCGACGCGGTGCGGAACGCCCGCACCCGGTATGTCGGCGCCTGCGACCGCTCCAGCAGGAAGGCGATCCGGTCCAGTGCCTCGACGGGGTCCATCACCCATGCCTCCTCGCCTGACCGGACCGTGACGACGGACCGATCTCGCACCACACCGCCTTGCCCTCGCCTCGCGGCTCCACACCCCAGCGCAGTGCCAGCGCGTCCAGCAGGAGCAGGCCCCGCCCCGAGGTGGCCGCCTCACCCGGCGTACGCCGCCGGGGCCACGCGCTGGAACGGTCCTGCACCGTCAGGCGCACCCGCCGGACCGGTTCCGGCAGCACCTCCAGCGTCAGCACAGCGCCGCCCTCGGTGTGCAGCAGCACATTGCCGAGCAGCTCCCCGGTCACCAGCTCGGCGTCGTCCGCGAAGGCGCGCATGTCCCAGTCCCGCAGCGCCCGCCGTACCACCGCCCGCGCCTCCGACAGGCCCTGGGGATCCGCCTGGTGGATGTACTGGTGGATGCGCGGCGCCCGCGGCGTGCCCGGGTCCGGGCTGCGCCGCAGCACCAGCAGCGCCACGTCGTCGCCCGCCCCCCACCGCTCCCAGAAGCGCTGCGAGAGGTGGTCGGCCAGCGCCTCGGCGCCCGGGGGCCCGCTGCTCACCGCCGCCTCCAGCGCGTCCATCCCCTCCCCGATGTCGACGCCGGGCTGCTCGACCAGTCCGTCGGTGCACATCACCAGCGTCTCGCCGGGCACCAGGTCCAGCCGGGTCTCGGGGAACTCCTCGTCCCCGAAGACGGACGCCACGCCCAGTGGCAGGCCCCCCGGCAGCTTGGGCCGCCCCACCCGTCCGTCGGTGTGCCGGATCAGCGGCCCCAGGTGGCCCGCCCGGACGGCCCGCACCGTCCCCGAGTCCAGGTCCACCTGCGCGTACGTGCAGGTGGCGAACCGCTCCGTGTCGAGCTCGGCGAGAAACCTCGACGCCCTGGCCAGCACCGTCGACGGGGCGTGGCCCTCACCCGCGTAGGCCCGCAGCGCGATGCGCAGCTGGCCCATGATGGCGGCGGCGTGCGTGTCGTGGCCCTGTACGTCGCCGACCACGACCCCCACCCGCCCGCGGGGCAGCGGGATCACGTCGTACCAGTCCCCGCCGACCTGGCGGCCGCTCCACGCCGAGTGGTACCGCACGGCGATCTCGCCGCCCTCGACGGCCGGGATACGGCGGGGGAGCATCGTGGCCTGGAGGCCGGTGGCGAGCTCCCGCTCCTCGTCGAAGAGGATCGCCCGCTGGAGCGACTGGGCCACGATGGCGGCGAGGCCCAGTGCGAGGTTGCGCTCGTCGGCGCTGAACGCGGTGCGGCCGCGGTAGAACAGGGCCATCCCGCCCAGGGTCCGCGCCTGTGCGACCAGCGGCAGGTAGGCCGCCGCCCGGAACCGCAGCCGCCCGGCGAACGGGGAGAGCACCGGGTAGTCCTTGATCAGCTCCTGGAACGAGCTGCTGAACAGGGGGCGCCCGCTCAGCACCGTCTCGGCCAGCGGCATTCCGGGTTCCAGGCGTCGCATCCGCAAATGCTCCAGGACGTCGAGGGACTCGCCGCTGAGCGCGATGACGTTCAGTGAGCCGTTCTCGACGAGGCCGAGCGCGAAGCCGTCGGCCCCCAGCCCGGCCAGGCCTCCGGGCCCGCTGAGCGCGGCCGTGACGTCGTCCACCGTCACGGCGCGGGACAGGGCCTGCGTGGTGCGCTCGACCATGTTGGTCTGGCGCTGCCTGCGCTTCTCCAGCTCCAGCACGAAGGCGGAATGGGTGATCTCCGGTGTGGCGTCCCGGACGATACCGACGATGCGGTGTGCCCGCCCGTCGCGGTCGCGAAGGATGCGGGCCTGGACGTGCGTCCACTGCACCGACCCGTCGTCGAGCGGGACCTGGAAGCGCGCGGCGTACGAGGACCGGCCGCTGCCCAGGGCCTCCTTGATCACGGCGTCCAGACGGGCGCGCTCGTCCGGTTCCAGCCGGTGCACGAGGGAGGCGGGCCGTGCGTCGAAGGTGCCGGGCGCCAGGCCGAACACCAGGAGGCCGGCCTCGTCGATGTCGATGGTGCCCGCGTCGAGGTCCCAGTCGAAGCTGCCCGTGCGGTTCATGGCGAGCCGCTCGGTGGGCCCGATCTCGCCGCTGTGTGCCCGGTTGTCCGTCATCCCCCTCATTGTCGAACCGGTGGCGCGGGAACGCCAAGGTATCGGCGCGTCCCGGTGGGCCGAGCGGGGCTGCGGTGGGCCCGGCGGGCGCGGGGCGGCGGCCCGACGGGCGGCGGCGCCCTACCGGTGAGTAGTCGAGGACACCCGGTCGGAAGGGTTGACGCCTCAAGTGCCCCTCCCTATCTTCCTGTTCGAAGTCCTGGTCAACGTCCGAAATATCGAACAACTGAAGAAATCCAGGAGCACTCACATGGCATCCATACGGCCGAGGCTCGTCCTCGCGCTGGCGGCCCTCATGGTGGGCACGGTCATGGCCGCGCCCACCAGAGCCGATGCACCGCCCCCGGCCGACTACGCGATCACGGTCGCCCCCGACCGGGCCGGTCCGGCGATCGACCCGACCATGTACGGCGTCTTCTTCGAGGACATCAACAACGCCGCCGACGGAGGCCTGTACGCCGAGCTCGTACAGAATCGTTCCTTCGAGTTCGGCCCCCTCGACAACCGGTCGTACACGCCGCTCACCGCCTGGCAGCAGACCGCGACCGGCGGCGCCACCGGCACCCTCTCGGTCGTCGACGACGCCGAGCGCCTGAACGAGCGCAACCGCAACCACCTCCGCATCGGTCTCACCGGCGACGGCGGCCCGGGCGCCCGCTTCGGTATCGTCAACAGCGGCTACGCGGCGGGCATGGCGTTCAAGGAAGGCGCCCGCCACGACTTCTCCGTCTGGGCGCGCACCGACAGCGCGGCCGGCACCCGCCTCACCGCCGAGCTGCGCACCGCCGACGGCACCGTCGTCTCCGCGCCGCTGGGCATCACCGTGCGCGGCGACCGCTGGACCAAGTACACCGGCACGCTCACGTCCAGCGTGACGACCGCCGGGGGCCGCCTCGCCGTCACCGCGGCCGGCGGCGGCACCCTGCGCCTCGACATGGTCTCGCTCTTCCCCCGCGACACCTACAAGGGGCGGGCCAACGGACTGCGCAAGGACCTCGCCGAGAAGATCGCCGCCCTGAAGCCCGGCTTCCTCCGCTTCCCCGGCGGCTGCCTGGTCAACACGGGCAGCCACCAGGCGTACGAGGCCCCGGACTGGGAACGCCGCCGCTCCTACCAGTGGAAGGACACCGTCGGCCCGGTCGAGCAGCGGGCCGTGAACGCCAACTTCTGGGGCTACCACCAGAGTTACGGCCTCGGCTACTACGAGTACTTCCAGTTCGCCGAGGACATCGGCGCGATGCCCCTGCCCGTCGTCCCCGCCCTCGTCACCGGCTGTGGCGAGAACAAGGCCACCGACGACCCGGAACTGCTGGAGCGGCACATCCAGGACACGCTCGACCTGATCGAGTTCGCCAACGGGCCCGTCACCTCGGAGTGGGGCCGCAAGCGGGCCGCCATGGGCCACCCGAAGCCCTTCGGCCTGACGCACCTCGGCGTGGGCAACGAGGAGAACCTGCCCGACCAGTTCTTCACCCGCTTCACCGCGTTCCGCCAGGCCATCGAGGCCGCGTATCCGGACATCACGGTGATCGCCAACTCCGGCCCCGACGACGCCGGAGGCGTCTTCGACCGCGCCTGGCAGCTGAGCCGGGAGAACGGCGTCGACATGGTCGACGAGCACTACTACAACAGTCCGCAGTGGTTCCTGGAGAACAACGACCGCTACGACACCTACGACCGCAAGGGGCCCAAGGTCTTCCTCGGCGAGTACGCCTCGCGCGACAACCGGTTCCACAACGCGCTCTCGGAGGCCGCCTTCATGACCGGCCTGGAACGCAACGCCGACGTCGTCAAGCTTGCCTCCTACGCCCCGCTGCTCGCCGACGTGGACAACGCCCAGTGGCGCCCCGACATGATCTGGTTCGACAACCACCGGTCCTGGGGCTCCACCAGCTACGAGGTGCAGAAGCTGTTCATGAACAACACCGGTGACCGGGTCGTACCCAGCCGGGCCACCACCACCCCCGCCGTCTCCGGCCCCATCACCGGAGCCATCGGCCTGTCCACCTGGGCGACCAGCGCCGCGTACGACGACGTGGAGGTCACCGCGGCGGACGGCACCACGCTCCTGAAGGACGACTTCTCGGCCGGTGACTCACGCTGGACCCGGGCCGCCGGGCGGGGCAGCTGGACGGTTCAGGACGGCGCCTTCGTCCAGACCGACGCGGCCGCCGAGGACACCCTGGTGACCGCGGGCGACAAGGGCTGGCACGACTACGACCTGCGGCTGAAGGCCACCAAGAAGTCCGGCAGCGAGGGATTCCTGGTCGCCTTCGGCGTCCGTGACACCGGCAACCACTACTGGTGGAACCTGGGGGGCTGGAACAACACCCGCTCCGCCGTCGAGGAGGCCGTGGACGGCGGCAAGGAGACGCTGGCCGAGAACGGCACGACGATCGAGACGGGACGCACCTACGACCTCCACGTCAAGGTGCGCGGGCGCCAGGTCACGCTCTACCTCGACGGCAGAGAGTGGGGGAGGTTCACCGACGACAAGGCCGCCGAACCGTTCCGGCAGGTGGTGACCCGGGACAAGGGCGACCTCGTCGTCAAGGTCGTCAACGCCCAGGCCACGCCCGCCCGCACCCGTATCGACCTCGGCACGGCGAAGGTCGCCCCGACCGCCCGGCTCACCACCCTCCAGGGCGCACCGGACGCCGTGAACACCGCCGACGCCCGGCCGGTCCGGCCACGCGCGTCGACCCTGGGCGGGATCGCCGAGGAGTTCACGTACACCTTCCCGGCCCACTCCGTCACCTTCATGCGGATCAAGGCGGGGTAGGGGCGCGGGAGCGGCGCCCCTCACCACCACGGGCCGGGAGGGCGCAGGCGGGGTAGGGGCGCGGGAGCGGCGCCCCTCACCACCACGGGCCGGGAGGGCGCCCGTCCACGACGGACGGCGTCCTCCCGGCCCGGGCGCGGAAGGCCGGCCGGCCAGCCGTCGAGCAGGTCGTGGCCGAGCCGGACGGGCGGGGCGCCGGAGCGGCCGTCCCGGTCTCACCGCGACTCGGCGTGCGCCACGGCACCGGCCCCGCCGGCGCACGCCGAACGGCAGGACGGCCTCCCCGCCGGCCCTCACCGTCCCCGACCCCTTCGCCCGGGAGTCCCGCGGGCCGCCGAACTGCGTCCGGCGGCCCGCCGGGGCACGCTTGAAGCGTGAACCCCGAGGAGGCGGACCCGGGCCTGCGGTCGCTGAGCGCCGCCCTGTCCGACGTCATTCGCCGTACGGACGCGGCCATCGGCATGGTCTACCTGCGGCCGCCCGGGGAGAGCGCGATGCGGCTGGCGGTGCTGAGCGGTGTCTCCCTGGAGTTCGCCGCGCCGTGGATGCGGGTCGCGCCGCACGACCCCGTGCCCGTGGCCGACGCCGTGACGGAGGGACGTCTGGTGTGGATCGGCGACCGGGAGGAGATGGCCCGCCGCTACCCCCGGCCGGGGCTCGTCCTCCCCTACCCGTTCTCCCTGGCCGCCGCCCCTCTCACCGGTGCCGGCACCACTTGGGGCGGTCTGGTGCTGCTGTGGCCCGAAGGACACGCGGACCGGCTCTCCGCTGCCGAGGAGGACGCCGTCCGCGGCGGCTGTGACCGGATGGCGCTGGTCCTGGCGCGGGCCGACGGCGAGGGCCGGCCGGTGCTCCCGGGACGGCAGCCCCGGATCCTCCGGCCCGCCCGGCGCACCCCGGGGCCCATCGAGGCCGCGGCGGCGGTGGAGTTCGTCCACCGCCTGCCCGGAGGGAGCTGCGCACTTGACCTCAACGGTCGCGTCACCTTCATCACCGAGGAAGCGGCCCGCCTCCTGGGGGCCGACGCCGAGGAGCTGACCGGCGCCCTGCCCTGGGAGGCCCTGCCCTGGATGGACAGCCCCGCGGTTGAGGACCGGTACCGGGCGGCGGTCATCAGCCGCCGCACCACCACGTTCACCACGCTGCGCCCGCCCGGCCACTGGCTCCGCTTCGAACTGCACCCGGACGCCACCGGCATCAGCGTCCGCATCACCCCGGCCCGCCCCGGCGAGCACCCCACCGCCACCGGGACCACCGGGGGCGACGAGGAGCCGGAGCACACCGGGCAGGCCGCCCTGCCGAGCCGGGCGACCAGCCTCTACCACCTGATGCATCTGGCCGCCACGCTCACCGAGGCCGCCGGGGTGCAGGACGTGGTCGACCAGGCCGCCGACCAGATCACCCCCGCTCTCGGTGTCCACGCCCTCGCCCTGCTCACCGCCGAGGACGGTCGGCTGCGGGTCGTCGGCCACCGAGGCTGCACCCCCGACGCCGTGGCCCGGTTCGACTCCGCCCCGGTGGCCTCCGACACCCCGGCGGCACACGTCCTGGTCACCGGGACGCCCCTGTTCTTCGGCAGCCGCGCGGAACTGGAACGTGCCTTCCCCTCCGCCGTCGTCCTGGACAGCGCGGGCGCCGCCTGGGCCTTCCTGCCGCTCATCGCCTCCGGACGCCCGGTCGGCTCGATGGTCCTCGGTTACGACCGGCCGCGGAACTTCCACCCCGGCGAGCGGGCTGTCCTCATCTCGCTGGCAGGTCTCCTCGCCCAGGCCCTGGACCGCGCCAGGCTCTATGACAGCAAGCACGAACTCGCCCGCAGGCTCCAGGCGGGCCTGCTCCCGCACACCCTTCCCCACATCCCCGGCCTGGAGGTCGCCGCGCGCTACCTGCCCGCCGGCCACGGCACGGGCGTCGGCGGCGACTTCTACGACCTGATCAGGCTCAGCGGTACCACCGCCGCCGCGACCATCGGGGACGTCCAGGGGCACAACGTCGAGGCGGCCGCCCTCATGGGCCAGGTACGGGCCGCCGTGCACGCGAGCGCCGGCGCGCCGCCCGGCGAGGTCCTCGCCCGTACCAACCGCCTGCTCACCGACCTCGACCCGGGTCTGTTCACCAGCTGCCTGTACGCGCACATCGACCTGAAGCACCACCGCGCCCTGCTCGCCACCGCGGGCCACCCGCCTCCCCTGGTGCGCCACCCGGACGGGCACACCAAGGCACTCGACATGCCCCCCGGACTGCTCCTCGGGATCGACCCGGCGGCCGACTACCCCACGGCGGGGGTCACCCTGCCCATCGGCACCGTGCTGGCCTTCTTCACCGACGGCCTCGTCGAGGCACCCGGCGTCGACATCGACGACGCGACCGCCGGGCTGGCCCGGCGGCTCGCCGGGAGCGAGGCCCCGACCCTGGACGGACTCGCCGACACGCTCATCGGCCACGCCCGGGGACCGGCGCCCCGCGACGACGACATCGCCCTGCTCCTGCTCCGTACGGTCGCGCCCGTCTGAGGCCTCCGCTCAGCGCGCCGAGAAGCCGTGCACCGTCGCCGAACGGTACGTAGCGCCGGGCCGCAGCACCGTCGACGGGAACGCCGGCCGGTTCGGGGAGTCGGGGAAGTGCTGCGTCTCCAGGCACAGCCCGTCACCCTGCCGGTACGTACGCCCCGACGGCCCGGCCAGGGTGCCGTCCAGGAAGTTCCCCGAGTAGAACTGCACGCCCGGTTCGGTCGTCGCGATCGTCATCGTGCGCCCCGAGGACGGGTCGCGCAGTGTCGCGAAGGGCTGCGGGCGGGCCGTGAGGCCCTTGTCCAGCACCCAGTTGTGGTCGTAGCCCTTGGCGAGGACCAGCTGCGGGTGCGCCGTGCGGATGTCCTCGCCGATCGTCTTCCCGCGCCGGAAGTCGAAGGGCGTGCCCGCCACCCGTGCCAGTTCTCCGGTCGGGATCAGCGTCGCGTCGGTGGGCGTGTAACGGGAGGCGTCGAGTCGCAGCTCGTGGCCGAGGACGTCCCCGCCGCCCTCGCCCGCCAGGTTGTAGTACGTGTGGTTCGTCAGGTTCACCACCGTGGGCCGGTCGGTGGTCGCGGCGTAGTCGACGCGCCAGTCCCCGCGAGCGGTGAGGGTGTACGTCACCGTCACCCTCAGCGTGCCCGGGTAGCCCATCTCGCCGTCCGCGCTCACGTACCGCAGCACCAGCCCGACCCCCGTGCGGCCGGTGAACGGCTCCACGTCCCACACGCGCTTGTCGAAGCCCTCGGCGCCGCCGTGCAGGCTGTTCGGCCCGTCGTTGACGGACAGCCGGTACTCCGTGCCGTCCAGGGTGAACCGGCCGCCCGCGATCCGGTTGCCGTACCGGCCGATCAGCGCCCCGAAGAACGGTGACGACGCCACATAGGAGCCGAGGTCGTCGAAGCCCAGCGACACGTTGGCGTACCGGCCGCGCCGGTCCGGTATCTCCAGGGACTGGACGATGCCGCCGTACGACAGCACCTTCAGCCGCGTGCCGCCGTTCTCCAGCGTCCACCGGTACACCTTGGTGCCGTCGTCGAGCGTCCCGAAGAGCTCCTTCACCGGCCTGCCGCCTCCCGACGCGTACGCGGTGCCCCCCGTGGCCGCTGCCACGAGTCCTGTCGCGGCCGCGGCCGCCAGCACCGTCCGTCTGCTCGTTTCCATCCGAACTCCCCAAGAGTGAGAACTACTTGCCGGCCTTGCGCTTGTTCCAGACGTCGAACCCGACCGCGGCGAGCAGCACCAGCCCCTTGATGACCTGCTGGTAGTCCGTGCCGATGCCGACCAGCGACATACCGTTGTTCAGGACGCCCAGCACCAGGCCGCCGATCACGGCGCCCATCACCGTGCCGACGCCACCGCTCATCGAGGCGCCGCCGATGAACGACGCGGCGATGGCCTCCAGCTCGAAGTTCAGGCCCGCCTGCGGGGTGCCCGCGTTGAGCCGGGCCGCGTACACACAGCCCGCCAGGGCCGCCAGCACGCCCATGTTGACGAAGACGAGGAAGGTGACCCGCTTGTCCTTGACGCCCGACAGCTTCGCCGCCGCCTTGTTGCCGCCCAGCGCGTACACATGGCGTCCGATCACCGCGTTGCGCATCACGTAGCCGAGCCCGATCAGCAGCCCGCACATGATGAGCATGACCACCGGCACGCCGTGGAAGCTGGCCAGCGTCAGCGTGAACGCGACCACCGCCGCCGTGATGGCGGTGCACTTCAGCGCCCACAGGCCGAACGGCGGCACGTCCAGCGCGTGGGCGAGCTGCCGCCGCCGGTCCCGCCACTCGCGCAGCAGCAGGAAGACCATCGCGACCAGGCCCAGGAGGAGCGTGGGGTTGTGGTACTGCGTGTAGGGACCCATCTCGGGGATGAAACCCTTGGCGATGTTCTGGAAACCCTCGGGGAACGGGGCGATCGACTGGCCTTCCAGCACGATCTGCGTCAGCCCCCGGAAGAGCAGCATGCCGGCCAGCGTCACGATGAACGACGGGATGCCCACGTACGCGATGAAGAAGCCCTGCCAGGCGCCCGCGACGGCGCCGATGAGCAGCGACAGCACCAGGGCCAGGACCCACGGCATGTCGTGCTTGACCATCATCACCGCCGACATGGCGCCGACGAACGCCACGACCGAGCCGACGGACAGGTCGATGTGGCCGGCGATGATGACGATCATCATCCCCATGGCCAGGATGAGGATGTAGCCGTTCTGCTGGATCAGGTTGGAGACGTTGTTCGGCAGCAGCAGGGTGCCGTCGGTCCAGATCTGGAACAGAACGACGATGAACGCCAGGGCGATCAGCATGCCGTACTGGCGCATGTTGCCCCGCACCCCGTTCAGCAGCAGCGCCGCCGCCGACGGCCGCGGCGGGGTGTCGTGCGGCTGGGGACGCGGGGGAGTGGTCGTGGTGGTCATGGCGGGGCCTCAGCTTCTGTTCATGGTCATCTGGCGCATCAGGACTTCCTGGGTGGCGTCGGCGCGGGCGACCTCACCGGTCAGCCGGCCCTCGGCCATGGTGTAGATCCGGTCGCACATCCCGAGCAGCTCCGGCAGTTCGGAGGAGATGAACAGCACGGCCTTGCCCTGCGCCGCGAGCCGGTCGATGACGGTGTAGATCTCGTACTTGGCGCCCACGTCGATCCCGCGCGTCGGCTCGTCGAGGATCAGCACCTCGGGGTCGGCGTGGATCCACTTGCTGAGGACGACCTTCTGCTGGTTGCCGCCCGACAACCGTCCCACCTGCTCGAAGACGGTCGGCGCCTTGATGTTCATGGTGGTGCGGTACCGCTCGGCGACGCTGCGTTCGTGGTGCTCGTCGACGACGCCCCGGCGCCGCATCCCCGGCAGTGAGGCCAGGGAGATGTTCCGGTTGATGTTGTCGATGAGGTTCAGGCCGTACGTCTTGCGGTCCTCGGTGACGTACGCGAGCCCGGCGTCGATCGCCGCCGGCACGTTCTTCGTCACCACCTTCCGCCCGCCCACCTCGACGGTCCCGGCCACGTGGATCCCGTACGACCGCCCGAAGACGGACATCGCGAGCTCGGTGCGGCCCGCGCCCATCAGTCCCGCGATGCCCACGATCTCGCCGCGCCGCACGGTCAGCGACACGTCGTCGACGACCGTGCGCTGGTGGTCGACGGGGTGGCGGACCGTCCAGCCGCGCACGGTCAGCGCGACCCGGCCGGCGTCCTCGCCCTCGTACGGCGTACGGTCCGGGAAACGCTGGTCGAGGTCGCGGCCGACCATGCCCCGGATGATCCGGTCCTCCGACAGCCGCGGCTCGGCGTCCGGTGACTCCCGGACCGTCAGGGTCTCGATGGTCCGCCCGTCGCGGAGGATCGTCACCGAGTCGGTGATCCGCCGGATCTCGTTCAGTTTGTGCGAGATGATGATGCTGGCGATGCCCTGGTCGCGCAGTCCGAGGATCAGATCGAGGAGCTTCGCGCTGTCCTCGTCGTTGAGCGCGGCCGTCGGCTCGTCGAGGATGAGCAGCTTCACCTCCTTCGCCAGCGCCTTGGCGATCTCCACCAGTTGCTGCTTGCCCACGCCGAGGTCGGCGACCGGTGTCTGCGGCTTCTCCCGCAGCCCCACGCGTTTGAGCAGCGCGCTCGCCCGGCGGAGCGTCTCGTCCCAGTCGATCAGCCCGCGGGTGGCCTGCTCGTTGCCCAGGAAGATGTTCTCGGCGATCGACAAGTACGGGACGAGCGCCAGTTCCTGGTGGATGATCACGATGCCGTGCCGCTCGCTGGCCCGGATGTCCCTGAAGGCCACCGGCTCGCCCTCGAAGCGGATCTCCCCCTCGTAGGTGCCGTGCGGGTGGACGCCGCTGAGCACCTTCATCAGGGTCGACTTGCCCGCGCCGTTCTCGCCGCAGATCGCGTGCACCTCCCCGGGCCGTACCGTCAGGTTCACCTCGGAGAGCGCCGTGACGCCGGGGAACGTCTTGGTGATCCCGCGCATCTCCAGTACGGGCCTGTCCGTCACGGGCCGCGTCACTTCAGCTGCCCGGCGGTGAAGTAGCCCTCGTCGACGAGGAGGCCGGTGTTGGACTTGTCGATGCTGACCGGGTCCAGCAGGAACGAGGGCACGACCTTCTTGCCGTTGTCGTAGTCCGTGGTGTTGTTGACCTCGGGCTTCTTCCCGTTGAGCACGGCGTCGCCCATCCTCACCGCCTGCGCGGCCAGCTTGCGCGTGTCCTTGAAGACGGTCTGCGTCTGCTCGCCACGGATGATCGACTTCACCGACGCGAGTTCGGCGTCCTGCCCGGTGACCACCGGCAGCGGCCGGCTCTTGGTGCCGTAACCGGCGCTCTTGAGGGCGGAGATGACGCCGATGGAGATCCCGTCGTAGGGCGAGAGGACCGCGTCGACGCGCACCTCGCCGTAGTTCCTGCTGATCAGGTCGTCCATCCGCTTCTGCGCGGTGCCGCCGTCCCAGCGCAGCGTGGTCGCCTGGTTCATCCGGGTCTGCTTGCTGCGGACGACGAGCCGGCCGCTCGCGAGGTACGGCTGGAGGACCTTCATGGCGCCGTTCCAGAAGTACTTGGTGTTGTTGTCGTCCGGCGAGCCCGCGAACAGCTCGATGTTGTAGGACTTGCCCCGGGCGGTGGCGGGGCCGAGCCTCAGGGCGTCCACGATGTACTTCGCCTGTAGCTCGCCGACCCGTTCGTTGTCGAACGACGCGTAGTAGTCGACGTGTTCGGTGCCCATGATGAGACGGTCGTACGAGATCACCGGGATGCCCGCGTCCTCCGCCCGCTGGAGCACCTCCGTGAGGGCGGAGCCGTCGATCGCGGCGACCACCAGCAGCTTGCGCCCCTTGGTGATCATGTTCTCGATCTGGGCGATCTGGTTCTCGACCTTGTCGTCGCCGTACTGGAGGTCGGCGTCGTACCCCGCCTTCCGGAACTGCTCCGCCATGTTCTCGCCGTCGGCTATCCAGCGCTCGGAGGCCTTGGTCGGCATGGCGAGGCCGATGGTGCCGCCCTTGCCGCCCGCGGGCTTGTAGCGGCTGCCGCCCCTGGCCTCCTGGCCGCAGGCGGTGAGCGAGACGGTGAGCAGCGCGGCGAGCGACGCCGCCACCGCGGTTCTGCGGGAGATGCGCATGGATCAGTCGCCTTCCGGGACGGGGAAACGCCGGAGCTCACCCGGCAGTCGCGTGCCGAGCGGGGACATCCCGCCGTCGGCGCCGTGCCGGGCCAGCAGATCGAGGACGAGCCGCCCCCGGCGGACCCGCTCCCGGGCGGTGGCGAGCGCGGTGTCGCGCAGCTGCGCACCGTAGGGGTAGATCCCGGGAGAGCGGCTCAGGCCGAACTTCAGGTACAGCGGGGCGCCGCGCCGGATCAGCTCGGCCACCTCGTACATCCGGATGTAGCCGCCGAGGTCGTCGGGCGCCTCGACGTACATGTCCATCGGCGCGCTCGATGCCAGCCGGATCTCGGTGAGGTGGTCCAGCGTCAGGTCGGAGGGCACGTTGACGGAGTCGGCGCCGAGCCGCTCGTACACGGCGTAGGAGGCCGGGTTGACCGGGCCGGTGAGCGCGGACAGCTTGAACGTGGTGTCGGCCGGCAGGTGTCCGGCCGCGCGAAGCCGGTGCAGCGTCCACAGCACGCCCTCGTCGGCGACGAGCAGGCAGCGCACACCGAGCGACACGGCACGGCAGGCGTCCTCCACGCAGCCGGCGAGCGCGTCGTGGCCACGGGCGCGCAGGCCGGCGCCGCCCGAGTCGGTGCGGGTGCCCGCACCGATGTCCCAGGTGCCGCGCGGGCCGGTGAACAGGCACAGTTCGATGTCGCGTTCGGCGCAGGACTCCACCATCTCGGTGATCTCGGCGTCGGTGAGCATCCACACGCCGCTGCCCTGACTGATCCGGTGGACCGGTACGTCGAGGCGGGAGGTCTCCTTCAGGACGACGGCCAGCGCCTCCGGGCCCTCCACGGACGGGATCTCGGTACGCCAGGTCCCGCCGTCGGGAAAGGCGTGCGGCGAGGTGTCGGCCGGGTCGGCGGCGGGCGCCGGATGGCCGATGGCGGCCAGGGCCTCGGCGCCGGGGCGGCGAGGTGCTGGTGCTGCTGCGGACGGGGCGGTCACAGGGCTCCTTGGTGTTCGGTATTTCGGACGTCGTCCGTGAAGTTGGGTGTACGGCGGTACGGGGGCGAGTGGAGCGCCCCGTACCGCCGTACGGTTCTCGGAAGGCGCGCCTCAGGGGCGCAGCAGCACCTTGCCGGTCCTCGGGTCGCCGCCGCCCACCAGGGCGACCGCGTCCGCGAACCGCTCCAGCGGGAACTCGTGGGTGATCAGCGGCGCGGGGGCGAGCAGCCCGAGCCCGAAGGCCCGCACCGCGTCCGACCAGGCCGACGAGGGGGCACCGAAGACGCTGCGGACCTCCAGCTGGCTCAGCGACAGGTGGACCGGGTCGATGCCGACCGCGCCGGGCGTGAACATCCCGGTCAGCACCACCCGGCCGCCCCGGCGCGCCAGCCGGCACGACGAGGCTGCCGTGGTCGGCGCCCCCGCCGTCTCGACCACCAGGTCGAACCGGCCCTCCAGCGCCGCCGCCTCGGCCGGGTCCAGTGACTCGCTCGCACCGAACCCCAGCGCCTGGTCACCCCGCGCCGCCCTCGGGTCGATCACCGTCAGCCCGGCCGGGGACGAGGCGGCCAGCAGCTGCACGGCGAGCAGCCCCAGCGTCCCCGCGCCCACCACGGCGACCCGCTCGCCGGGGCGCGGCCGCCCCGCCCGTACCGCCGCGGCGACCACGGCGGCGGGCTCCAGCAGGGCCGCGGCCCTCAGGTCGGCGTCGTCGCGCAGGAGGTGCAACAGGCGCGCCGGGACGGTGATGTGGTCGGCGAAGGCACCCGGCTCGGTGAACCCCGTCTCCGCGTACCCGCCCGCGCACAGGCTCGTCTCGCCGCACCGGCAGCGCTCGCACGCCCCGCACGACCGGAACCCCTCCGCCACCGTCTTGCGGCCGACCAGCGCCGGATCGACGCCCTCGCCCACCGCCTCGACCGTCCCGGACCACTCGTGGCCCGGGACCACCGGGTGCCGGACGTACGCCGCGTCCCGGTGGCCGTCGTACACCTCACGGTCGCTCATGCAGATCCCGGCCGCCGCGACCCGCACCAGCACCTCGCCGGGCCCCGCCACGGGTACGTCCCGCTCGACGAGCCGGTGCACGCCCGGGCGCTCCACGACGACGGCGCGGCCGGTCCGCCCGCCGGCCTCCCGGGCGGGCCCGTCCTCGGCAGCCGGGCCGGGCGTGCCGCCGGTGTTCCGGCCGGGCGTGCCGTCCTCCGGGCCGGTGCGCCCCGGCCCGGTGTGCCCGGGCCCGGCGCCCGGTGTGCCGCCGGCCGACCGGTGGCCACCCGGCCCACGGCCCGGCTCGGGACCGGCCGCGGCGGAGCCGGGCGACCCGCCGGCCGCCCGGGCCGGGGCGCCGCTCGGTGGACGGCTCACTTCGGCGCCCTCTTCTCCCAGCCCTCTGCCCACAGGTCGAACCGGGCCCTCTGCTGCGGGAACTCGGCCGCCGCGTCCACGTCCAGTTCGACTCCGAGGCCCGGGGCGTGCGACACCTCGAAGCAGCCGGTGTCCGGGTCCACCTGAGGAGCCCCCTTGACCACCTTCTTGATCTCCGCGTCCGCGAAGTCGTTGAAGTGCTCCAGGATCTTGAAGTTGGGTGTGCAGGCGGCCAGTTGGAGGGACGCCGCGGTGAGCACCGAGCCGCCCACGTTGTGCGGGGCGACCAGCATGTAGTGCGTCTCGGCGGTGGCCGCCAGCTTGCGGGTCTCCAGGATGCCGCCGATGTGCCCCAGGTCCGGCTGGATGATGTCGACCGCCTGGGACTCGAACAGCTCCCGGAACTCGATCCGGTCGTGGATGCGCTCACCGGTGGCCACCGGGAGGTCCACCTTCTCGGCGACCTTCGCCAGTGCCTTCAGGTTCTCCGGCGGCACCGGCTCCTCCAGCCACGCCGGCGCGAACGGCGCCAGCTCCTTGGCCAGCCGTACCGCCGTCGCCGGGCTGAACCGCCCGTGCATCTCCAGCATCAGCTCCGCGTCCGGCCCGATCGCGTCCCGCACCGCCTCGATCAGCGACACCGCGTACCTGGTCTGCTCCGCGTCCAGCTCGAGATGACCGGTCCCGAACGGGTCGATCTTCAGCGCCCGGTAGCCGCGCGCCATGACTCCCTTGGCCGCCTGGTGGTAGGCCTCGGGGGTCCTCTCGGTCGTGTACCAGCCGTTGGCGTACGCCTTGACCTTGTCGGTCACCTTGCCGCCGAGCAGCTGCCAGACCGGCACGCCCAGCGCCTTGCCCTTGATGTCCCAGCACGCCATCTCGACGACCGCGATGCCCGACATGACGATCTCGCCGGCCCGGCCGTAGTCGCCGTACTTCATCCGGCGCACCAGGTCCTCCACCGCGAACGGGTCGGAACCCGCGATGTGATTGGCCTCGGCCTCCTTGAGGTAGCCGACCAGCGCGTCGGTATGTCCCAGCATGCGCGTCTCGCCGACACCGGTGAGCCCCTCGTCGGTGTGGACGAGTACGTAGGTCAGATTGCGCCAGGGGGTCCCGACGACATGAGTGCTGATTCCCGTGATGCGCACGGCAGTTGCCCTCTCGAGCTCGTTCGATATTTCGTCACACGTTCGAAATCTTGGCGTGACCGTAATCAGCCGCCCGGGGCGTGTCAATGGTTCGCGCGCGTTCGTCCGGAACGGGTTTCGCGACCCGGCCATTGCCCGGCGAAGTCGCCTGCGGTTAGCCTACGTTCGTCATACCGATCAAAGGCCGAAGTTTCGAACGAAGGGGTGGGTGGCGGTATGGGACGTCTTGTCCCGGCTTTGACCAGGGCGCTCGACATCCTGGAACTGTTTCTGGAGGGGGACGGAACCCTCTCGGCGCCGGAGGTCACCCGCAAGCTCCGGCTGCCACGCACCACCGTGCACGAGCTGCTCACCACCCTCGCCGCCCGCTCCTACCTGGCGCCGCTGCCCGGGCAGCCCGGACGCTACCGCCTGGGCGTACGCGCCTACCAGCTCGGCAGCCGGTACGCCGAGCAGCTCGACCTGGCCGCCGAGGGACAGCGGGTGGCCCGTGAGGTCGCGGAGACCTGCGACGAGACCGTCCACGTGGCCATCCTGGAGGACACCGACGTCATCTACATCGCCAAGGTCGACTCCACCCACGCGGTCCGTATGGTGTCCGCGGCCGGACGCCGGCTCCCCGCGCACTGCACGTCCGTCGGCAAGATGCTCCTGGCCTCACTGCCGCAGCACGAGCTGGACGCCCGGATCGAGGGACGCGACCTGCTCGCGATGACGGCCAACAGCCTGACCGACCCCGACGCGCTGCGGGCCGAACTCACCGCGATCCGCGAACGGGGCATCGCCACCGAGCACCGCGAGTCCAACCCGGACGTCAGCTGTGTCGCCGCCCCCGTGCGCGACGGCGCCGGCCGGGTCGTCGCCGCCCTGTCCATCTCCGTCCCGATGATCCGGTGGACCGAGGAGCGCGAGGCCGAACTCGCCGAGCTCGCCGCCAAGGGCGCCGACGACCTCTCCGTGAGCCTCGGTCACCGGGCGGGCGCGCGGTGACGGCACCCCGGCGCGTCGAACTCGCCGCACGGGAGCACGCCGAGCTGGGCGAGGGCCCGACCTGGGACCCGGCTGCCCGGCGGCTGGTCTGGGTCGACATCCTCGGCTCCCGCGTGCACACCTACGACCCGGCCGGCGGCCGCCGTACCGTCATGGCCACCGGGCAGCACGTCGGCGCGGCCAAGCCCCGGGCCGGCGGCGGACTGGTGGTCAACCTGCGGGACGGTGTGGGGCTGTACGACGAGGGCGGCGCCGCCTTCCGCTGGCTGGTCCACGACCCAACCCCCGGGCGGCGCGGCAACGACGCGGCGGTCGCCCCCGACGGGTCCCTGTGGGCGGGCACGATGCGCTACGACGAGGCACCCGGCGGCGGCGCCCTCACCCGGATCGGGCGCGACGGCGACACCACGCTCGTCATCCCCCGTGTCTCGGTCAGCAACGGCACCGGCTGGAGCCCGGACGGCGCCCTGATGTACTACGTCGACAGCCCCACCCGGCGCGTCGACGTCTGCCGCGTCTCCGAGGACGGCCAACGGGTCGTCGACCGGCGCCCACTGGCCACCGTCGAACCCGGCGCGGGCTTCCCCGACGGCCTCACCGTGGACGCGGACGGCTGCGTGTGGGTGGCCCTCTGGGACGGCGCCGCCATCCGCCGCTACACCCCCGACGGCACCCTGGACAGGACCGTCGAGCTGCCCGTACGCCGCCCCACCGCCTGCGCCTTCGGCGGCCCGGGACTGCGGGACCTCTACATCACCACCGCCCGCACGGGTCTCACCCGCCCCCATCCGCTGTCCGGCTCGCTCCTGGTGCTCCCCGGCGCCGGACAGGGCATGCCGGGCGTCCCCTTCCGGGGCTGACATGCCCGGGCGAACGCTTGCTACGATCGCGCCCTCGCACGGCGATGGGGCCCGTACGGGCACATGACCATCAGCTACGCGGTGCGCGACGACGCGCGGGGAGGGGACGCCGTGGGGACATCCGCCGATGACGCCGCCACGGAGTTCCACGACTTCTTCGAGCGTCACTACGCCGAACTGGCCCGCCTGGCCCACCTGCTGACCGGTGAGGCGGACGCGGCCGACGACATCGCCGCCGACGCCCTGCTGGCCCTCTGGCACCGCTGGGACCGCGTCCGCGCCGCCGAACACCCCGCCGCCTACGCCCGCGGCGTGGTCGCCAACCTCGCCCGCAGCCGTATCCGCGGCGCCGTACGCGAACGCCGCCGCATCGCCCTCTTCTGGTCCCAGCACTCCCCGTACACCGACGGCCCCGACGTACCGTCCGTCGTCGACGTCCAAGGCGCCCTGCGCACCCTGCCGTTCCGCAAGCGCGCCTGCGTCGTGCTGCGTCACGCCTTCGACCTCTCCGAGCGGGACACGGCCCTCGCACTGGGCATCTCGGTCGGTACGGTGAAGAGCCAGACGTCCAAGGCCATGGCCCAGCTCGAGCGGCTGCTCGGCAACCGGGCGGCGACGCACCTCGTGGGGAAGACATGGACCAGCTGAAGCAGCGGCTGCGGGAAGCGGCGCACACGCACCAGCCCGACCGCGCCCGTATCCTCGCGCGCGTCGAGCGCGGTATGGCCGCGCCGGCCGCGGGCGGACGCCCGCACACTCCGGCACAGCGCACGTCCTGGATCCGGGTCGCGGGCGCCACCGCCGCCGTGGCCGCGGTGCTGGCCGCCGGGGGCTACACCGCCACCGCCGTGCTGGGAACCGACCGGCCGGACCATGGCGTCGCAGCACCGACCGCCGCCCCCCTCCGCGCCGGCGGGGCCGTCGACCCGCACAGCAACCGCTTCTGGGCCCAGAGCAACATCACGCTGACGGCCCCCCGGCCGCTCACCGCCCTCACCGTCGACCTGCGGGTCGCCCAGACCGGCGGTGTCGCGAGCACCGGTCACTGGCGCACTCCGCCGGCCGAGGACTTCGCCGTCTCCGTACGTGAGGACGAGGACGGCGCCCTCCACTACACCTGGAGGCTCAAGCCCGGCCGCAGCGTCCCGGCGGGCCAACACGTCTTCGCGGGGCAGTACAACCACGCCGAAGGCGCCCGCACCGCCCAAGGTGACCACTACACCGTCACCGCCACCGACGACGAGGGCGACCGGACCACGGTACGCGGCGGCTTCACCTCCTGACCGCGCCGGAGCTGCGCGCCGTCCTCGACCACGACACGTACGCCCGCGCCCACGCCGAGGGCCGTGACCTGACCGTGCGTGAGGCCGCCGCCCTCGTACGCTGACGGCCGTCACGGCTCCGCCGAGCGCCCCCGCGCCCCGGCGGGACGGGCCTCCGCCGGGGCGTCCTCGCGGGTCGGACGGGGGCACCGGTACGACCCCGCGCCGATCCGGCCGCCACCCGATCGGTGTAGAGGATGCGATCCGGGTACCCGGCGACGACAATGTCTGCAGGACGAGCAAGGAGGCGGCATGAACGCTGAGCCCGATTCGACCTCCAAGCGAGAGGGCGTCACGCCCGACAGGCTTCTGCACAGCGGCGCCGAAGGCGAATTCAACGCGGAAGACCTGGTGCTCGCTTCAGGACGTGACGTCAACCCGAAGAACCTGGCCTGGGCCGAGCGCAGGCTGGCCGAGAAGGGCAAGGCCGCCCTCGACGAACTCCTTCCCTGACCCGGCGACCCCACGGGCCACGCGACCGCCCCTCCGGCGCCGCGTGGCCCGGAAACCCGCGCGGGCGGCCCACCGCCCTGCGCCCCGGCCGGTGCGCCCCGCACCGGCCGACGCACGCCCGGCCGACGTGCCGGCGCCCAGCAGCCGACGGCCGGCCCAGCAGGCGAGCGGTCCGGGTCGCCCGGCCGGTGCCCGCGCCCGGCGTCCGCCCCGGCCCGGTGCGCGACGGCCGGGCCGCCGAAGCCGCCGCGTCCCGTCGTCCCCGCGCTCGGCCGGGCTCGCCCCTCGGGGTGGAACCGCTCGGTCCGTATGCACACGCCCGCGCCGCTGCTCGCCGACGCCGCACGGGGCCCGGCAGTGCCGTGTCCGGACCCGCCGGACCCGCCGACCCGCGCCCGAGAGCGCGGTCCCCTGAGCCGCGCGCCCCCTTGAGCCGCGCCGGTCGTCTCCCCGGCCCCGCCCGGTCGTGCCGACGGGTCCGGGGGACCTGCCCCCGGGTCATGAAGCCGCCCCGGCGGCCTGCGCGGCGAGCCGCGCCTCCTCGGCGTCCCGCCGGCGGCCCCGGGGGCGCCGGGCGCGCCGGGGCTCCCCGCCGCGACCGTGGGCGGACGCCGGCCACCGGGCGCCGCCGGAGCCACACGGCCCCGGCGGCGGACGCGCCGCGACCGAGCCCGCGGCGCGGACCGCCGTGCCGGGAGCCCGGGCCGCGACACCGGCCGGCGCCGCTACGTGGCCGGTGAGGGCTTCGGCGACGGGGGCGACCCGGCCGCCGCCAGCGGGCGCCGCAGGGAGGACCGGCCGTGGTCCCAGGCCGAGAGCACCCGGCCCTCCCAGCGCTCGTCCAGCCACACCGTCGCGCGGATGCCGAACGCCACGTCCGCCGCCAGCTCCGGCTCGCGGTCCAGCAGGTCGCCCAGGACGTCGCGCCGCATCACCTGTTCGTGGACGGCGTCCGCCTCGATGTGCTCCGTGAAGAACCGGACGCACCGCTCCTCGGCGCCCAGCCGCTCCAGCGCCTTGGCCATCCGCCTCGCACCCGGCGGCGACGTGATCTCGATGACCGCGAAGTTCCCCGCCCCCGCGCCCCGCAGCGACCGGTGGAGCCCGAACAGCGACATCACGTTCACCGTCGCGAGCGTGGTCGCCGGGGCCAGGTCCAGGTAACGGCCGTACGAGGCGTCCAGCCCGGCCCCCTCCATGAGGTCCGCGAACAGCCGGGCGTGCACCCGTTCCCCGCGTCCCGCGCCGAACTCGTCGTACGCCACCGCCACCAGTGAGGCCTTCGCCTGCCCCTCCAGCCGGGGGATCAGCCAGGCCTGCGGGTCGGACTCCTTGAGCTGGTACAGCGAGCGGTGCGCCAGGTACTCCCGCATCAGCTCCCAGGTGCCGTCCTCCACCAGCCGGTGCGACACCCCGTGCCCGTCCACCGGCTCGACCAGCAGCGGCTCCAGCGCCGCCGTGACGTCGTCGTCGCCCGGCACCGCCTCGCGCAGGGCCCCGAGGAACGCCTCCTCCATGGGGCGGCGCAGCGCGAGCAGCGCCGGGTCCCACTCCCGCTCGTCGGCGACCCCTTCCAGGGCGCGGTAATGGGGCTCGTAGGACAGGTACAGCGCCAGCTGGAGGTCCTCGCCCAGCGGGTCGGCGCCGGCCACGGTCACCTCGGGCGCCGCGCCACCCAGCAGCACCCGCCGGACAGCGGCAGACAGGGGGCCCCGCTCCTCCGGCAGGGGGGCGCCCTGCCGGGGAGCCCTGGTCGGGGGAGCCGTCGCCGTCACTCGTCCTCCTCGATGTCCATCTGCTCCAGCGGCCGCACCGCCGGGCCCTGCACCACCTTGCCGTCCACGTCGAACCGCGAACCGTGGCACGGGCACTCCCACGAGCGCTCCCCGTCGTTGAAGTGGACGATGCACCCCAGGTGGGTGCAGCGCGCCGACACCGCGTGCAGCCCGCCGGTCTCGTCCCGGTGCACCGCCAGCCGCCGCCCCCCGACCCGTACGACAGCGCCGCCGCCGGGCGGGATCTCGTCCGTCGAGTCGGCGTGCGCGCCCGGCACCCGGTCGCCGATGAAGTGCTTGGCCACCTGCGCCTGGAGCCGCAGCATGGCGGGCGCCTCGCGCACCGGGTGGAGCCGCACCGGGTCGTACAGGCTGGTCCAGGCGGGCTCGCGGCCGCGGATGCGGGACGCGATCAGGTCGCCGGCCATCACGCCGTTGCTCATGCCCCACCCGGCGAAACCGGTGGCCACGTACACGTGCCGGGACCCGGCGTGGAGCCGCCCCACGTACGGCACGTGGTCCGTCGTCACGTTGTCCTGCGTCGCCCAGCGGTGCGTCAGCTCCACGCCGTCGAAGTGTGCGCGCGCCCAGGAGGAGAGCTTCTCGTAGCGCTCGGCGACCTCGCCCTCGTCGGCGGTGCCGGGAGTGAACTTCTCGCCCGTGACGATCAGCATCCGCCGCCCGTCCTGGCCCAGCGGTGCCGTCCGCACCGAGCGCGTGTTCTCGTCCCAGGTCAGGAACATCCCGCCCGGGTCCTGCCCGTCCAGGAGCGGTCCGGCCACCACCAGTTCGCGCTTGGGCTCCAGCCGGGAGAACAGCAGCGCGCGGTCGAAGACCGGGTAGTGGGTGGCGACGACGACCTCGCGCGCCTTGACCGTGTGCCCGGCACTCGTGGTCAGCTCGCACGGCGAACCCTCGTGCAGCCGCGTCACCCGCGTCCGCTCGAAGATCCGCCCACCCAGCACCTCCAGGTCGGCCGCGAGGCCCAGCAGGTACTTGCGCGGGTGGAACTGCGCCTGGTCCTCCACCCTGACGGCGCCGACCACCGGGAACGGCAGGGGCGCGTCGGTCTCGTAGGAGGCGTCCAAACCCGCCTCCCGTGCCGCTTCCGCCTCCGCGCGCAGCTGGTCGGCCTTGGCCGGATCGATGGTGTACGTGTACGCGGGGAGCCGTTCCAGGTCGCAGTCGATGCCCAGCTCCTCGCTCACCTCCGCCACCCGGTCGATGGCGATCTGCTGCGAATGGGCGTACAGCCGGGCGGCCCGCCGACCGTGGATCTTGGCGATGTCCGCGTACACCATGCCGTGCAGGGCCGACAGCTTCGCCGTGGTGTGGCCGGTCACGCCCGACGCGACGCGGTCCGCCTCGAGCAGCACCACCTGGTGCCCGGCACGGGCCAGCTCCCACGCCGTACAGAGCCCGGCGATCCCGCCGCCCACCACGGCCACCTCCGTCTCGACGGGGCCGTCCAGGGCCGGACGGACTGGCCCGGGCGCGTACTCCATCCACAGCGAACCGGAACCGGACTCAAAACTCATCACGCACTCCTTACACACTGGTCACCAGCGTTTCCCCGGGGAAGATCGAGGTACCCGCTGTGCATGCGTCTACTCAGACCGCGCGGTGTGTACGCGCCCCAGGAGGACACGGAATTGCTCGCCCAGGCCGCCCGCAGTGAGCTGCGGACCCTGCGGGCACAGCCCCGTGTCGAGGTGCTCGACGTCGGAACCGGCACCGGCGCCCTGGCGCTGCTCGCCGCCGAGTGCGGAGCGGCACGGGTGACCGCCGTCGACATCTCCTGGCGGGCCGTACTCGCCGCGCGTTACAACGCCTGGCGGCACGGGCTGCCGGTCGTCGTCCGGCACGGCGACCTGACCGGCCCCGTCACCGGCCGCCGCTTCGACCTGATCCTGTCGAACCCGCCGTACGTACTGTCCCCGCGCCCGGCGCGCGGGGCGGACCGCACCTGGAACGCGGGGACGGACGGCCGCCAGGTCATCGACCGGCTCTGTGCGCGGGCACCCGACCTGCTGCGGGAGTCCGGGGTCCTGCTGCTGGTGCAGTCCGCGCTGGCCGGCGTGGACGAGACACTCGACAGGCTGCGCGACGGGGGCCTCACGGCGCGCGTCGAACTGCGCACCACCATCCCCTTCGGGCCGGTGATGGCCCAGCACGCCGAGTGGCTGGAGCAGCGCGGGCTCATCGACCCGGAGGAGCGGAAGGAAGACCTGGTGGTGATCCGTGCGCGACGAGACTGAATCCACCACCGAGCGCACCGCCGAACGGGTGGTGATCGACCCGGAGGGGCCCCTCCTGATGGAGGGGCCCGTCGAGATACGGCTGCCGGACGGTACGACGGCGCACTCCGACCGCTTCATGGTCGCGGTGTGCACCTGCCGCCGCAGCCGCCGCTACCCGTGGTGCGACACCAGCCACCGCCGCCGGACCCGGGAGGAGGATTGAAAGCCCCCGGCCTGCGCACTCGTACGGCATGACCCACCCGAACCCCACCCCGAATCCGGACCCCGATCCGGACCGCACCCCGGGCCTCGACGCCGGTGGCGGCGTCCCGCCGGGTGAGACGCCGCCCGCGGAGTCGAGCATGCCGGGGGCGGGGCCGCAGGAGACGCACAACCCGACGACCGGCTGGGCGAAGGCACCGCTGGCGCTGATCCTGCTGGTCGTGGTGCTCGTGGCGGCGCTGTTCGCCGCGATGGCACTGGTGATCGCACTCTGAAGGGAGCGTGAGGCATGACAACCGTACGTCAGCTGATGACCAAGGGCGTCGACTGCGTCGGTGAGGGTGACACCGTCCTTCAGGCGGCCGAGATGATGAAGCAGCTCGGGGTCGGCGCGATGCCGATCTGCGGCTCCGACGACAAGCTCAAGGGCATGCTGACCGACCGCGACATCGTGGTGAAGGCGCTCGGCGCCGGGAAGGACCCGGCGAGAACGACGGCCGGCGAACTCGCCCAGGGCACAGTCGTGTACGTGGACGCCGACGACGACGCGCAGATGGTGCTCCGCAAGATGTCCGAGCACAAGGTGCGCAGACTGCCGGTGATCGACGACCACCGCCTGGTCGGCATGGTCGCCCAGGCCGACGTCGCCCGCGCGCTGCCCGACCCCCAGGTCGGTGACCTTCTGGAAGCCCTCTCCACCGACTGACCCCCCTTCCATCCGGCCCGCCACCGCACCGCGCACGCGTCGCACGGTGCGGTGGCGAGCCACGTCCCGGCGGACACGGACGGCACGCGGCGGACCGCCCCACCTTTTTGTGCCCGTTCCGCACAGCGCCGTGTCACCCTCGCCGCGCCCGGCACGACATGCGGTGCGTGGCCGCCAATCCCCGGTGCGCCGCCCCGGAACACCCCTCGGCGACGCCCAGGCCGACCGCTCCGTCGAGGAACACCCCGTCAGCGCCGCCCGGCCCGTCGGCCTGGACCCGGCCCGCGGGCCGGCCCCGGTCACTGGACCGGAGGCGTACGGCGAGGGCGTACGCACCGACCTCGCCGCCACCGCCGCCGCCCGCACCGTGGACGCCTTCCCACGCCGGCCACCGGTCCCCGCCGTGCCGGCCGCGCCGAGCCGCCGCACGTTCACGCACCCGCTGCGCTGTTTCCCCTCCCGCATCTCCCGGCAACTCACGTCGCAGCACCTCCTCCAGGTCGTGGCCGGAGTGGGCCCGACACCCGTCCGGCCCCGTGCGGACTCCGCGAGCGGGCCGCCATACTGGACGGGCCGGGGAGGGCGTAACAGGGGGCGACGGGCGGATCGACGGGGACTCGACGGGGGCGATGGCACGCGATGGGGGAGACCAGGCTGCTCCAGGGGCGGTACCGGCTGGAGAAGGTGATCGGACGCGGCGGAATGGGCGAAGTGTGGCGCGCCACCGACGAGGCACTCGGCCGCCGGGTGGCGGTCAAGTGCCTCAAGCCGCTGGGACCGCAGCAGGACCGGGACCTGGTCACCGCGCTGCGCGAGCGGTTCCGCCGCGAGGCGCGCGTCGCGGCCGCGCTCCAGCACCGCGGCGTCACCGTCGTCCATGACTTCGGGGAGTCCGACGGCCTGCTCTACCTGGTCATGGAACTCCTCGAGGGCCGCAACCTCAGCCAGCTCCTGGAGGACAACGAGCAGCATCCGCTGCCCGTCCACGTCGTCGTCGACATCGCCGAACAGGTGGCCGACGCGCTCGCCCACACCCACCGCCAGGGCATCGTCCACCGGGACCTCAAGCCCGCCAACATCATGCGGCTGGACGACGGCACGGTGAAGATCTGCGACTTCGGGATCGCCCGGATCGGCGCGGACGTCGGCTTCACCGCCCGTCTCACCGGCACCGGCATCGCCATGGGCACCCCGCACTACATGTCGCCCGAGCAGATCAGCGGCGACCACGTCGACCACCGCAGCGACCTGTACTCCCTGGGCTGCGTCCTGTATGAGATCGCCACCGGCGTCCCGCCCTTCGACCTGGACGACGCCTGGGCGGTACTCGTGGGCCACCGCGACACCCCGCCCGAACCCCTGCGCAACCACCGGGCGGAACTCCCCGAGTTCTTCGAGCGGGCCGTCCTCGACCTGCTCGCCAAGACACCCGACGGCCGCCCCACCGACGCCGCCGACCTCCGCCGCCGCATCACCGCCGCCCACCCGGCCCGGACCGCGGTGCTCCACGCCCCCTTCCCGCCCGCCCCCACCCACCCGCGCGCCCCCCACCTGCCGTCCTGGACCCGGGGCATGAGCACCGGGCACAAGGCGGTCGGCACCACCCTGCTCCACGCCGCCCCGCCGCCCGACCCGTCGGCCGGCCTCACCGGGAGGTGGACCACCTCCACCGACCCGCGCGGCACCGTCCGCCCGGCTCCCGGGCGCGTCGGGGACCGCGTGCCGCCCCGGACGCTCGACCACCTGGCGGGCCGGCACAGCGCGGGGCTCAGCCTCGGCCGCCTCGGCCGCTGGGAGAAGGCGGGGGAGGTGCACCGAGCGGTCGCCGCCGAGCGGGAGCACGCCCTGGGCCCCGACCACCCCGACACCCTCACCAGCCGGTACGAGGCCGGGTTCGCGCTCAGCAGGACCGGCCGGGACGCCGACGCGCTGCGCGAGTTCGGCCGCGTCGCCGAGGGCCGGGACCGGGTGCTCGGACCCGACCACCCCGACACCCTCACGGCCCGTCAGGAGATGGCGTACGCCCTGGGCCGGCTCGGGCGCCATGCCGAGGCGCACCAGGTGTACACCTCGGTCCTCGACGCCCGCACCCGCACCATGGGCGCCGACCACCCCGACACGCTGCGCTGCCGTCACCACCTGGCGTTCAACCTCGGCAGGCTCGGGCGCCCGGAGGAGGCGTACCGGACGGCGTACGAGGTGGCCGCCGCCCGCGCCCGCCTGCTGGGGCCCGAGCATCCCGACACCCTGCTCACGCGGTACGAGGTGGCGTACACGCTCGGGCGGCTGGGGCGCTGGACCGAGGCGCTGCGCACCTACCGGGAGGTCGCCTCGGTCCGCGCCCGCGCCCTGGGCCCGGACCACCCCGACACCCTCGCCGCCCGCCACGGGGTGGGGACCAGCCTCGGCCGGCTCGGGCTCTGGGCGGAGGCGCTCCTCACCCACCAGCGGGTCGCCGAGGCCCGGGACCGGGTGCTCGGCGCCGCCCACCCGGACGCCCTGGCCAGCCGCGACGAAGAGGCGCACTGCCTGCGGCGGCTGGGACGGCGCACCGAGGCCGTCGAGCTGTACCGGAGGGTGGCCGAACTGCGCGGCCGGGGCGGCGGGCACTGGAGGACCGGCGCGGACGCGTGTTACGAAGGGCCATGACCGTACAGCGCTCGTACGACGCCGTCATCGTCGGCGGCGGCCACAACGGACTGGTGGCCGCCGCCTACCTCGCCCGGGCCGGGCGCTCCGTCCTCGTGCTCGAACGCCTGCCCGGCACCGGTGGGGCCGCCGTCTCGACCCGGCCCTTCCCCGGGGTGGACGCCCGGCTGTCCCGTTACTCCTACCTGGTGTCCCTGCTGCCGCCCACGATCGTGCGCGACCTGGGCCTGCGGTTCGCCGTCGCCCGGCGCACCGTCTCCTCGTACACCCCGGCCGAGCGCCGGGGCCGGGCCGCCGGCCTGCTGGTGGGCGGTGAGGGCACCCGGGAGTCGTTCGCCGCGCTCACGGGCTCGGACGCCGAGTACACGGCCTGGCAGCGGTTCTACGCCATGACCGGGCGCGTCGCCGAGCGCGTGTTCCCCACCCTCACCGCACCGCTGCCCACCCGTGAGGACCTGCGGGCCCGCGTCGCGGACGACGACGCCTGGCGGATGCTCTTCGAGGAACCCGTCGGCGTCGCGATCGAGGAGCACTTCGACGACGACCTGCTCCGCGGCGTGGTGCTCACCGACGCGCTGATCGGTACGTTCGCCGACGCCCATGATCCTTCCCTGGTACAGAACCGCTGTTTCCTGTACCACGTGATCGGTGGCGGGACGGGGGAGTGGAACGTGCCGGTCGGCGGCATGGGCGCCCTCACCGGCGCCCTGGCGCACGCGGCGCGCTCAGCCGGCGCCGACCTGCGCACCGGCCATGAAGCGGTACGGATCCGGACGGACGGCCGGGACGCCGAGGTCGCCTTCCGCACCGAGGACGGGGAGGGCGCGGTCGCGGCCCGGCACGTCCTCGTCGGCGCCTCGCCGCACGTCCTGGCCGCCCTTCTGGGGGAACCGGCCCCACCGGCCGCCGAGGGTTCCCAGCTGAAGGTCAACATGCTGCTGAAGCGGCTGCCCCGGCTGCGGGACCGCTCCGTCGACCCGCGCGACGCGTTCGCCGGAACGTTCCACGTCGCCGAGGGGTACGCGCAGTTGGCGCACGCCTACCGCGAGGCGGCGGCGGGCCGGCCACCGAGCGCGCCGCCCTCCGAGATCTACTGCCACTCGCTGAGCGATCCGTCGATCCTCGGCCCCGACCTGGTGGCCCGTGGTCACCAGACGCTGACGCTCTTCGGTCTGCACGCCCCGGCCCGGCTCTTCGCCGCCGACAACGAAGCCGCCCGCGCCGCGCTCCTGGAGGCCACCGTCGCCGAACTCGACGCCCACCTGGAGGAACCGCTCGCCGACTGCCTCGCCACCGACGCGGACGGCCGGCCCTGCATCGAGGCCAGGACCCCGCTCGACCTGGAGCGGGACCTCCGGCTGCCGGGCGGTCACATCTTCCACGGCGACCTCGCCTGGCCGTACGCCACCGACGACACCGGCCGGTGGGGCGTGGAGACGGCCCACGCCAACGTGCTGCTCTGCGGGGCGGGCGCGGTGCGGGGCGGCGGCGTCAGCGGCATCCCCGGCCACAACGCGGCCATGGCGGTGCTGGGCCGCTGAAGCCCGGACGCGGACGCGGAGCCGGGCCCGGACCCGGGCCCGGGCCCGGACACACGGATGGGCGCCACAAGGGCGCCCATCCGTGTGTCGTTCGTGATCAGCCGACGTCCCAGCAGGTGGCGTCGAAGTGCTTGACCTTGACGTCGCCGGCCTTGACGTGACCGCCGGACCCCCAGCAGCCTTCAACGTCCGAGCCGTGGGCGGCGGCGGGGGCCGCGGCCATGAAGCCGACCGCGAGCAGACCGGCCAGAACGAGCGAGATGCGCCGAAGCATGAGTTTCTCCTTCGAGTTGGGGACTCGACACGACTGTTCATCAGCTGCCGCTCCACCGCACGTCGAGGCGCGCGGGCGGGTGGTGGCGAGCCTTCCCCACGGCGCGTCGCGGACATCGAGGTGGCGGGACCGCCGCCCGAGACGGCGCGGCTGTGCGAGGTGGCGGAACCGTGGAGGTGCGAGCGCCCGAGGTGGCGGAACCGTGGTGGCGCGACCGCCCGAGGTGGCGCGGCGGCCTCGTCCCCGGCCCGCTCCGCACGGCCATGCCGCCGCCCCGCGCCCGGACACGGCGCGTCCCCGGTGGTCGTGGGGACACGACCACCGGGGACGGACGGGATGCGGGCGCGGCTCAGGTCCGGGTCGGCGGATCCTGGTCGGGGTCGCTGCCGAAACGGTCCCTCAGCTTGTCCTGCGCGGTTCGACCTGACCGCTGTACTTGCCCCGGGTCTTCCTGTCGACGAGGTCACCGCCCCTGTCGATCCCTTCGCCGGCCTTGTCCTCGTGGCCCTTGAGCATCTGCTTGAGCTTGTCCATCACGGACATAGGGTCGTCCTCTCGCCGAGTCGGTTTCGCCCGCCCGTGTGACACCCGCATCCTCGGGCAGGCCGGCCCGTCAGTCCGCCGAGGCGGCCCACCCGCGCGCCTCGACGAGTGACCCGTCCGCCGGCCGGGCCTCGTCGAACAGGGTCCTGGCGCCGTCCTGCACCCGGATGTCGTCCACGTACACGCCACGGCCGACGTACAGCCGGTCCGTCACATACCGCCAGCGCAGCCGGACAGGGGTGTGCCGCCACGCGGACAGGTCGGCCTCCAGCCGGTGCCACGACCGGCCCGACCACCCGCTGACCGTCCCGGCCGGGTGCGGCCTGGGCGCTTCCCCGTGACGCGCGGTCACGAACGGCAGCGGCCGCCACGTCACGCCCGCGTCACCGGACGCCTCCAGGAACAGGCCGTCCGACCCCGGCTCCGTGTCCCACCACACCGAGCAGCGCAGCCGCGGGCGCGGCGAGGTGGGTGTCAGGTCCGGCAGGGTGAGCGTGGCGGCCGTACTCGACGCCATGCCCGCGTACCAGGCGGTGCGGCCCCGCGCCGGGCGTACGGGAACGGCACGGGCCAGGTTGTTGGCGGCGGCCACCCGCGGTGCGGAGCCGGAGCGCCAGCTCCGGACCGGATGGACCGAGTTGCCGAGGACCACCAGGAAGGAGTCGGTGGTGGGATCGATCACCAGGCTGGTACCGGTGAAGCCGGTGTGCCCCGCGGTGTGCGGGGTGGCCATGGCGCCCATGTACCAGTGCTGGTACAGCTCGAAGCCCAGACCGTGCTCGTCACCGGGGAAGGCGGTGTTGAAGTCGGTGAACAGCAGGCGCACCGACTTCGGTTCCAGGATCCGGGCGTGCCCGTAGACGCCACCGTTCAGCAGCGTGCGGGCGAGGACGGCGAGGTCCCAGGCGCAGGAGAAGACCCCGGCATGGCCGGCGACGCCACCGAAGGCGTACGCGTTCTCGTCGTGGACCTCGCCCCACACCAGGCCGCGGTCGAGGCCCGACCACGGGGGCCGGGCGTCCTCGGTGGCGGCGATCTTCGGTCTCCAGGAGGCGGGAGGGTTGAAACGTGTGCGGTGCATCCCCAGCGGAGCGGTGATCTCGTTCCGGAGCAGGGCGTCCAGGGAGCGACCGGTGATCTCTTCCAGGATCAACTGCAACGTGATCAGGTTGAGGTCGGAGTAGAGATAGCGGGTGCCGGGCGGGTGAGCCGGTGCCTCCCGCCACAGCAGTCGCAGCTTCCCCTCCCGTGTCGGCTCCTCGTACAGCGGGATCCACGCACGCAGACCGGAGGTGTGCGTGAGCAACTGGCGGACTGTGATGCCCTGCTTGCCGCCGCCGCCGAACTCCGGCAGGTACGCCGTGACCCTCTCCTCCAGTTCCACGGCCCCACGCTCGATCTGCTGCACGGCCAGGATCGAGGTGAACAGCTTCGAGACCGACGCCAGGTCGAACACCGTGTCGTCGGCCATCGCGATCCGCCGCTCCGGCGGCAGCTCCACGCCCGTGTCGGTCCGCTCGTCGTACGCCGCGTAGCGCACGGCGTGGCCGATCGCCCGGTGCAGCGCCACCGTCGCCCCCCGCCCCGCCAGCAGTACCGCCCCGGCGTACCACGGGTGCTCGGGGGAGGGGCCCAGGAACCGTTCGGCGTCGGCCACCAGCCGGTCCAGGTGCTCGGACAGCAGTCCGGCCCGCTCGGCGGAGCCCAACCGCAGGGTCGGCCGCCCCCCGCCCGCCGTGGTGCCGACGGCAGCCGCCGCGGCCCCTGGCACAGAACCGATCACCAGCGCACCTCCCAGGGCCAGCACCCCGCCGCCGAACCGGCGACGGTTCATCCCCTCCGTCAGTCCCACCACGCTCCCCTCCCCGCAGCGCTCCCTCGACCACTCCATCGGAAGCTCCTCGCACCGGAAGCTTCGAAGCCGGCTGCACCGTCCCGAAAAAATCCTTCGGCACCACACACACCAGGTGAAACTTTCTTACCGGCCGTCGGCGACGTCAAGAACCGGCCGCCCGCGACGAAGTACGGCACCGGCCGGGCCAAGGCGGTCGTCGGTGCCGTCACCGCCCTCGGCCAGGCCCCGGCATGTGCGGACCTGCTTACGGTGACGAGCCGTCGGCGGGCGGGCGCACCTAGCCGGCGGCCTGCGCCGACCCGGTACCGAAGCCGAGGTCCGCGTGGTCCTTGGCCACGATGTGAGGGACGCCGTACCCGGTGGACCGGATCACGGCGGACGGGCCGCCGCCGGAAGGACCGGGGCGCGCGTCTGCGGTGGGGCGGAAGCGGCGGTGCCGACCGCGGTCGCGAGCGCGACGGCGGCCGGCACCAGATGTCTTCTCGGGCGGGACGGGCAGGACAGGCGGGACAGGAGGGTCAGGCGGGCCGGGTGAGGAAGAGGAACGTGCCTCCCAACGGGACGAAGACGGACGCCTCTTGGCCCACGCGCCCGCCCGGGCGCCCGCCCTGTCGCCACCCCACCCGCGCCGCCCCGCCCGCCAGCGTCGCGCGCGTCCGCCCGCGTCGCCCACACGCCCGCCCGCGCCCTCGGCCGGCGCTGTGTCCGTCCGCCCACGTCGTCAGCGAGTCCGCCCCGCCTCGCCCGGCCGACCCGTCAGCCCCGGGTGAGCCTCACGCACTCGGCGACCACCTCGCGCAGGCTACCGGTCCGCCGCAGCAGCTCCCGCTGGATCCGCGAGCCGTTTCCGGTCTTCAGCAGCCCGGCGAGCGCCTCCTGCGCGGGGACCACGTCACCGCTGTCCTCCAGCGCGTCCCGGACGTGGTCGAACAGCGCCCGCACCACCGCCTCGGCCGGCGCGGGCCGCATCGTCACCGGATGGACCAGCTGGTCCTCCAGCCCCGACCGCGCCGCCCGCCAGGCGGCCAGCCGCAGCAGCGCCACGCCGTGCCGCGTCGGCGGCTCACCGTCCCGCCACTGCCGCGCGGCCGTCTCCACCAGGGCGCGCACCAGCGTCGCCAGCAGCACCGTGGTCGACGGGTCGAGACAGACGTCCGCCACCCGGATCTCCACGGTCGGGTAGGAGTGGGACAGCCGGGCGTCGAAGTAGATCATGCCCTCGTCCCGCAGCACCCCGCTGGCCACCATGTCGGCGACCTGCTCGTGGTAGCGGTCGGCGGAGCCGAAGATCTCCACCGGGCCGGCCGACGGCCAGCGCCCCCACACCCGGTTGCGGTAGCTGGCGTACCCGCTCTCCTCACCCTGCCAGAACGGTGAGTTCGTACTCATGGCCAGCAGCACCGGCAACCACGGCCGGATACGGTCCAGGACCGCCACACCTTCCTCGTCCGACTCCACCGACACATGCACGTGACAGCCGCACGTCAGCTGCTCCTGCGCGGTGAGACCGAAGTGCTCCTTCAGCCACTGGTGGCGCTCGCCCGTGCCGATGGTGGGGGAGACCGGGAGCGGTGAGGTCGCGAGAGCGGCGACGGACGCGTTCAGTCCCTCGGCATGGCGCGCGGCCTCCGCCCGCCACCGCCGGATCTCATCTCCCAGGTCACCCATGTCGGTCTGCGGGCGCGTCGCGAACTCCAGCTGCTGGCGCTGCAGTTCGCTCTCGAACACCTCGTCGTTGCCCTCCGGGTCCCGGGCCGCGGCCGCCAGGACGGCCGTCGACAAGGCCCTCGGCTCCCCGGTCCGGCTGTCCACCAGAAGGAGCTCCTCCTCGACACCCACACTGCGCACCATCATCCTGCCTCTCATACGGAATGACCGTCGTCTGCCCCCGATCCGAACCCTCACGCATCGGCCGCACACCCGCCCCGACCTGGACCGGGGTGCGGGAACGCCCGGACGGGGCATACGGGCAGAACAAGATCGTCCGCGTACGAGAGACGAGAAGGGAGCCCGCTGATGGCGATACCCGTCCGCAGGCCACGCACCGACCGCCCCGCCCGCCGCGCGGGTTTCAGCCTGCGTGAGACCACGCTGGGCTTCGGTCTGGTCGCCATCTTCCTGTGCGGGGCGGGGGCGATGGCGCGGGCGGCCGTCGGTGACTCCGCCGACGTGCCCGCCGCCGTACTGGCCGTCGCGGGGACCCTGGTCGTCGCCTCCGCCCTGGTCCGCGCCGCCCGCCTGCGCCGCGTCGCCGCCGCGCCGCCCGCACGGCCGGCGGTACAGGTGGACTACGCGGCCCTGGACGCGGACGCCTTCGAACAGGCCGTCGCGGACCTGTGCGTACGGGACGGCTGCCTGGACGTCGAGGTCGTGGGCGGCGCGGGGGACCTGGGCGCGGACGTGGTGGCCACCGCGCCCGACGGGCGGCGCGTCGTCATCCAGTGCAAGGCGTACGGACCCGACAACAAGGTCGGCTCCCAGGACGTCCAGCGTTTCGGCGGCACCTGCTTCGCCGTGCACGAGGCCCACGTCGCCGCCGTCGTGACCACCAGCGAGTTCACCGAGCCGGCCGCGGAGTACGCCGTCCAGTGCGGCATCCTCTGCGTCGACCGGCAGGACCTCGACGACTGGACGGACGGCACCGCCCCGGCGCCCTGGCTCCGGGCGCCCCTCCAGGAGGCCGGGAGCTGAGCCGCCGCCGTCGCGGCCAGGGCGCGCAGCGCCCCGTAGTGCCTCAGCCGGCCGCGGGCCGCACCGCCGCCCCTGCCGGCGGCTCCTCGCCGGACGCCGGCTCGACCAGCTCGAACGACAGGCGCGGCGAGAGCGAGCGCAGGAAGCCGGACGCGTCGAGCAGTTCCCCCGCTGTCGCCGCCCCCGTCCGCGTGACCCGGCCCGCCAGCACCTGAGCGACCGCGCCCACGGCGAGCGGCGCGCTGATCGCGTAGATGTCCCGGCCGCGGGCCACGGCACGGCGCCGATCGGTGCCTCGGCGCACGACGACGTCGACGAGGAACCTCTGGTCGGAGCGCCCCAGTTCGTCGACCGGCACCGGCGGCGCGGCGTCCGGGGCCAGCAGGTCCTTGACGGCTTCCACCGTCATGCACGTGCGGATCTCCGGGGCGTGAAGGTGACGCGGCACGGTCACGCTGTCGGCGGTGGTGAACTCCTCCAGCACGGACCGCTCGCCGACCGGTGCCGGGAAGGACCAGCGGCCGGTGGGCGCCTGGTCGGTACGCAGCTCCAGACGCCCGCCCCTGAAGACCGGACGCCGGTTGTCACGCCGTCGCCGGGAGACCTCCCCCGACTTCAGGGTCCCGGCCGTGGGATGCCAGCTGCTGAGCGCGTAGGCGAGGAACACCTCGTCGGCGCGCTTCCACGGGCCCATCGCCGCGGTGGTCAGCAGATCGCCCAGTCCACCGTAGAACGCCATCGCGGGTGCGACCAGGACACCTGCCGCACGGGCCGGTGCGTCGAACCGCGCCAACGTGTCGGCCACCGCCTCCACCTCCGCCGCGACGTCGACATAGGTGATCCGTGCCCGCAGGGCCGCCTCGACCACCGGCGCGGCCGTCATGGCGAACGGCCCGGCGCAGTTGATCACGGCTGCCGCGCCGGACAGCGCGGCGTCGAGCGATCCCGCGTCGTCCACCGACGCCACCCGCGCCTCCACGCCCCGGAGCGACTCCGCGAGCGCACGGAGCCTGCCGGCGTCCCGCCCGCAGAGGACGGGGGTCAGCCCCCGCTCGAGCAGCTCCGCCACCACGAAGCGCCCGGTGTGCCCGTAGGCACCGAAGACCGCGACCGCCTGGGCCGATCCCATGGTGTTCCCCTGTCTCGTAAGTGATCCACTGCCGCCATCCTGATTCGCGCCGGCCGCCCGCCGACAGTGGCGGCAACGCCACCACCCGTACACTTTCCGACATGAGAACCGTCGCGCTGGCCGTCACGGCCGGCGTTCCGCACTTCGAGCTCGCCGCCGCCTGCGACGTCTTCGGCGTCGACCGCTGCGACCTCGCCGATCCCTGGTACGACTTCAGCGTCTGCGGCCCGGCCACCGTCCCGGTCGGAGGACGGTTCCTTTTGGAACCCGACCACGGCCTCGACCGCCTCGTACAGGCCCATACGGTGATCGTCCCGGCGTGCCCCGACCCCGACGCGGCCCCGCCCGCCGACCTGGTCGACGCCGTACGAGCCGCACACGAGGCGGGCGCCCGAGTGGCGTCGCTGTGCACCGGCGCGTTCGTACTGGCCGCCGCCGGCCTGCTGGACGGCCGCCGAGCCACCACCCACTGGCTGCACGCCGACGCGCTGGCCACCAGGTACCCCCGCGTCCGGGTCGACCCGGACGTCCTCTACGTCGACGACGACCGGGTGCTCACCTCCGCCGGCAAGGCCGCCGCCATGGACCTGTGCCTGCACCTGGTCCGCCTCGACCACGGCTCGGCCGTCGCCAACCAGGTCGCCCGCCGCCTGGTCGTCCCGCCCCACCGGGCGGGCGGACAGGCCCAGTTCGTCACCACCCCGCTGCCCGAACCACGCGACCACCCGCTCGCCGACCTGCTGTCCTGGGTGATGCAGCGCCTCGACCAGCCCCTCACCGTGGAGCAGCTGGCCCGCCGGGCGAACATGAGCTCCCGCAGCCTGGCCCGCCACTTCACCGCCACCACCGGTACGACCCCGCTGCGCTGGCTGCTCACCCAGCGCGTCCACCGCGCCCAGGAACTCCTCGAGACCACCGACGACACCGTCGACGCGATCGCCGCGGCCACCGGCATGGGCACCGCCACCACGCTTCGCCGGCACTTCCACCGCAGCGTGGGCGTGCCGCCGGACGCCTACCGGCGTACCTTCCGCAACACCCGGACCGCGCACGCCGGCTGACGGGTACGAGGGCCGGAGCGCCGAGCCCGCCCGGGCGACTCACGCGGAGTCCCGAAGGTCCACTATCCGCTTGATCTTCCCCACCGACCGCTCCAGCGTCTCCGGGTCGACCACCTCCACCCCGACGGACACCCCGATGCCGTCCTTGACGGCCGCGGCGACCATCCGCGCCGCCTCCGCGCGCTCGTCAGAGGTGGCGTCCGCCCGGGCCTCGGCGCGCACGGTGAGCGCGTCCAGGCGCCCGTCCCTGGTGAGCCTGAGCTGGAAGTGCGGGGCGAGTCCCGGCGTACGGAGCACGATCTCCTCGATCTGGGTGGGGAAGAGGTTGACGCCGCGCAGGATCACCATGTCGTCGCTGCGCCCCGTGACCTTCTCCATCCGCCGGAACGCCGGCCTCGCCGTTCCCGGCAGCAGTCGTGTGAGGTCACGTGTCCGGTACCGGACGACCGGCATGGCCTCCTTGGTGAGCGAGGTGAACACCAGCTCGCCCTGCTCGCCGTCGGGCAGCACCTCACCCGTGAGCGGGTCCACGACCTCCGGGTAGAAGTGGTCCTCCCAGATGTGGAGCCCGTCCTTCGTCTCGACGCACTCCTGGGCGACGCCCGGGCCCATCACCTCCGACAGGCCGTAGATGTCGACTGCGTCGATGGCGAACCGCTCCTCCATCTCCCGCCGCATCTCCTCCGTCCACGGCTCCGCACCGAAGATGCCGACCTTCAGGGAGGTGGAACGCGGATCGACGCCCTGCCGCTCGAACTCGTCGAGCAACGTCAACATGTACGACGGCGTCACCATGATGATCTCGGGCCGGAAGTCCTGGATCAGTCGCACCTGCCGTGCCGTCATCCCCCCGGAGGCCGGCACGACGGTGCAACCGAGCCGCTCGGCGCCGTAGTGTGCTCCGAGGCCGCCGGTGAACAGTCCGTACCCGTACGCGATGTGCACCGTGTGCCCGGGCCGGCCCCCGGCCGCGCGGATCGACCTCGCGACCACGTCCGCCCAGGTTTCCAGATCGTGGTCGGTGTACCCGACGACGGTGGGCAGACCGGTCGTGCCACTGGACGCGTGCACCCGCCGTACCCGCGACCGGTCGACCGCGAACATCCCGAAGGGGTAGTTGTCGCGCAGGTCCGCCTTGACGGTGTACGGGAAGCGGGCCAGATCGGCGAGCGTACGGCAGTCCTCGGGGCGCAACCCGGCCTTGTCGAAGGCCTGCCGGTAGAAGCCCACGTTCTCGTACGCGTGGCGCAGGGTGGCCCGCAGCCTCTCCAACTGGAGCGCCGCCAGCCGGGTATGGTCCATGCCCTCCCCGGCGTCGAGAGAATCCGTCATCCGCCGCACACTCCTTCTCCCGTGTGTCCCATCGAAAGGGACGACCGATCATTCGGTCGATCGTCGGGATCAGTAATCCAAGCCGGCGCCGCGACCGCAAGGGCCGTGCGGACATTTTCGCGTTGCGGATCTCGGGGGCGGCTGTGAGGAGCTCGGCCGTGTCCGCCTTCGGCTCGTACGACGGGGCCGAGCCCGCCTACCGTGTCCGGGGTCGCGGGCGAACCGCCCGTCCACCTGCCCGGCTGCCCGGCTGCCCGACCTGAGCCTTCCGCCCACCCCTGCGGCCACCGCCACCCGGCCCTGCCGGCCCCGCGCGGCACCGGCGACTCCGGAGCGGCGCCCGGGGCCGGGACGCCTATGGGCTGACCGCGATGACGAGTTCTGGGCGGTCCCACATCACGGCCGGCGGGTTGGCGTACACCGTGCCGATCCGCCGCGCGCCCACACTGCGGTAGAAACCCTCGGCGGGCGGGTGGGAGACGACCCGGACCGAGCTCACCCCGGCCGCCCGTGCCCGCTCCGCCATGTGCCCTACGAGCCGGCGGCCCACACCGAGCCCCTGGGCGGCGTCGGCGACGAACATGAGGTCCAGCTCCGGCGGGGTCAGGACGAGCGCGTAGAAACCCAGCACCCGTTCGTCCGCGCCGACGGCTAGATGGACCTCATGCGCGTCGATGTAGTCGGGGCCGACCCGGTACCCCGCCACCATCGGTGCGTACGGGCCTTCGTACGCCCGCGAGTTCCGTACCAGCGAGGTCAGCCGCTTCGCGTCCCGGGCCGTCGCCCGCCTGATCCGGACCGGCTGGCCGTCCGGTCGACCGGCGATGCCATGCCCTGTCATACGCGAAGTCATGGAGCGAGTATTACCTCTCCCCGGTGTTCCGCGGTAGCGGCCCAGGTCAGGAACGGCATCGGGGCCCTCAAGTGCCACGGAGCGGGCCCCTCGGTAGTCCGCCCCACTTACCGGACCGCGCGACGCGACGGTGACCTGCCGGCGAACCCCTCGGGGGCGCCTTGTCCGCCGTCCCGCTCGGCGCCTTCGGCATGATCCCCCCTCGTTCTCCTTCGGTGGCGTCCGGGACGAGCGGTCGTCCGTGGTGCGGATCCCGACGAGCGGCCGAGGCGGCTGTCCAGGCCCGCGGCCGGGCAGGCCGGCACGAGGTACCCGGGGGCCCGTCGTGCCCGGAACACGTCCGTGGCGGCGACGCACCGTTCTTCTCCCACGCGGCTAGGCGGGTGCCGGACCGCCGACGAGGTGACCCTCACCGGCCGAGTGACCGTCTCGTGCCGGCGCACCGCCCGCATGACCGGCCGTGTGCCGCGCCCTGTCCGCGACCGGCCCCGATGGCTAGTCTGAGCGCGGACGACGAACCGGGAGGAGCAGGTACGTGGCGGAGACCATCACCACCCAGCATCAGTTCGCAGGCTGGGAGAAGCCGGATCTCGACCTCAGCGACGCCGACTGGCGGTCGGGGAGCCAGGGAGCGGGTGACGTCCAGATCGCCTTCGTCGAGGGGTTCATCGCGATGCGCAACGGCGGCCGTCCGGAGAACCCGTCGTTGATCTTCACCCCAGCCGAGTGGCGTGCCTTCGTGCTCAACGCCAGGGAAGGCGAGTTCGACCTCACCTGATGGCGGCGCCCCGGTCGGCTCGCTTCCGGGCCCGCGCGTCGACGACGGCGCACGCCGCTCCGGGCAGTATCAGCAGGAGCGTGACCCACAGGGGCAAGGGGAACAGCGGCCCGTCGCCTGCCAGTTCGTCGGCCACCAAGGCGACCGGCAGGCCGACGGCGGCCCCCACCAGCCAGTTCTTCGCGAGGCCCAGTCGGCCACGGCGCAGCTCCACGGTCACCGTGACCGCGGCGATGGCGGCGATCAGCGCGAGGCGGCCGGCCGTGACGGGCAGTGTGGTGGTGCGCCACAGCAGGTGGGAGAAGAGCATCAGGACGTTGTCCACCTGCCACGCCCCGGGACGGGTGCGGTAGTTCCGCATGGAGCACCCGCGTCAGGAGTGGGCCGAGCCCACCCGTGGCAACGGCGCCCACCGCCGCGACCGCCGCGACCGCGCCCACCGCCGCGACCGCCACCGCGCCGGACGGCGCACGTCCGGCCTAGGGTGGGAATCATGAGTGCAGAACGTGACCTCGCCCGGCTGGTCTCCGGCATGCGGCCCGAGCTCAACGCCGGGCGCTACGTCTTCGTGACCGTCGACGGCCCCGCCGTGCCACCCGGCCTGCACCCTGTCGTCACCGTCGCCGAATCCGAGGGCCTCACCCTCGTCGTGCCGCAGGAGGAGGCGGACGCCGCGTCCCTCCCGTACGACTACGTGGCCGGATGGATCACCTTGCGCGTCCACTCCGCACTCGACGCCGTCGGGCTCACCGCCGCCGTCGCCCGGGAGCTCGCCGATGCCGGACTGAGCTGCAACGTCGTCGCGGGGTTCCACCACGACCACCTCTTCGTCGAATACGCCCGAGCGGGCGAGGCGCTCACGGCCCTGCGCCACCTGGCGGAACGCTCGGCCTGACCGGCCCGGCCGCCCACCGTCACCGCTCCGGCGCGCCCCGCTTCCGCGGTGGTGGGGGAGTCCGTCCGTCACCTGTACGGGGCGGAGAGCCGCGCACGGGCCCTGAACGGTCGCTGCAACGCCATCACCGTCATCGCCGGCGTCACCGAGAAAGCGCCCCGGGGACAGGCGCCGGGGAGCCGACCGACGCCCTGCGGTGGCAGGCCCCCGCCCTGGGCGGAACAAAGCCGTCCGCCGCTCCGGGGAGTCGCCCGTAGCGGTGAATCCGCGACGCCGCCGCGGGCCGGGCCACGGGGCCGTGGGGGTGGCCGGGGCGCGCGGGCCCGGGCGCCGGTGGCGGGCTCCGGGCACGTACCATGGCGGCATGTCCTTCCTCCGCCGCCGCAGCGCCGCCACACCCGCGGGCCCGGACTTCGACGTCCTGGCCATGGACCCGGGCGACTGGCCCGGCAATCTCGGCGCCGGTCTGCTTCCCGCCCCCGACGGCACCTGCCAGGGCGTCTTCCTGCGCTACGACCTGTTCGGCGGCCGCGGCCCCGCGATGATCATCGGGAACCTCCCGGAGGGCTCCCCGGCCCGGGAGCTCGCGGAGGGCCAGATCCCCTTCGAGGTGGCCCAGCTCCTCGCCGCGCTGGAGAACGACGACCCGGTCGAGGTCGTCGAGACCGAGGACATGCCGGTCATGCAGGGCGACAACCTGCTGATCGTCCGCCGCCTCAAGCTCTCCGAGAGCCGGATCTCCTGCGTGCAGTTCGACCGCAGCGACAACGTGCTGGTCACCATCGCCAGCTGGGACCGCCCCATCACCGACGACCTGTACGCGCTGCTCAAGCCACTGCCGGCGGAGCTCTTCCAGCAGGGCTGAGCCCCGGCGCCCGTCCCGTGGAGCGGGACCGTCCCCCGCCGGGATCGTCCCTCGCCGGGATCGTCCCCCGCCGGGACCGTCTCCCGCCGGGGGCCTCGCGTCCGGCACGGCCGGGGAAAAGCACTGCTGCGCCTCCGCTCGCGCGGATTAGAGTCGGGACCATGGCAACGCACGAGGGGAACCCGACCGCGCGGGTCGACAGCTGGATCTGGGCCGTACGGCTCACCAAGACGCGCTCGCAGGCCGCCACCGCCTGCCGGGCCGGGCACGTTCGCGTCAACGGCGAGCGTGCCAAGCCCGCCCAGCCCGTGAAGGCCGGCGACGAGGTCCGGCTGTTCCACGCCGGTCGCGAGCGCACCGTGAAGGTGAAGCAGGTGCTCACCAAGCGGGTGGGCGCGCCCGTGGCCGTCGAGGCGTACGTGGACAACAGCCCGCCCCCGCCGCCCCGCGAGCACGTCGCCCTGGCGGGCGTCCGCGACCGCGGGGCCGGACGCCCCACCAAGCGGGAACGCCGCGAACTGGACCAGCTCCGCGGCATCCGTCCGTCCTGATCCGCGCCGCCCGGCAGCCGGCTACGAGGCGAACAGTTCCGCTACCCGGGCCGCGGAGGTGCCCAAGCCGGTGGGCCCGCCCGGCAGCCCCGCGCCCGGCGCCGCGACGGCCCCGTGCGGTGCCGCCCTGCCCGACGGGGTGACCGCGCCGGCCCGCAGCCGGGCCGTACCGGCGCCGGAGCGGACGTCCTCGTCCCGGTAGCGGCTGACGCCCAGGTGCCAGTTGAGGATCCCGGCGAGCCAGTCCTCCAGCTCCCGCACGTACGCGGCGAGGGCGGCCCTCCCCTCCCGGTCCAGCTCGAACTGCTCGATGAGCACCGGAAGTTCATGCTTCTTCACGTGCTCGAACTGGCGCAGCCGGCCGCGCATCAGATCGTCGATGATCTTCACGCCCGTCGGGTAGTCGCAGCCGAAGAAGGACTGCACCACCAGCACCCCGTTGTGCACCTCACCCTCGACCTCGATCTCCTTCTGGTACGAGATCAGGTCGTTGAGCATGGTGGCGTAGTCCGCCACGGAGTTCTCCATGCTGCGCACGGTGCCGCTCCGCAGGAGTTCCCGCGGCAGATGGTGCTGGTGGCGCAGGCGTGCCAGGCTCATCGTCAGGTCCGAGCCGAAGGTCAGCCGCCGCATCTCCACGTAGTCCACGGGGTCGGGCACGCGGTGCTGCGCCTGGTTGTGCAGCTCCCACAGCCAGCTCTCCAGCATGTCGTCCAGCGCCTTGCGCAGCGACGCCCGCGCCCCCGGCGCCATCGGCCCGGCGGTGCGCGCCCACAGGTCGGCCAGCGCCCGCTCCATCGGGCTGACCGCCCCGGCGGCTCCGGCCTCCGGGTCGTCCACGGGCATGCACATCATGAGCCGCTCGTTGCACAGCTTCGCCCCGGCGAGGTCACGCGGCCGCCCGAAGACCAGCGGATAGTAGTCGTCGCCGTACGTCCCCCAGGTGAGCCACTCGGCGCTGAGCTCCAGCTCCTCCGCCGTGGCGTCCGGGTCGAGTCCGGCACTGCACAGGGCGAGGTCGAAGCCCGCCATCATCCGCTCGTCCCAGATGTCGTCGAGCAGGCCCATCCGGCCCGCCCACGCCAGGGACTTGGCGCGCGCGTCGTCCAGGTGGGGGCTGAGCGTCAGGGGGTACGGCAGGTCGAAGTCCGGCAGCAGGGAGGGGCCGACGCGCTGGTGCGGAACATGGGTGAGGCCGCGCGCCCGCGCGGCGGCGGGGCGGCCGAACAGCGTGGTGATGTCGAGCGCCGACGTGCCCAGCACACCGCTGAAGAGCGACGGTCCGGTCCTGGCGTCCTCGTTCATGTAGCGGCTGGAGCGCATGTGCCACTCGTGGCCACCGGACTGCCAGTCCTGGAGCCCCTTGGTGTACGCGGCGACCGCGGCGCACTCCTCGGCGTTCAGGCCCTTCTCCAGGCACAGCTGGGGAACCTCGGTCAGGGCGGTGTTCTCGAACTGCTGGAGCCGTGAGGTCAGCAGGTCGTTGACGGCCTCGGCCGCCTCCTGGGTGGTGCACTCCAGGAACTTCTCCAGCACCAGGACGCCGTTGCTGTTCTCCCCTTCGTCCTCGACCTCACGCTGGTAGGAGAAGAGGTCGTTGCGCAGGTGGACCGCGTCGGAGAAGGCGTCCCGCAGGACCCGCAGCGGCCGGGAGGCGGCCACCGACTCCGGCACCTCGGCGCCGGCCGCGTACTCCACCAGCCCGGCGGACCACGGCGCGCCACCCACCTTGCGGCGCATCTCGATGTACTCGACGGGGTTGGCGATCCGCCCCTCGTTGATGTTCGCCAGCTCCCACAGGGACTCATTGAGCAGGTGTTCGGTCGCCTCGGCGAACCGGGCCCGCCACGCCTGCGACATGCTCGGCACCGTCCGCTTCCACAGGTCGGCGAGTCCGGCCTCCACCGGGTTCGTCGGCTCGGGCGTCTCCTGGGAGAGGTCCAGCGGCATGAAGGCCGGCAGCCGTTCCAGGTACGCCTTGCCGCCGGCGTAGTCCTGGGTGCGCTTGAAGACCTCCAGGAAGTGGTCGTCGAAGAAGAACACCCAGACATACCAGTCGGTGACCAGCGAGAGAGCGTCGGATCCGCAGTCGGGGTGGGTGTACGCGCACAGCAGGGCGTAGTCGTGCGCGTCGAGGTCCTGCTGGTCCCAGACCCCCGATCCCTCCAGCATCCCCATCCGGCGCGCCCACGTCCTGGTGTGGGAACGGGCCGACTCCACATGGGGATTGAGGCGCGCCGGATACGGCGTGTAGAAATCCGGCAGGACGAAGGGCTGTGCCATGCGTGCGGCGCCTTTCGGTGAAGGAGGACATACCGCGGCCCCCCTACCCTTCGCCGTTTCGTCCTACGCCGTCCGCCGTATTAGTCATATGAACGCCACCAGGCGGGCTTCCGTGCCCCTCACACACGGGAAACGGTCACCTCGGACGCCTTCACAAAGGCCACCCGGTGACCGAACTGGATCTCGTAGTACGCCTCCCGGCCCCGCACCACCCGGTGCCCGGAGGTGTCGAAGGAGGGGGCGTAGTAGTACTCGCCCGGAACCCGGTCACCCACCACGTACCGCTGACCCGCCGGAAGTCTGTACGGCAACGGCGACAGCGGCTGCACCGGCACCCCCGCCGGGTACGCGGCCGCCTCGGGATAGGCCCGACCGTAGACCGGGATCTCCGCGAGCCCCTCCCTCGGCGTCAGGACCCACCCGCGCGTGCCCACGGCCGTCGGCTCCGCACCGGGGTTGGAGAACCACGCCTTCTGGCCCAGGTACCAGATCGCCGTCCATGGCCCGCGCCGCTCCGCCACCGCGTAACTCTGGCCCGTCGACGCCCGCGCCCCGGTGTCGTTGACGCCGGCGGTCGAGTCCTGGCCGCCCGGCCGGAGTCCGGCGTCCTTCACCAGCGGCGCGCTCTCGCTGGGCTCCGTGTGCAGCCGGACCGCGCCACTGCCGTGCGGCGGACAGGCCTCGCCGGGCTCCGTGCAGCCCGTGTAGAGCGGCTGGTGGGCGGTGTACCGGGGGCGGATCGTCACGACGGCGGCGTGCGGCCCGGCGGCCGGCGTGAACGGCCGCCCCAACAGCTCGAAGTAGTGCGCCCAGTCCCAGTACGGGCCCGGGTCGGTGTGCATGCCGCGGACCGTGGCGGCGGTCGGGCCGGGCACATTGTCATGGCCCAGGATGTGCTGCCGGTCCAGTGGAACGCCGAACCTCTGGGCCAGGTACCGCACCAGCCGCGCCGACGTGCGGTACATCGCCTCCGTGTACCAGGCGTCCGGCGCGACCAGGAAACCCTCGTGCTCCAGGCCCACCGACTTGGCGTTCACGTACCAGTTGCCCGCGTGCCAGCCGACGTCCTTCAGCGGCACGTGCTGGGCGATGTGCCCGTCCGACGACCGCAACGAGTAGTGCCAGGAGACGTACTCCGGGTCCTGCACCAGCTTCAGCGTGACGTCCCAGGTCGCCTCCGTGTCGTGGACGACGATGTACTCGACCGACTGGGACGCGGGCCGCTCCGCCTTGTCGTGGTTGCCGTAGTCGCCCTCTCCGAACTCCTCGTACGGAGCCGGGACCCACTCGCACGCCACCGTCCTCGGGCACTCGGTCCCGGCCGTCACGGCCGTCCGCAGTCCCAGCCCGGCGGCCTGACCGGTCTCCGGCACGACGTCCGGATCCGCGGGCAGGGCCACCACCTGCCCGCTGTCCGTCGTACGACGCTCACCCGAACGGATGACGTCGTAGACGTCGTCCGCGTACGTCGTGGCGGTCGCCGTGTCATCGGCACCCGAGTACCGCGCCACCGCTCCGTACCAATCGCCGGGGTCGGTGCTCGCCGGGTGACCCAGCTCCCGCTGAGCGGCCGCCAGCAGGGCCGCGCCGCCGAGGATGTTCGCGGCCGGGCTGGTACGCAGCCGCTCGGGGGCGAGCCCGGACAACCGGGCCGCCCGCTCCAGGGTCCGCAACCGGCCGGGCAGGGCGGACGGCTCGGGCGCCGCGGCGTCCACCACGTGCTTCGCGGCACGCGAGGAGTCACCGCGCGGGTCCTCCGCGCCGTGAGAATGGTGGGGCGCCGAGGCCAGAGCGGTCCGCGCGTCGGTGAGGTGCATCGGGCCGTACCCCCCGGTGACACTGGGCGCGCCGCCGTGGCCGTCCCAGCGGGACTGCAGGTACGACACCGCGAGCAGGACGCTCCGCGGCACCCCGTACTCGTCGGCGGCCGCCGCGAAGGCGCGCTGCAGGACATCGGAGGCGGCCGGCCGGCCCGCGGTCGCGGGCGGTGCCGCCGAGACCAGCGGCAGCAGCAGCGCGGCGGACACCACCGCCGCGCCCGCTGTCCGTGCGTGCCCTGCGTGTCGTACGCGTCGACGAGCCGGAGCGGGCAAGGCGGCCTCCAGGGGCGGATGGAATGCGGCGACCCGTACAGGGGTAGCGGCTGCCGGACCACCCGTCAATCAGGCCCGCGGGTGGGGAAGTTCCCGTCCCCGGCCAGGTGTGGCGGAGGTTTCACGCCGACGGAGCGCGGGCCTGCGGGCCGTCACCGGCCTGCACCAATGACGCCCGGTGCCTCGGGAACCGTCCTCAGTCGACCCGCACGGCGAGCAGACACGCGTCGTCGTCGTGGATGCCGCGCTCGTACTCCTCCGTGAGCCGGTCGACGATCCGCCGCGGCGGCAGCCCGCTGCTCGCGGCGAGGAGCCCCGTCAGGGCCGTGATGCCCTCGGTGATGTCCTGCCCGCGCCGCTCGACCACCCCGTCGGTGTACAGCAGCAGCACATCGCCCCGCTCCAGCTGGAACTCCGCCGTCTCGTACCGGTGGCCCGGCAGCGCCCCCAGCAGTGGCCCCCGGTGCTCGGTCGGCAGCGCGTACGCGCGCCCCTCGCGCAGCAGCAACGGAGCCGGGTGCCCCGCGCACGTCCACCGGAAGACCCGGTCGGCGCCGACATGGCCGACCGACATCGTGGCCGTCGCCGACGAGGGCTCGGTGCACACCAGCTCGTTCAGCCAGGTGGTGACGTCCCCGGCGCTCGCCCCCGTCTGGGCGAGCCCCGCCATGGCGTGCCGCTGCTGGGCCATCCGGGCGACCGCCTCCAGGCCGTGCCCGCTGGCGTCCCCGATGGCGATGAGCGCCCGGCCGTCCGTCAGCGGCCGGCACTTGTACCAGTCGCCGCCCACCGCGGCGTCCGGCTCGGCCGGCAGGTAGGCGGCCGCCACGTCCAGCCCGAGTTCCGCCAGCCCCTCCGAGTACGTCGGCAGCAGCGCCTCCCGCAACGCCGAGGCGACATGCCGCTCCGCCGCGGCCTGCTGCCGCAGCTGCTCGGTCTCCACCTGCTTCTCCACCAGCCTGCGGCGGCTGCGCATCTGGGGAGTGAGGTCACGGGCCACGATCTGCAACGCCCAGGGACGGCCGTCCGTGCCCGCCACCGGGCGGCCCAGCAGGTCGACCGTCCGGATCTCACCCAGAACCAGGAACCGGATCCTGGTCCAGGCCGGTTCCTCACCGGCCAGCACCGACGCGATGAACTCGCCGAACGGCCCCACGTCCGCCGGCACCAGCGCGTCGCACAGCTCCAGCAGCGACCACGGCAGCGCGGGATCCGCACGGAAGATCCGCTGCAACCCCTCCGACCACGTCACCGACCCGGACAGCAGGTCCCAGCGCCCCCACCCCATGGAGGCCAGGTGCTGGGCGTCGATGGTGAGGAGCTCGGCCTGGCTGCGCACCGGGCGCCAGGTGGTCAGGACCTGGTCACCGCACCACGACGCGTAGTGCACCAGCTGGACACGCCGCAGCGTGCCGTACCGTTCCTCCGTGTAGTCCACCACCAGGCCGTTCAAGGCCCGGCCGTCCTCCAGGACACCCCTGAGCGCGGTCAGCAGCCCGCCGGCCGCCGCCCCGGGCCGGGCCTCCGAGAAGAACCGCTGGCCGACCTGCTGGTCGGGGGAGACCAGCCATTCGGCGGAGCGGATGTGATTACCGGCGCGGATGACGAAGTCGGTGACACCACCGGAGTCGTCCCGGACCGGGGACAGCAGCGCCGCCGACACGGGGATGGCCGGCAGCGTCGCGCAGAGACACGTCCACGGGTCGTGCCGCTCATCCGCGTCCACGCACGTGTGCGGAGAGCCGTACCCCTGACCGCACGGGCACTGGGCCGTCCGGGTGCCGCCGGCCTCCGGTGACGGATCACCGACCTCACCGGTGGACCGGCCGGGGGAGGGCTCCGCCACCCCCGCCGTCTCGGCCCGGCGGCGCACATCCGCCCGCAGCGTCGCGATCTCGCGCTCGATGTACGCCTTCAACGACGCCACGTCGGAGGTGTGCGGCCGGTTCATGAGGGCGCCACGGTCCCGGTGCCGGCAGCCGCTCCGGCGGCCGGAGCGTGGCGTGCGCCGGGAAGGTACATGGTGGCGCCCTCTCTCCTTCTGCTTCCGGTGCCCGTCCGGGACTCACACCCGTCGGGGCACGTTCCGTACCGGGTCAGGCGTGCACCCCGTGACCCCGGTGCCCCCGCCCGGTGATGAGCCGGTAGAGGGCGAGAATGATCACTGAACCGACGATCGCCGCTATCCAGGTCGACAGGTGGAAGAAGCCGTTGATCGACTCGACGCCGAAAATGACCTTGCCCAGCCAGCCGCCCAGCAGACCGCCCACGATGCCGATCAGCATGGTCACCAGCATGCCGCCCGGGTCACGTCCCGGCATCAGCGCCTTGGCGATCGCACCGGCCAGCAGCCCGATGATGATCCACGCGATGATTCCCATTCTCGACCTCCCGTAGCTTTACGCACGTTCCGCCACGCGGCGGGACATGAAACCGCGTTGCCCCGCCCGGAGGCCGTAAACGCCCGCGGTGGCCACCGCTCCGTTTCAGGGGCGAAGGACCGGGCGTGAACGGGCCGGAAGTCCCGGAACGGACGGGCCGGTCGGCGTGCTTGGCCGTGCCCTCACCGGCAACACCACCGGCAGGGTCCGGCCGCGCCAGGACACCGGACCGCCGGAGAGAAGAGAAACGCCCATGAAGCAGCACATCGAGCGGCCCGTGAAAAAGCCGCTGAAGCAACCCCTGAACCAGCCCCTGAAGCCGTGCCTGCGCTGGATGGCCCGCCACCGCACCGGGGCCCGGCTCCCGCACGCACCGGACCTGTTCCGTCCGTGGCGCGCACGGCCCCCGGCGCCGCAGGAGTCGCTCCTCCTCCGCAGCCCCTCGGAGGGGGACCGGTGGACCTGCGTGGAGCGGCACCGCATCAGCTGGCAGTACACGGGCGCCCTGTGGCACCCGTGCGACGTGCTCCTGGAACGGCGCACGGACGAGGGCTGGGCCAGGGCGGCCCTGCTGGCCGCGCAGGTGGACCCCCGTGCCCTGGGCACCTCCGTCGTCGTACCCGAACTGCCGACAGGGCCGTACCGCGTCCTCATCACCTCACCGGAGCTGCCCGTCGCCGCCTGCAGCCCGCCCCTGGTGATCCGCCACCACTGACCCCACGCGCCGAGGACAGCCCTACGTGGAGCAGAACGAATGCGCCCGCCTCACCGCCGAGGTGACCCAGCTGCGACAGGCCCTCGACAGCCGCTCCGTCATCGACCGGGCCCAGGGCATGGTCATGGCACTCGCCCCCTGCCCGGCCGAGCGGGCCTGGCGGGTCCTGGTGGAAACCTCCCAGCACGGCAACACCAAGCTGAGGGATGTCGCCGCCGCTCTGGTGGCCACCGCCGAAGGCCATCGCCTGCCGGCCCGGCTGCGGGCCCCTTTCGCCCGAGCCCTCCGCCACGCCCGCGCCGGGAGCGGCGGCGCGGGGCGAACGCCCACCACCCGGCCGAGCCCCTCCGCCGCCGGTGCCGGCCCGGCCTGACCTCGCGCCGGGCCCGGCGTAGCCGGGGCGGGACGCTCTCAGCCGGCGTCCCCCGTCTCCCTCCTGAGCGCGATCCAGCGTTCGGCGACCCCCCTGACGGCCGGGTACCTCTCCAGCAGTTCCTCGTCCGCCAGGGACATCTCGGTCGCCGCGGCCATCGGAGTGCGGGCGGACCCGTCGGAGCGGGGCAGGGTCCGCGCGGGGTGATCGTTCGGCATCAGGCCTCCAGTCGCTCGGGCACGCGCCTGGCCTCCCGTGGGGAGCCGGGAGGCGGCGCGGCCCCGCCCACGCGGCGACGCGGGGCGGAGCCGGAACGGCCACCCGTCGGGGGTACGAGCGCCGCGGGCACAGCATGCACCCGAACCAGCCATCGCCGGTAGAGGTATGGCCGAAATCAGTCGAACCGTCGACGCTTTCCTCCTCGACGGGCCGCCTCAGAGGGCGTCGGCGGGCAACCGGCGGACGGCTTCACGGAAGGTGACACCGGACATGCGGGGGCGCCGTTCCCGCACCCAGGCCGCGACGAACCCGGGGTCGCGTACGGAGACCTCGCGCAGGACCCAGCCGATGGCCTTGCGGACGAAGAACTCCCTCTCGTCGAGCATGGCGTCGGCGTAGCGGCTCAGGCGCCGCAGGTCGGGCGCTCCGGCGCGGATGCCGGGGAGCAGCGCCAGGAGCGCCGTACGGCGCAGCCAGAAGTCCCCGTCGTGCGCCCAGCGGTCCAGGGTGGCGCCGCAGGGCGCCGGTTCGCGGGCCACCACGGCACCGGCGGCGTGGACGGCCAGGGTGTCCACGAGCGCCCAGGTGCGGGAGGCGCGCAGGTACCGCTCCAGCGCCGTCAGGTCCTCGGGCCCGAGCACGGCGGCCGCCCGTGCGGTCAGCGTCTCGACAGCCGCCTGCCGGTGCTCGTACACGTCACCCGACCACAGCAGCGCCGCCAGGTGGAGGATGTCGTCGCGCGTGAGCGGGCCGAGTGCCCGGCACGCGGCCGTCACGGTCCGCCGTACGTCGGGCACCGGCACCCCCAGGTGCGCGAGGTCGCTGCGCAGGTACGCGCGGTCCCGCTCCGCGCGCTCGGCCGTGCCCATGCGGTCGAGCGCCTCCCGGACGCCTGTCGCGGCGGCGACGAGCCGGGGGTGCGGATCGGTCATGCTCGCCTCCGGAGTCGCTCCTCGGGACGCGGTCGCGGCGCCTGCGCGATCACGCTCGTCGGCCGGTCCCGGCCTCGGGAGTCCCGCCGCCGTGGAGCCCGGGCAGCCGTGCCGGGTCGCGCCCGGCACGGTGACGCCGCGGTCGCGCCGACAGCTGTACCCACTGTGCCACCCCGCTTCCATGCCCCGCCGGTACGCGGGGCGCCACCTTGCCGAAGGGCGGGTGCCCGAGCCGTCGCCGGCCGCGCCGGGACGTACGGCAGCGCGCTGGGTGGCCGGTGTGTCGGCACCGGGCACCCAGCGCGCTTCCCCCTCGCCGTCGGTCAGCGCGTGCCGACCGCCGCGCGCACGGCCCGCCGTGCCAGTGCGCAGTCATCGTGCAGCCGCCTCAGCAGCAGCCGCTGTTCCTCCCCGGCGGACACCGCGCCCGGCGCGGCCGGCACCGAACCGACGGGTGGCGCCTCGCGTATCGTCCGCTGCACGGCCGTCTCGTACGTACGGATCTCCCGTGTCAGCACCAGCATCAGGTTCACCAGGAAGGCGTCCCGCGCCGCCGGGCCCTCGCGCTGGGCGAGCTGGCTGATGTGACGCCTGGCCGCGGGGGCGTCGCCCAGCACCGCCCAGAGCGTCGCCAGGTCGTACCCCGGCAGGTACCAGCCGGCGTGCTCCCAGTCGACCAGCACGGGGCCGGCCGGTGAGAGCAGGATGTTGGACAGCAGCGCGTCACCGTGGCAGAACTGGCCCATGCCCTGCCGCCCGCCCGCGTGGGCCAGGCCGTGCAGCAGCTTCTGCAGGTCGTCGCGGTCCCGGTCGGTGAACAGCCCCAGTTCGTGGTAGCGGGAGACCCGGGAGCCGTAGTCGAGCGGTGCGTCGAACGTCCCCGCCGGCGGCCGCCACGAGTTGAGCCGGGTGATCGCGCCGAGCGCGGCCCGCAGATCGGCCCGTGGCGGTGCCTCCAGAGGGTGCCGCGTCAGGGCCGCGGCCCGGCCGGGCATCCGCTCGATCACCAGGGCGCAGTTGTCCGGATCGGCGGCGATCAGCCGCGGTGCCCGCACCGGGGGCCGGTGGCGGACGAAGGCCCGGTAGGCCGCGATCTCATGACGGAACCGCTCGACCCACGCGGGGGAGTGGTCCAGTAAACACTTGGCGACCGCGGTGGCGCGTCCGGTGGTTCCGACGAGCAGGACCGAGCGGCCGCTGCGTCGCATCACCTGCACCGGGTTGAACTCGGGGCAGATCCGGTGCACCGACGCGATCACCTTCCGCAACTGCGCGCCCTGGGTGCCCGACAAGTCGATTCTCCCGCTGAGCGGTCCCGCCACCGCCCCCGCCCAGCGCCGGGCCCGACCCGCCTGGGAGGGATCCAGATACGGGCCCCCGCCGGCCGGGACGGTGCGCTGCGGCCGGGGCGGGGCGGACACGGAGGACGTTGCTGTGTACATGGGCGAGACAGACCCCTTCGTGTGCCGACTGTTTACGTACGCTGCCCCGTCCCGGCCGCCGGTCGACACCCTGGGGAATGAGGGCCGGTTGCCGGGGCGGGGTGGCGCTTTCCTACCTGACACCCGGGCGCGGGTGGCACACCATCTGGCGCACCCTGGCGAACCCTGGCGAATAGTCGCCAGCCCTATGACAGCGGGTTAGTGTCAACTCAGCCGAGAACCTGGGGGCTTGACGTGACCGGAGAACCCAACACCCGCCTTGCAGACCTGTTCGGCCTGGCCGGCTGGTCCAAAGGCGAACTCGCGAGACTCGTGAACCGGCAGGCGGCGGCCATGGGCCACCCCCAGCTGGCGACCGACACCTCGCGGGTCCGGCGCTGGATCGACATGGGGGAAACCCCGCGCGATCCCGTACCCCGGGTGCTGGCAGCACTGTTCACCGAGCGACTCGGCCGTGTCGTGACCATCGAGGACCTCGGGTTCGTACGACACGGGCGCGCCGGGAAACGGCGGGACGTCAGGAACACCGACAACCCTGACGGGCTGCCATGGGCGCCCGAGCGTACGGCTGCGGTCCTCACCGAATTCACGGGAATGGACCTCATGCTCAACCGACGCGGCTTGGTGGGCGCGGGCGCCGCGCTCGCCGCAGGCTCCGCACTCACCAGCGCCATGCACGACTGGCTTCACACCGACCCCGCTCTCGCCGCCGACGCCCCCCGCATCGCCGATCCCCTGCGCGCCGATCCCGCCGGGTTCGACCGCTATGAGGCGGCCCCCATCGGGTCACAGGAGATCGAGGCGCTGGAACGCTCCGTCGAAGTGTTCCGCGCCTGGGACGCCGCCCGTGGCGGCGGGCTCCAGAGAAAGGCCGTCGTCGGCCAGCTCAACGAAGTGGGCGGCATGCTCGCCTACCGCCACCCCGACCACCTCCAGCGCCGGCTCTGGGGCGTCGCCGCCAACCTCGCCGTCCTGGCGGGCTGGATGTCCCACGACGTGGGCCTGGAACCCACCGCCCAGAAGTACTTCGTCATCGCCGCCCACGCGGCGCGCGAGGGCGGCGACCGGCCCCGCGCCGGCGAGGCCCTCTCCCGCGCCGCCCGCCAGATGGTCCACCTGGGCCGCCCCGACGAGGCCCTGGACCTGATGAAGCTCGCCAGGTCCGGCTCGGGCGAGGAGATTCTGCCGCGTACACAGGCCATGCTGCACACCATCGAGGCCTGGGCGCAGGCTTCCATGGGACGTGGACAGGCGATGCGCCGCACGCTGGGCGAGGCGGAGGAGCTGTTCGTCTCCGACAAGTCCGACGTACCGTTGCCGAGCTGGATGCAGACCTTCCGGAGCGAGGATCTGTACGGCATGCAGGCGCTCGCCTACCGGACGCTGGCCGAGCACGAGCCCGCCGCGGCGAAGCAGGCCCAGTACTTCGCGCAGAAGGCCCTGGCGCTGCGCAACGACGGCCGGCAGCGTTCGAAGATCTTCGACTACCTCTCCATGGCGTCGGCGTGCTTCATCGCCGACGACCCCGAGCAGGCCGACCGTTACGCCAGGCTCGCACTGATGTCGATGGGGGAGACCTCGTCCCAGCGCACCTGGGACCGGCTGCGCGAGATGTACCGGCTCACCGGGCAGTACGCGGGCTACACGAAGATCGAGGACCTGCGTGAGGAGATCCAGCTGGTGATGCCCAAGTCCGCGGCGAAGAGGCCGCGGCGCAGCCAGGCCTGACGACCCGGGCCGTGCCCGATCGGCCGCCACCGAACGACGCGCCCCCAGGACGACACCTCAGGACGACACGGCGGAACGGCCGGCGCCCGGACGCCCGGTCACAGCAGCAAGCCCGTCGAACAGCATGACCCGAACGGCACGACCGTCGAACCGGCGGCCGTCGAGCGCCGTGCCTGTCACCGACGACGACCGTGCACGGGCTCCATGGCACCCTCCATGGCACCGGCTACAGCTCCGCCCAGCCGCCATGACCACGTCCGCGCATCGTGCCGACTCGGTGACGACATGACGCACGGGCCACCACTCACGACCGGACGCCGCCGACCTTGGCGACCATCACACAGGCGTCGGTCTCACGGGCCGCGCCGCCGAACTCCTCCACCACCAACCGCACACACTCCCGCGCGTCGCGCGCTTGGGCGAACCGCGGCGCCAGCTCCAGCAGCTTTTCCCTGCCGGGGCCGCGCGTCAGCCCGTCCGTGTGCAGCACCAGCAGGTCCCCGGGCAGCAGCCCGATCTCGGCCTGCTCGTACGTCGCCCCGGACGTCGCCCCCAGCAGGGCGCCCTCCGGGCGCGTCAGCGCGTGCCCCGCCCCGCCGCGGAACAGCAGCGGGGCGGGGTGGCCCGCCTGCGCCCAGCTGAGCGTCCGGGACCGCGGGTCGTAGCGGCAGCACACCGCGCTGCCCAGAGCGGGCTGCGACGAGCTGTCCAGCACCTGGTTGAGGTGGCCCATCAGGGCACCCGGCCTGATCCCGGCGACCGCCATGCCCCGCAGGGCGCCCAGCAGCATGGCCATCGTGGACGTCGCGGAGACGCCGTGCCCGGTCAGGTCACCCACCGTCAGCAGGGCTTCCCCGTCGGGAAGTTGGAGGGCGTCGTACCAGTCGCCGCCGATCGTCGCGCTGGCCGCCGACGGCAGGTACTGCCCCGCCAGGTCCAGCCCGGCCGGCCCGCTGTGCGGAAGTCCCGAGGAGCCGCGCCACGGCGGCAGGACCGCCTCCTGGAGCTCGACCGCCATCCGGTGCTCGGCCTGCTCGATGTGGTGGCGGCGCTGCAAGGAGTCGCGCGACTCGCGTACCGCCCGCTCGCTGCGGCGAAGTTCGCTGACGTCCCGCAGGACCGCCCACATGGACGCGGTGCATCCGTCGACGTCGAGGACGGGCTCGCCCATCATGTGCAGGGTGCGCACCCGGCCGTCGGCGCGGACGATCCTGAACTCGCCGTCGATGGGTTTGCCGTCGATCAGGCAGCCCGTCACCATCGCCGTCAGCAGCGCCTGGTCCTCGGCGAACACCATGGAAGGCAGCTCGTCCAGCGTCAACGGGCCGGCTTCGGGGGAGCGGCCGAAGATGACGTACAGCTCGTCGGACCAGCTCACCTCGTCGGTGAGGAGGTTCCACTCCGCGCTGCCGACCCGGCTGAGCAGCGAACCGGTGGGCGGCGGGTCCGCGGGGGCCGTGTCGTCGCCGGTCAGGTCCCCCTGGGGCTCCGCGGCCTCGTCCGGAGCGTCGGGTACGCCCTCCCTGAGCTGGCCCAGCTGGGCGCCGAGGTCGTCGAGCTGGTGGACGGCCAGGTCGCACAGGGCGCGCTGCCAGCGGCCCTGGGGGTCGTCCTCGTCCGCCACGGCGTCCCGGCGTACGGCATCGACGTCTCCGCGCAGCCGACGGGTCTGCGAGATCAGGGCGTCCAGCGTGCCGCGCTCGGGCGGCTGTGGGGCGGGACGGTCCGCGAACAGATGGGACGGCATGTCGTACTCCGATACGGGCGCGGCGCGGCCAGGGTCATGAATGGAGGACCGGTTACGACTGTTGCACAGGCGGAGACCGCCTGTAAGGGGTTTGGCAACACTCGATCCGGTGGTGCTTCCGGCATATGTCAAAGGCCCGGTGGGGGCCGGTGGTCCGGGCGGGGGCACGGTCGGCGTCCCAGGGCCGGCGCGGGCACGGTGACCGGTGGGTCACGGCAGGATGGAGTCCACGTAACCGCCGTCGACCCGCACCGCTCCACCGGTCGTCGCCGACGCCTGGGGCGAGCTGAGGTAGACCACCATATGCGCGATCTCCTCCGGTTCGATCAGCCGCTGCAACAGGGACTGCGGCCGGTGCTCCCGCATGAACACGCGCTGCGCCTCGTCCCATGCCAGGTCCCGGTCGACCAGCTCGTACACGAAGTCCTCGACACCACCCGTACGGGTGGGTCCCGCGATGACGGCGTTGACGGTGACGCCCGTCCCGGCGGCCTCCTTGGCGAAACCGCGGCTCACCGCCAGCAGCGCGGTCTTCGACACACCGTAGTGGATCATCTCGGCCGGGATCACGACGGCCGAGTCGCTGGCGATGTACTGCACCCGCCCCCAGCCCCGGTCCGTCATCCCCGGCAGGTAGGCGCGGGTGAGCCGCACCGCCGTGAGCACGTTCACCTCGAAGTACCGCCGCCATTCCTCGTCCGTGATCTCCAGAGCCGGCCGGGGCCCGAAGACACCGAGGTTGTTGACGAGGATGTCCACCTCGGGCAGCAGCTGCACGGCCAGCCCGGCGCCTTCCTCGGTCGCGATGTCCGCGGCCACCGGGACGACCTCGGCGTCGGGCACCTCCGCCCGCAGCCGCTTCACGGCGGCCGTGACACCGTCCGCGGTCCGCCCGTTGACGGCCACCGTCGCGCCCGAGCGTGCCAGCTCGGTGGCGATCGCCGCACCGATGCCCCGCGTCGAGCCGGTGACCAGTGCCGTCCTGCCGGTGAGGTCCACACGCATCCGCCGTTTCCCTTTCTCACGTGCCGCCCCCCCCGCGTCCCATGGATGCCCTTCCGCCCGGGTCCTCATACCGGTGCCCGGCCGACGTGGACCGCCGTCCAGCGGGTACCCGGACCTCCCGGCGCGGGGTACCGGGCCGGGACGCGGACAGAGCCGTCGCCGTGGAAAGGCAGGAGCCGTGAACATGAACGCCGGCAAGCGGGTCGTCGTCACTGGAGCCACCGGAAATGTCGGCACCAGTGTGGTGGCGGCCCTCGCCGAGGACCCACAGATCTCGTCCGTACTGGGCCTCGCCCGGCGGCTGCCGGACTGGTCGCCGCCGAAGACCCACTGGGCCACGGTGGACCTGCGTGAGGAGACCGACCTGGTCAGGCACTTCGAGGGCGCCGACGCGGTGATCCACCTGGCCTGGGCCTTCCAGCCCACGCACGATCCGGTGGCCACCTGGCGCACCAATGTCCTCGGCAGCCTCCAGGTGTACCGGGACGTGTCCGCCGCCGGAGTGCCCGCGCTCGTCCACGCCTCGTCGGTCGGCGCCTACTCGCCCGGGCCGAAGGACCGGGCGGTCGACGAGTCGTGGCCCACGCACGGCTGGCCGGGGGCCGCGTACTGCCGTGAGAAGGCCTATCTGGAGCGGGTCCTGGACGGCTTCGAGGCCCGTAATCCCGGAGTGCGGGTCGTACGGATGAGGCCGGCCTTCCTGTTCAAGGAGGAGTCGGGGAGCGAGCAGCGGCGCATCTTCGCCGGCCGGTTCATGCCGGGGCAGCTCGCCGGGCCCCGGACGATCCCGGTCGTGCCGGACATCCCGGGGCTCCGCTTCCAGGCCCTGCACACCGACGACGCCGCCGAGGCCTACCGGCTCGCCGTCACGAAGGACGTGAGGGGCGCGTTCAACCTCGCCGCCGAGCCGGCCCTCGACGCCCGTCGGCTCGCCGAGCTCCTCGACGCCCGGGTCGTACGCCTGCCCCGGCCGGCCATCCGCGCCGCCCTGGCCGCCGGCTGGGGGCTGCGCCTGATCCCGGCCTCCCCGCAGCTCTTCGACGCCGTGCTGCGCGTACCGGTGCTGGACTGCGCGCGAGCCCACGACGAGCTCGGCTGGAGCCCCCGGCGCACCTCCCTGGAGGCCGTCGAGGAGATGCTCGAGGGCATGCGGCGGGGCGCCGGTATGGACACCGCCCCTCTCGCGGGCCGCAAGGCGAGCTGACCGGCGCGGCGGGTCCCGCCCGCAGGTGAATCCGGCGCTCCCAGTGGGCAGACCGACAGGGAGGGACAGGACGCCCCGACGTCCCGGCCCGATCCACCCGCTCGGCCGGTGAAGGGGGCAATGGTGCCGGACAGGCGTCCTCGTGGTTATCAGCCCGACTGGCAACCGCGCCCCGCGACGCAGGAGTTGCTCGCCGCGGTGGAGTTCATCCTCGGCAGGTACGCCGCGCAGTTGCCCCTGACCATCCGTCAGATCTGGTACGCGGCCGTTGCCGAGGGTGTCCTCGTCAGGCAGGAACGGACCTACAAGCGCCTGGTGGACCTCCTCGGCATGGCCCGCCGTTCCGGCCGTATCTCCTGGCTGGCCATCGGCGACGGCACGGACACGGCCGTGGAACCCGTCGCCTACGACGGCGCCGACGGCTTCCGCCGGGTGCAACGGGACGCGGCGCGCTGTTTCCGGCTGGACCGCCAGGCGGGCCAGGAGGCCCGGCTGGAGGTGTGGTGCGACACGGCCGGCCTGGTGCCGCAGCTGGCCACGGTCACCGACCCGTGGGGCGTGCCGGTGTACGCCTCCGCGACCGGGCTCTCCGGCAAGAGGGCCGCCGCCCAGCGGGCGGCCGTGGGCGGCCACACCTCCGTACGGATCCTGGTGATCGGCGACTGGGACCCCAGCGGGCTGCACCTGTTCACGGCGCTCGCCGAGGACGTCACCGCCTTCGCCGCGCTGGACGCGCCGGACGTACGCGTGCACTTCGACCGGCTGGCCGTCACCGAGCGGCAGATCGCCGAGTTGCGCCTGCCGACGGCCCCGGTGAAGGCCAGCGACCGGCGCTCCTTCCCCGGCACCTCCACCACCCAGGCCGAGTCCCTGCCACCGGACGTCCTGGCGGCCCTGGTGCGCGACGCGATAAGCGGCAGCCGCGACGCCGACGTCCTCGCCGAGGTCCTGGAACGCGAGGAAGCCCAGCGGCAGGCCCTGCTGGAACGTTTCGTGGTGTAGTAGCACGCGATGCTCAGGGCGGCGGATCGCCCGGAGCCGCGGTGCCGCGCAGCCGGTCGAGGCGGTTGATCACCGGCGTCGCGGACACCCCGTGCACGACGACGGAGGCGACGACCGTGAAGGCCACGGCGGCCCACAGCTGCCGCGCCAGCCCGCCGAAGTCGTCGTGCCCCAGGCCGTACGCGAGGTAGTACAGCGATCCGATGCCCCGCAGCCCGAACGCCGCCGTCACGAGCCGCTCGCGCGGGCCGGCGGCCGAGCCCGCCTGCGCCAGCCAGCCGGTCACCGGGCGGACGACCAGGAGCAGCAGCACCGAGACGGCCGCCGCCTGCCAGGTGAGGTCCGCGAACCCGTCGGCGGCGACGTACATGCCGAGCAGGAACAGCAGGAACGCGGTGAGCAGCCGCTCGACCTGCTCGGTGAAGTCGTGCAGCACCTTGTGGTACCCGTGGCTGCGCTCGGCGCCGCGCAGGGTGCAGGCCGCGACGAACACCGCCAGGAAGCCGTAGCCCTGCAGCAGCTCCGCCACCCCGTACGACAGGAGGGTGGCCCCCAGGGCCACGAAGCCCTCCATGTGCTCCGAGAGCCGCAGCGCCACCACCCTGGTGCGGAAGAACATCCATCCGAGCAGCCGGCCCACCGCCACCCCCGCGAGGGCTCCGATCGCCACTTTGCCCAGCAGGTCGGACAGGGCCCAGTCGCCGATCCACCCGGACGACCAGCCGGTCCCCGCCGCCGCGGCCAGGGCGACGGCCGCGTAGACGAAAGGGAAGGCGAGCCCGTCGTTGAGGCCCGCCTCACTGGTGAGCGTGAAGCGCACCTCGTCCTCGTCCTCCTCCTCGCCGGTCGGCTCCCCCACCCGCACCTCCGCCGCCAGCACCGGGTCGGTGGGTGCCAGTACGGCGCCCAGCAGCAGGGCGACGGCGGGCGGCCAGTCCAGCAGCGCCCACGCGAGTACGGCGACCGCCACGATCGTCAGCGGCATCGTGATGCCCAGCAGCCGCCAGGTGCTCGCCCACGCGCGGAGCCCGGGAGGCCGGTTGATGGCGAGCCCGGCGCCCATCAGCGAGACGATCACGCAGAGCTCGGTGATGTGCTCCACCCACAGCCGGTCCGCCACCGGGTCGACCACGGGGACCGGCAGCGGCAGCAGCTGGACGGCGACACCGGCGGCCAGGAACACCATCGGCATGGAGAAGGGGCGGCTGAAGACCAGTCGCGGCAGGACGGCGGCCGCCAGCGCGCCGACGCCCAGGCCCGCGTACACAAGATCGGAAAAGCTCATTCAGCAGTAATGCGCGTCGTCAGCGTGAACAAACCCCCGTCCGGGTCCCGCAAGGTGGCGTGGGCGCCCGGTTCGTGGTGGACCACGGTGCCGCCGTGCAGCCGCGCGGCCGACACCCGGGCGTCGACGTCGCGCACCGGGAAGTGGACCTCCCACCGGGGGCGGATGGTCGGGTCGGGCGCGGATTCGAGCGCACCGGAGCTGAGCCGGGCGACCACGTGGCCGCCGCTGCGCAGCACGACCTCGTCCGCGTCGTACTCGACGTCGCAGCACCCCGGCCGGCCGCAGGCCCAGTCGAAGACCTCCCCGTAGAAGATCGCGGCCTCGAAGGCGTCCCGGGTCTGCAGCCGCAACCAGGCGGGTGCGGCGGCGCGCCAGGTCTCCCACCCCGAGAGCAGCTGGCCCTCCCAGATGCCGAAGACGGCGCCGTCGCGGTCGGCCGCGAGGGCTCCCCGGCCGACGACGAACCCGACCGGCCCGACAGCGACCGTGCCGCTGCGCTCGCGGATGCGGGACGCGGTCTCGTCGGCGTCCTGCACGGCGAAGTACGGGGTCCAGGCGACGGCCACCTGGAGGGCGGAGGCCAGTGCTCCTATGCCGGCGACCGGGTTCCCGTCGTCGAGGGCGACGCTGAACTCCTCGCCGAGCCGTGCCGGGCGGAATTCCCAGCCCATGACCGTGCCGTAGAAGTCCTGGGCGGCCCGCAGGTCGCGGGTCATCAGGCTGACCCAGCAGGGGGCACCGAACACGGAGCTGCTGGATGTGACCCCTGACGCCGTGGTGGCTGTCGGCTTCCTGTTCATGTGCAAAACCGTCCCGGTGTCACCAGTAGTGCGGATGTGCCGCAGGTGTCCCTGCTGTCTCTTCTGCCTCTGCCCGGTGTCCATCCTCGCACTCTTCGCGGAGGATGGCCCTTTCCCGACGCCGCAGCTCAGCCGCGTCGCCGGGGTGGTCGCAGGCGGTCGCCCCAGCGTCGCAGGGCGCGGTCCAGGTGCCAGCGCTCCTCGTACAGCAGGCGGCCGACCAGCGCGCCGCCGAAGACGACGAAGCCGACGCCGACGAGCCAGGACTGGACGACCAGCATGGTGCCGACCGGTCCGTAGGCGACCGCGTTGGAGGCGATCAGCGGGGAGAAGACCAGGCGGGAGAAGACCCGCAGCCCGGCCAGGCCGATCACCGTGCACACGGCGCCCGGCAGCAGGGCGCGCCAGGGCAGCCGCCCGCCGAGCAGCAGCCGCTGCGACCACCAGAAGAACAGCACCGCGCTCGCGACGGCCAGCAGCACGCGCCAGACCAGGTCGGCGCCGGCCGAGGGACGGGAGGCGACGTCCGCCGACAGCAGGAGGTAGCCGATGAGCAGGGCGAGCCATACGGCGTGGCGCCACATGGTGTGCCAGCGGGCGGCGGGCAGCTCCCACACCTTCTCGTAACCCGTCTGCACCACGGCGCCGAACGTCAGGCCGAACACGACCAGTGCGGCGAGACCGAACCCGGTGATCGACTCCAGCGCCGCGCCCGGCGGCGCGAACAGCCGCTCGACCTCGTCCGTCGAGCCCTCCGCGACGCCGAGACCGTCGGAGAGCCACTGGGCGAACCCGGTGCCTCCGGCCGGGTCGGCCGCCGCGATCACGATCAGCAGCGGCACCAGGGTGAGCAGCCCGAGAGCGGCGAAACCCATCGAGCGGTGCATCAGCTCCAGGTCGGTGCCCGTCCGCCAGCCACGCCCGGCGGCGGAGCGGTGGAAGCCACCGTGCAACCGCCCGATCCACCATTCGCGGGCCCCGCCCTCGGCACCGGGAGACTTCTCGGACATGCTCCTCGCATACCCGGCGGCGGGGCGCGGGGCGCGGGCGGGCGCGGGGGAGGCCCCGAATGGACGCCTCCGCCCGCGTCCCCGCGTCCGCCGCCGTTAGGACAGCTTCCCGTCGTAGTCGGGCAGCTTGAACGTCCTCTCGGCGCGTCCGCCGACCAGGTCGGTGGGCCGGTTGCCGATGTTGGCGATGATCGTGTACCCCTTGGCCTCGATCTCGCCGCGCTTGTCCGTCTTGTACGCGCTGACCTCGTCGAACAGGTCCGGCAGGTCGCGTACGTACAGGCCGTCGACGGGGTAGCCGACCGCCTTGAGGTTGTACGCGGTGGGCGCGTGCAGGATGCCCGGCCGGGCGGTGACGAAGAAGACGTCCACACCGCGGGAGTCCGCGTAGCGGGCCAGGTCGAGGACCGGCCGGACGGCGGGCGTCGGGTACTCCCAGAAGTGGTGGAAGTCCGTCTCCAGCGAGGTGTTGTCGATGTCGAGGACCACGGCCAGCTTCCGGCCGGAGGGGGAGGCGGTGCGCTGCTCGATGTAGGGGCGGGCCTGGCTGAGGGCGGTGGCGACATCGCGCTGCCAGGTGGCGTAGTCGACGCCGGCGAGCTGGGCCCCGGTGGTGGCGGCGCGGGCCGAGGAAGCGGTCTGCGGGGCCGCGGTGGCCGTGGTGGTGGTCGCGGCGGTGGTGGCCGTGGTGACGGCGAGGGCGGCCGCGGTGAGCGCCACTCGTGTTCTCCATCGAACTGCGTGCATGGGTTCAACTCCTGTGGGGTGGGGAGCGGTTGACGCGTTGGCATGCTCGCGCTCAATGATGTACGGAATGCGACGTTCCATCTACTGGCCGGTAGCTATTTGGTTCGGTCCCGGCGGCGGGCCCGCGAAATCGGCTTGCGCGCCCGGCGGGCGGGCCCGGACAGTGGCCCGATGCATACGGGACCCACACTCACCGTCCGGGCTGCCCGGACCGACGACGTACCGCGGATAAGCGAGCTGCTCAACACCATCGACACGATCGAGATCGGTGCGCCCGAAACCGATCCGCACACCGTCGAGGCCGACCTGACCCACCCCGAGGTGGACCTCGCCCACGACTCGTGGCTGGCCTTCGACCAGGACCGGCTGGTCGCGTACGCCCTCGTGTGGAGCGACTCGGGCGGTGAGCGCGTCGACATGGACCACTACGTCCTGCCCGAGCACCAGGCCGCCGGCGAGCACCTGCTGGAACTGGGCGAGGAACGGTGCCGCCGGATGGCGCGGGGCAACGGCGCCACGCGGGCCGTGGTCCACCTCCACCTCAACCAGCGGCCGACCATCGACACGGCCCTCCTCGTCCGGCGCGGCTGGCACACCGTGCGGCGCTACCAGGTCATGGTCCGCGACCTGACGCCGCACCAGGAGCCGCTGCCCGAACCCCCGGCCGGGGTGACCGTGCGCGCCTGCACGGACGAAGCGGACCGGCGGCGCGCCCACGCCCTGGTCGAGGAGACCTTCGCGGAGCACTTCGACCATCAGGCGCGCACCTACGAGCAGTGGCTCGACGACATCGCCGCGGCCCATCTGGACTGGTCGCTCGTGTGGATCGCCTCCGTCCAGGGCATCGGCGACGCCGCCGTGCTCCTCTCCCGCAACGACCGCTCCGGCATGGGCTGGATCCACAACCTCGGCGTCACCCCGGCCGCGCGCGGCCGGGGCCTCGGCGGTCACCTGCTGCGCCACGCCTTCGGCGTCTACGCCGCCCTGGGCCGCGACAAGCTCGGGCTCGGTGTCGACACCCTGAACCAGAGCGGCGCCCTGCGGCTCTACGAGGCCCATGGCATGCGGCTGCACTACGCCGTCGACACCTGGGAGGTCACGCTCCCGGTGGCCGACGCCCTCTGAAACCCGGATGGGCGTCCGGGCGGCCCACCCGGGGGAATCGCCCCTGCGCCAGGACGCTCGCCGGCCGCCCCGGAGAGCGGCGAGCGGCGAGCGGAGGCCGGCGGCCTGACACGGCGGCACGGGCGGCGGGCGCGGGGCCCGGTGAGGGCGGGCACCGGCCGACAGGACCAGGACCGTCAGCGCGGCGAGCAGCCGCCGTGGCAGTGGGCCGGGCCTCCTGCGGGCGTACGGCGCGGGAACGGCGGAGGCATGGGCGGCTCCTGGAGGAGATGCCGGACGGGTCCCCGTACCCGTGCAGCCCCTCGGATACCGCTCGGTATGTCCATGCGCCCCGCACCCCGGGCGGCCCCGGGCGGCTGCCCGGGGATGGCGCCGGGCCCCGGCGCCTGCCGGAGGCGTCCCTCCGGCCGCCCGCGGGACGGGCTGCGCGCGCCCCGCCCGGTCACGCCCCGTACACTCGTCCACCGCTGCCCGCAGCGGCGGTGAGCGAGCAACAGACTTCTTCGGAAAGGTTTTTCGACATGGATTCCGCCGTGCGAGGCGACGCGCCGATCTACGACCGCCTCATCGAGGAGCGCGGCGACGTTCCCGCCGACGTGCGCCGTGTGGCCGAGGAGACGCTCAGGCAGCTGACGCGTGCGCTGGACTTCGGTGCCGTGGGCCGTCCGTCGGGGTATCCGGGCATGGGTTTCCCGCCCGCCTCGATATGACCGGGGCGGGAGGCGCGGCCTTCACGGCCGCACACCACTCACCGGCGCCCGTGCCTCACGGCCGCCCGCGCGTCACGGCTGATCGTCGATGAGCCCGCAGACCCAGGCCAGCGCGTCGTGGACGCCGCGGACCTGGGCCGCGCCCTCAGGGGGCTGGGTGGGGTCCCCCAGCTGCACCACGGCCGCGTCCAGCTCGGCCGTGAGCAGATGGCTGGACGGTACGCGGCCGGTGCAGGCCGCCCCCGTCACCGGGGCTTCGACGGCCCGCCCCAGCGCCCACTCGTAGGCCGCCACGGCGCCCAGCGAGAAGGGCGTCCGAAGACCGGGCGCGGCCGCCTTGTGCGCGAGCCGCTGGTATGCCGCCTCGACCAGCGCCCGGGGCTTGGTGCCGACGAGTACGTCCTGGTTGCGTTCGGAATCCACTGCCATACCGTACGTCTCACCGCAGCGGCCCGGGGGATGCCCCGCGACGCGAAATATTCAGGGCAGGGTCCATTTCTGGTTGGGGCCGGTGTGGCAGGTCCACAGGTGCAGGCGGGTGCCGTCGTTCCAGGTGGCGCCCTGGGCGTCGAGGCATTTGCCGGAGTGTGGGTTGCGCAGGGTGTTGTCGGGGTGGGGCTGCCATTGCTGGGCCGGGGTGTTGTTGCAGGTCCAGAGCTGGATCTTCGTGCCGTCGGTGGTGGCGCCGCCGCTGATGTCGAGGCATTTGCCCAGGGCGCGCAGGGTGCCGTCGCCGGGGACCGTCCAGTGCTGGGCGGCGCTGGTGTTGCAGGTCCACAGCTGGATCTGGGTGCCGTCGGCGTTCGCGCCGCCCGCCACGTCGGCGCACTTGCCGTTCACGCCCTTCACCGCCCCCGACCGCGGGCCCGGCGGAGGGGTGGTGCCGGAGGTCTTGACGCGTACGTTGCGGAAGGACACCCGATCACCGTCACCGTGGTTCTGCAGCCCGATGTGTCCCTGGGCGAGACCGCGCGCGGGATCGGTGTTGGTGAAGTCGTTGATCTCACGCCCGTTGAGGAAGACCTGCAGACGCTCGCCCGTGACCCGGATCTCGTACGTGTTCCACTCGCCGGGCGGGTTGAGCGCGGCGTCACGGGCGGTGACGTCCGCCGACTTGAACCCGTACACCGCGCCCGTGGTCCGGTCCGCGCTGTCGGTGGCGTCGATCTGGATCTCGTACCCGTTGTTCACCGCGGACCAGGGATCGTCGGAGGCCGGGAAACCGACGAAGATCCCCGAGTTGTCGTCGCCGTCCATCCGCCAGTCCAGCTTCAACGAGTAGTCACCGGTGAGCTCCTTGCCGGAGTACCACAGCAGCCCCAGGCCGCCCTGCGAGGTGAGCGTGCCGTCGCTCAGCGTGAACGATCCGGGCCCCGCCTGCTGCCAGCCGGTCGTGCCCGAGCCGTCGAACAGAGGCACGTATCCCGTCTCCGGGCGGCAGTCGGCCTCGGTCATCCCAGCCGCCCAGCGGATGCCGCCGAGCAGGTGCCGCCGGAACGGGGCCTCGGCGTACGACTCGTCCGTGTGGCCGCCACCCGTGTAGAAGGCACGGCCGCCCTGGTAGTCCTTGCACCAGGAGATCGGGTGGTCGCCGGACATGTTCCCGCCCGAGTAGCTGGACTCGTCGAGTGACGCGAGCACGCGCGCGGTGGCGCGGGGGTTGGAGCGGTAGTTGTACCACTCGTCGAACCGTTGCCAGGTGCGGCCGAGGTGCGCAGTGGCGTCATGGGCGCGGTCCTCCACCCTCACGGTCGCGGTCTGGTTGTGCGGGTGCGAGTGGAACAGGGCCCCGGCGAGACCGGCGTAGAAGGGCCAGTCGTACTCGGTGTCGGCGGCGGCGTGGACGCCGACGTAGCCACCACCGCCCCGGATGTACTGCTCGAAGGCGGTCTGCTGGGTGGTGTTCAGTACGTCTCCCGTGGTGGAGAGGAACACGACGGCTCCGTACTGCGCGAGGTTGCCGGCCGTGAAGGCCCGCGCGTCCTCCGTGGCGTCGACGGTGAAGTTGTGGACACCACCCAGCTCACGCAGTGCGGACAGGCCGTCGTCGATGGACGAGTGGCGGAAGCCCGCCGTCCTGGAGAAGGCGAGGATCTTGTACGCCGGGTCCGCGGCGGCCCGCGCCGAGGGAGCCGGTCCCTGCCCGGAGGGTGCCGCCGCCGGGGCGGCGGACACGCACAGCAGCGCGCCCGCGAGCCAGCAACCGGCCTTGACGAGAGTGGAACGCATAGCGGTTACGCCTCCTCTCCTGCTATGGCAGGGTCCATTTCTGGTTGGGGCCGGTGTGGCAGGTCCACAGGTGCAGGCGGGTGCCGTCGTTCCAGGTGGCGCCCTGGGCGTCGAGGCATTTGCCGGAGTGTGGGTTGCGCAGGGTGTTGTCGGGGTGGGGGTGCCATTGCTGGGCCGGGGTGTTGTTGCAGGTCCAGAGCTGGATCTTCGTGCCGTCGGTGGTGGCGCCGCCGCTGATGTCGAGGCATTTGCCCAGGGCGCGCAGGGTGCCGTCGCCGGGGACCGTCCAGTGTTGGGCGGCGCTGGTGTTGCAGGTCCACAGCTGGATCTGGGTGCCGTCGGCGTTCGCGCCGCCCGCCACGTCGGCGCACTTGCCGTTCACGCCCTTCACCGCCCCCGACCGCGGGCCGGCGCCGCCGGTGGTGATGCGGAAGTCGTCCACGTCGAACAGGGCGCCCGGGCCGCCCTTGAAAACGAGGTGGAGCGTCGTCGTACCGGCGGGCCGGTTCGTCAGTGCGGTGGAGACGTCCTGGAAGGTTTCCCAGCCGCCCGTCACCGGCACCGTCGCCGTACCCATCAGGGTTCCGGTGGGTGAGCCGGCCCGTACCTCCAGCGTGCCACCGTTGCCGCCGGAGGAGACCCGGGCGGTGAACCCGGTGGCGTCGTCGAGCGCGTACGGGGTGAAGGAGATCCAGTCGCCGTTGTCGATGTGCCCGACCGTCCTGCCGCCGTGGGCGGGTGCGTGGGTGACGACCTGGACACCCGACGAGCCGCCGAAGTGCTCGGCCTGCCGGTGGCTGGGCTGGCTGATGTGCTGGTCGTGGGTGGTCAGCGCGGGCTGGCCGTTCGCGCCCTTGTCGGTGTACTCCGCGTCCCAGACGCCGAAGATGTTGGCGTTGGGGTCGTGTTCGCCGTCCGCGATGGTCCGCACGGTGCCGGAGCAGCCGGTCGCGGAGGTCTGCGGGTGACCGTGGCTGTCGTGGCCGATGATGAAGGTGACCTTGACCCTGGAGCAGTCGATGGCCCCGTCCTCGGGGTCGGTGACGGTGACCCTGAACGGGACGGCCGAGCCCGGGTCGATGATCCTGCCGTCGACCGGCAGCTCCAGTCTCACGGTGGGCGCGGTGTTGCCCACGGTGACCTGGACGGAGGCGGTGGCGCTGTGTCCGGTGCCGTCCGAGACGGTGAGGGTCGCCGTGTACTGGCCGTTGGCCGTGTAGGTGTGGGACGGGTTCGCGGCCGTGGATGTGGCGCCGTCGCCGAACGTCCAGGCGTGGGTCAGCGTGTCGCCGTCCGGGTCGGAGCTGCCCGCCGAGGAGAACGCCACGGTCAGCGGAGCCTGCCCCGAGGTGCGGTCCGCCGTGGCCTGGGCGACCGGGGAGCGGCCGGAGGTGACGTGTTCGATGCGGTAGAGCGCCGAGTTGGCGTCGCCGTTGAAGTAGCCGGTGCCGTAGTCCAGTACGTACAGGGCCCCGTCCGGCCCGAAGGCCATGTCCATCACCTGGGTGCCGTTCCAGGGGAAGGCGTTGATGGACTGGACGGTGCCGTCGGATCCCTGCGCGATGCGCTTGATCCACTTGCGGCCGAACTCGCCGGCGAAGAAGTGACCGTCGTAGCTCTGTGGAAATCTGACGGAGGATGTCGACGTCGCGTCGTAACGGTAGACCGGTCCGCCCATGGGAGACTCCGAGCCGCTGCCGAACTCCGGGACGGAGCCGCCGTCGTACGGTATCCAGGCGGGCTGGGCCGGCGGCAGGTCGGTCAGGCCGGTGTTGCGCGGCGAGGTGTTCCTCGGGGCCGCGCAGTCGAACTTCGCGCCGGTCGCGCCGGTGGCGAAGTCGTGGTCGACGTACGCGTCGTTCCTGCCCGTGCAGTAGGGCCAGCCGAAGTTCCCCGCCTTGGTGACGCGGTTGAACTCGACCTGGCCGGCCGGGCCCCGGGCCGGGCTCGCGGTGCCGGCGTCGGGACCGTAGTCGCCGACGTAGACGATGCCCGTGGGTTTGTCGACGCTCATCCGGAACGGGTTGCGGAAGCCCATGGCGTAGATCTCGGGGCGGGTCCTCGCGGTGCCGGGGGCGAAGAGGTTGCCGGCGGGGACGGAGTACGAGCCGTCCGCGTTGACCTTGATCCGCAAAACCTTGCCGCGCAGGTCGTTGGTGTTGCCCGACGAACGCTGGGCGTCGTAGGAGGGGTTGCGGGAGGGGCGTTCGTCGATCGGCGTGTAGCCGTCGGAGGCGAAGGGGTTGGAGTCGTCGCCGGTCGACAGGTACAGATTGCCCTGCGCGTCGAAGTCGATGTCGCCGCCCACATGGCAGCAGATCCCGCGCGAAGCCGGTACGTCGAGGATCTTCTTCTCGCTCGCCGGGTCGAGGGTGCCGTCCGTGCGGAGGACGAACCGCGACAGGCGGTTCACCCCGTCGAACGGGGCGAAGTCGGCGGCCGTGCCGTCGCCGGGCGCGTCGCCGGCCGGGGTGGAGAGCTTGGGCGCGTAGTACAGATAGACGTGGCGGTTGGTGGTGAAGCCGGGGTCCACGCCGACGCCCTGCAGGCCCTCCTCGTCGTGGGAGTAGACGTCGAGCCTGCCCGACACCTTGGTCGCGCCCGCGGCGTCGGTCAGCCGCAGGGTGCCGTCGCGCGAGGTGTGCAGGACGGAGCGGTCGGGGAGGACCGCCATGGTCATCGGCTCACCGGTCTCGGCCACGCCCTTGGCCAGAGTGACCTGTTGGAACTCCTCCGCCGCGGCGGAGACGGGGCCGGGGGCCGCAGCGGCGGTCGCGGCGGTGGTGGCCGGGGCCAGGAAGCCGGTCGCGAGCACCGCGGTGAGGAGGAGGGCGGGGCCCCGACAGGGCCGTTTCGGTCTTGTGCGCACAGGAGTCTCCCGGGACGGTGGGGGAAGCCCGGCGGTCCGGGGTGTGTGACCGCAGGGGGGACACAAGGGGGAGCACAGGCGCGCGCCGTCGCGCCGAAAGGTCACCGGTCACGGCTCATGACCGGTTCGTTCGAAGGAAGTTAGCGGGCTTGGTCCGGTCGCGTAACCCCTTTCGCGGGGTCTTTCGCAACTTCTTCCTCGACCAGGACAAAGAAGCGGCGGCCCGCCGGGAGGCGGACCGCCGATGTGGGAGAGCTGTGCGGGGCTGTCTAGAAGACGCTCACGCCGTAGGCGTTCAGCGCCTCGGTGACCGGCTGGAAGAACGTGGTGCCCCCGCTGGAGCAGTTGCCGCTGCCGCCCGAGGTCAGACCGAGCGCGGTGCTCCCCGAGAACAGCGCGCCGCCGCTGTCGCCGGGCTCGGCGCAGACGTTGGTCTGGATCATGCCGTAGACGATGTCGCCGTTGCCGTAGTTCACGGTCGCGTTCAGGCCGGTGACGGTGCCGCCGCGCAGGCCGGTCGTGCTGCCGCTGCGCTGCACGGACTGGCCGACGTACGCGTTGCCCGCGGACGTGATGTCGCGGTAGCTGCCGTTGTACAGGGACACGCGGCCGTCCGCCGCCGAGGCGTTGGAGTGGCGGATGATGCCGTAGTCGTTGTTCGGGAAGCTCGATCCGGTACGCGTGCCGAGCACGGTCGTGTTGGACGAGTTGGTGTACCAGGTGCTGCCGATGTTGGTGCAGTGACCGGCCGTCAAGGCGTAGTAGGTGCTGCCGCTGCGGACGTTGAAGCCGAGCGAGCAGCGCCCGCCGCCCGCGTAGATGGCCTGACCGCCGGCGATGAGCTTGTTGAACGTGCCCGGGGTGCGCTTGATCTCCAGCGCGCCCGCGCGGCTTCCGGCGGCTTCCTTGATACGGGCCAGCTCGGCCGCGGACACGGTGGAGTCCGCCGTGACGACGAGCTTGCCGGTCTTCGTGTCCGTGTACCAGGCGGTGCCGGGCACGTCGGCGCCGAGGACGGCGTCGCTCGCCTGGGCCAGCTGTGCGGCGGTGGTCCGCGCGCCGTCGAGCGGCGTGGCGCCGGCGCTCGGGGTCGCAAGCGCGGAGGCGGCCAGGAGAGCGGCGGCGACGGTGGTCAGCCGTGCGCCTCTCGCGATGCCGCCGAGGGGGGTGAAGCGCTTGAAGTTCACTGCATCCTCCGGTGGGGGATCCGTGGCCCGCTGGGTGGGCGGGCTCGACAGGGCGCCGTATCGCCGGAACGCGACGGGTGGGTGACCGCCATGTGCCTGACAATCGGCGCGGTAGGAATCCTGGGCTCCGGTCGGGTGCGGGGGCAAGATCGCCTTTTGGCCGCGCTACGCGCGTCCCCCGCCCGCGCGCCCGGTCGCGGGCGGGCGGTGGGGGGAGGAGGGGGCGGCGGGGCGGCTTACCCGGCGGGCGGCCGGTGCGCCGGAGGGGTGCGGGGCGGAGTCGGGAGAACGTTTGCTCATTGTTCACCGGTTCGTTCGCGGGTCCGGGCGGTGTCCGGTCGGCCGATGGGGCAGTAAGTGGCCGCGGCCGGTCGTCGAATGCCCCGTTCGATGCTGTTCAGCGTTCAACCGAGGAGGGGGGCGGGGCGCTCGGGCCGGAGGGGAGGAATCCGTTTCGCCGGGTCCGGATGCGGTCCCACGACGGCGGACGTTGCAGTGGCTCCCGCAACTTCCCGCGATCAGTTTCCCGCGGCGCCGAACGAGGACCCCTCGGCGCGAGGCGGCCGAGCACAGCGCCGCCACCGAGGGACTGGAGCCGGACGTGGGGGGCGCCGGCGGCGCGCGGCCCCTCTCCTTATGCGCCGATCGCTCCCGTTCGCCCAGCGCGCCACTGTGTCCGAATACCGTCGCTCGGCCGCGTGCTGTTCGGCTGCTCGGCCACTGTTCCGTCGGTCGTCGGCTCTGTGGGCCTGTGGGCCCGTCGACCCGTTGGCTCGCCCGCCGGCGCCCGCGCGCCCGCCCGTCCCGTTACCGGCCCGTCGCACGGGCCCTCCCGTCAGGCCGCCGGGTCCTCGGGCTGCCGGGTCACCCCGCCGTGGTTTGCCCGCTCCGGGGCGCCGGGGCGCCGTGCCGCGGGGCGCGGCACGGGACCCCCTGGCGGCGTCCGGCCAGGGGCGGGGGCGGCGCGCGAGCCGCCCGCGTGGGTCAGTCGGCCCCGTCCTCGTCCCTGTCAGGCCACCCTCGCGAGCGGGAGGTGTGACCAGGGGTGTAAAGGGCGGGGCGGCGAGGAAGTCGGGAGGCACAGGCGAAGCGCTCGTGAAGGAGAGACATGAAGGACCGCGACAAGAAGCCCGAGACCGCCGCCGAAGAAGTGCTGGACGAGTTCGAGGAAGCCGAGCTGCGGCTCGACGACGGAGGCCCCGACGAGCACGACAAGGAAGCGGCGGACGCACTCACGCCCAGCATCACGGGACAGGAGTCGGTGCAGAAGGACAAGCACCGCCGGATCGGGCCCACCCCCTGAAGGCAATCCGGCCCTCATCCGGCGCACGCCCGCGCGCCCGGCCGGAGCGCACCGCCGGTTCCCGGCCCGGGCGGCCCGGCAGAGTGGACCGGACGGTGATCAAACCTGCCCCGCCGCCTTCGGCGCCGGCCGGCCGACGGGGAGGCAGCGCCCGCGGCTCACCAGGCTCACGAGCCGCCAGTGCGGGTTGTCGTCCATGCGCTCGCCGGCGACCACGACCGCCGGGGCGTCGGTCAGGTCTGCGGAGTGGACCCGCATCCGGCCCTCGGCACCACTGTGGTCGAGGTGCCGCCCGCCGGGCGGTACAGGACGGAGAGGCGGTGGGTGTCGGGACAGCGCGCGGGGCCCACAGCTCGTCGTGGCCGACCCGGATCAGGGTGAGGGTGTGGAGGGGCAGGTGCCGGGCGACCCGGCGGGCCGCGTGCTCGATCCGGTGCCGACGTCGCCGCCATGGGGCCGGACGCTCCTGGTGATAGCGCGAAGAACCGCTCCGGGTGACGCGGACGGATGCCGCGTGCACGGGGTGGGCCGGGACACGGCGTCGGGGCGCCGGTCACCCGGCCGACGCCCCCGCAACGTCGTGTTCCGTACCCGGCCGGACACCCAACGCGACGGAACCGCCCCCAATGAGCCACCGCACGTAACAGGTTCGGCCAGGACCGGTGCGCCGCCCCCGCCGGTGCCGATACGGTCCGCCCGTGGACGACTCCGAGTTGACCGAGGGCATCGACGTATGCGCGCCGCCCGACCGGTTCGTGCGACTCCGGCTCGCCGCCTACGACGCGGCTGCGGACGCGGGCATCTCCTGGGCCCTGAAGGCACAGCGGCCGCGTCGGGCCGAAGTACGGATCGCGCGGGAACTGCACCAGGACATCCAGGCGGCGCGGGCCGCCTGGAGCACCCCCGAAACCCCCGACGAACACTGGCCACAGCTTGTGCGAAGACTGCACAGCCTCCTCCACATAAGCCACCTCATACCCGCGCTGCTGGAGACCAGCGACACCCGGGACCTCGACCCGGACCTGGTCCAGGCCCTGAGGACGGCCGCCGTCATGTGCGGCGGGTTCGACCGGCCGCTGACCGACCTCGAGGACTCACTGCGTGACGCCCCCGGCGACGGAAGGAACCGGGACACCGGGCGCGCGGCCGACCCCGACCTCCTGGCGGTGGCGTCCCGGCACGCACTGACCGCGCTGCTCCTGCTGGACAAACAACTCCTGTCGAAGATCGCCGCCTGCGAGAGCACGACCTAGACCCGGCGCAGAAGGCGCCGCAGGGACCGCCGCAGGAACCGGCGCGACACCCGCACCACCCGGTGCGGCTCGTGGTGCGCCGGTTCCCCACCGGCACCGCCCAGCGGCACCCGCGGCATCAGGTACCGCATGCCGCCGATCTCCAGCTCGCAGAAGGGGACGCCGCCCGTCCGGCGGGGCCGGCCGACCGTGATGACGAACGGCCGCGGTGGGTCCCCGGGCAGCTCCGCCGACACCGTGTCCCCCTGGCGCCGGCCGGCCCCGTACGCGACGACCTTGCCGTCCACCAGGACCTCGAACGCACCCGTGCGGTCCAGGAACTGGACGGTGACGGAGTGCCCGTCCTGGTCGACGTGGAAACGGTGACCGAGGGCCATGACGCGCCTTTCTGGCCGGGAGGAGACACCGCACCACCAGGGTACGCACCCCGTCACCCCCAGAGCGCCTCCGCCGCCGTCGCACCGGCGAACACGGCGGCGAGTGCGGCACCCACGCTGCCGGCCACGTTCAGGGCCGCGTAGCGGGACGCACCGCCCTCCACCAGGCGCAGTGTCTCGTAGGAGAACGTCGAATACGTCGTCAGCGCCCCGCACAAACCCGTGCCCAGCAGCAGTTGGAGCCCCGACGGGGCGGCCCCCGCCGTGACCGCCCCCGTCACCACGCCCAGCACCAGGCAGCCCACCACGTTGACCGTGAACGTGCCCCACGGGAAGACCGAGTCGTGCCTCGCCTGTACGGCCCGGTCGGTCAGGTACCGCAACGGCGCCCCGACCGCCGCGCCGGCGACCACCCACAGCCAGTTCACCGCACCCGCTCCCCGCCGGTGTACCGCACGACCTCGCACGGGTCGAGCACCACCAGACCGTCCCCGAGGAGTCCGTCCAGCCGAGGCAGGAACGCCCGCACACGTTCCTCGGCGTCCACGACGACGACCGCGACGGGCAGGTCCTCGCTCAGCGAGAGCAGCCGTGCGGTGTGGACCACGGACGACGCGCCGAAGCCTTCGCACCCGCGGAAGACGGAGGCCCCGGCGAGCCCGGCCTCGTGAGCCCGGCGCACGATCTCGCTGTACACGGGCCGGTGGCGCCAGAGGTCGTGCTCACCGACGAAGATCGTCATACGCAGCGCCGGTGAGCCGCCCGCCGGTACGGTCATGCCGGCCTCCCCGCCAGTGCGCGGCGCGTCAGCCACGCCGCCGTCCCCACCGCCACCAGCGCCATTGACGGCGTGAGGACGAGATACGCCAGCCCGGCCGGGAGCCGGCCGACCTCCACGAGCTGCCGGACGTCCACCGCGTACGTCGAGAACGTGGTGAACCCGCCGAGCACCCCCGTGCCGAGGAACGGGCGGACCAGCCGGTGGGCCGCCCGGACCTCACCGACCACCACCATCAGCACACCGATCAGCGCGCAGCCGGCGGCGTTGACGCCCAGCGTGGTCCAGGGGAATCCGCCCGCGGGGGTCGGCCAGACCGACAACGCGGCGTAGCGCGCCGAGGCGCCCACGGCCCCGCCCAGCGCCACCACGGAGACCACCGGGGCCTGCGCCCGCCACGCTGTCATGAACGTCCGTCCCACCGGCCGGGGAAGCCCCGGGTCGACCACGGCCGTCAGCGTAACGCCTCCTTACCGCCCCAGGCCGTCCAGGGGCCTGAGGTCGGCGTCGGTCAGGGCACGCCCGGCGCTCTGCGGCTCCGGGCTGCCGGTGTTGCCGTACGACTGCGTCGAGAAGTTGCCGTTCTGGGTGTGCACCTCGCGGTCGCCCACCGCGGAGGCGACGGGGGAGGAGGCACCGAGAACGGCCGCGGCGACGCCGGCGGCGGCGAGAACCTGCTTGATCATGGGTTCGTTTCCTTATCGTCGTAGCGACCGGGAGTCCGGACTGCGTAACGGTCGCCCGACGACGGACGTTTGCCGCATTCACCCGTTTGCCGGGGCGTGCCGGGCCGGCGGTCAGGCGCGCACCGGCCGGAAGTACCGCTCCAGGGCCCACGCCGCCAGCCGCTGCCCGGTGGCGTTGCCGACGGTGTCGGCGGTCCGTGTGTGGATGCCTCCCCAGACCCGGGCGTTCACCACGTCCCTGTTGTACGCGTGCGCGTGGCGGTAGTGCCGGGTCGTCCCGGTGCCCCTGGACGGGAGGAAGAGGTCGATGCGGGAGGTGCCGAGGAGCCCGGTGAGGGTGCGCGTCAGCGCGCCGCCGGTCACCGCGTGTCCGCTCAGGTAGTCCGGGTGTGGGGGCGTGGTGAGCAGCGGCTCCCACCCCGGGTCGGCCCGGGTGGCGGGGTTGCCGTCCCGGTCGGCCTCCCGGATCGCGGTGACGGGGCGCCAGGTGCCGTAGTGCAGCTTGGCGTCCCAGGCGGTGACCACCGCGTCCAGTTGGGCGGTGTTGGCGGCCGCGTACAGCCGGGCCGTGTCGACGATGTCGAGCCGGTGCCGGTCCGCGTGGTCGCCCAGGGCCTTCTGGACGTCCACGTTGGTGAAGTACAGCGCGGTCTCCGTCTGCCAGGGCGTGCGGGCCGACCCCTTCTTGGCGCCGAACGTCCGCACTTCCGCCAGGTCCCTCGCGTACCGGGCGGAGGTGAGCCTCGGCGGGGCGGGGGGCCGGAAGCGGGCGGGGGAGTCGATCAGCATCGGGCGCAGCCGGCCGAGCCAGGCGCTGGCGAACGGCTGGTGGCCCGGTGGCGTGGGCCGCCAGACGCCGGGAGCGGGACGCGACGGGAACGGTACCGAAGCGCCGCGGCCGTCCCCGGCGCGCAGAGCCAGCACGTGGTCGGCGGCACGCTCGCCGAACGCGACACCCTCGTCCTCGGCCCGGCCGTCCGGTACCCGCGCCAGGCTCGCGGCGTAGACCTCCCGCAGCCGGTGGGCGGCGGCGGGGAAGGAGAGCCGCAGCAGCCGGTGCGCCGCGGCCGCGGCCGCGGCCTGCGACGACGCGGTACGGGGGCCGCGCACGCTCCAGCGGTAGGGCTCGTACCGCCCCTCGATGCCGACGACCGCGTTGTACACCGCCGTCGAGACCAGCGCGTGCCACACCGTCTCCTCCGGGATGGTCAGCCCGCCTTCCGGGTCGACCGTCCCGGTGACGGCGCCCAGCCACTCGGCGACCACCTCGCCCGAGACGGGGGCGCCTGGCCGGGCCGTCCCGGCGGTGGCGTGCGGCACCGCCGCCGCCAGGGCCGCCAGGCCGGTAGTGGCGGCGACCGCCACGGCCACGCGCGAGGCCGGCCGCCCCGCTCTCCTGCGTCGCACAGCAAGCTCCTCGCACCGGTTGACCGTCCCCACAGCTGTAGACCCCGGAGCGGGCGGCGAACCGCTCCACCTCCGGGGTCTGCGCTGTACGGGGCAGTCACGCCACCCGCACGGAGTCAGCCTCAGTCGTCGACGCGCTCCAGGAGCTCGCCGAGGTCGACGAACGCGAAGTTCGTGGCCTCACGGTCGCCGTCCACCGGCGTGTCGTGCCCGTCCTGCACGACGAGCAGACCGTTCGGGTACTTCGCACCGAGCGGGGCGTTGAGGACGGCGGCGCCGTCGCACTCCTCCGAGCCGTCGACCGAGCCGTCGGCCCTCGCGGTGACGCGGAACCCGCCCTCGTACTCGTTGGCGTCCTCCAGTTCACGGTCGTACAGCGCGAAGGTGCTGTCGCCCTGGCTGGAGGCGAGGAGGTAGCCGTCACCGTCCTCCTCGGTGAGCAGGGCCAGGCCCTCGACGTCGGCGGCGAGCCGGGTACCGCCGAAGCCCGGGTCGGCGCCGGCGGTGCACTCCTCGGTCTCCTCGTCGTACACGCCCGGCACACCGTACTCGCGGACGCGGTCGATGAGCTTCGGCGCGGCGCCCGTCAGGTCCGCGCGGACGCGCCAGACGCCGACGTCCTCCTGCCCGGCGTACAGCATGCCGTTGGCCGGGTCGACGACCATGCCCTCGACCTGCGGCAGCTCGTCCGGCTCGCCGCACGGCGTCCAGGAGGTGCCGTCGGGGAGCCGGAAGGAGGACGGCAGGTCCAGGCTGCGCACCTTCCGGTAGGTGACCGTGCCGGCGGCGGTGGGAGTGAGCTCCAGCAGGGCCACGGTGGTGCGGTTGCGGCGGCTGACCAGGGCGTAGGAGCGGCCGGACGCGGCGTCGGTCCAGGTGGCGAGCCCGTAGGCGGTCTGCTGCTCGTTGATCTCCTCCTGGTTCGCCGAGAACACCGGCGGCGCGGCGGGGTCGGTGATGTCGACGAGCGGTCCGCCGGCACGGCCCGGGGCGATGCGGTGGATACGGAGCCGGTCGTGTCCGCGATCGGTCGTCACGGTGACGTCCGCGCGGCCGGACGGCAGGCGCAGGCCGTGGACGAGGTCGACGTTGTTGAAGCGGCCCGGCGCGTCGTCCGGCCCGGCCGCCGGGGGAGCGGGGACCGACTGCACCTGGCGCGCGTCCAGGTCGTACACGCGCAGGCCGCCCTCCTTGGCGGTGGCGATGACGAGGCTGCGGTCCGGCCGGGCGGCGTTGCGCCAGATCGCCGGGTCGTCGGCGTCGGCGTTGCCGCCCGCCTCGTCGTCGTACAGGGTGGCGGTCTCGGCGCGGGGCGCCATGCCGGGCAGCGATGCGGCGGTGCCGGACGGGTGCGCCCCGGCGGGAACGGTCGCGGCGAGCGCCGCCAGAGCCGTACCCAGGACGAGAGCGGCCGACCGGACGGGACGGTGCCTGAACACGAGAGGAGACCCCTTGCTGTCGGGAGCATGGCAAACCGCTGCCGATCTTGGACCGGCTGGGTGACCGGCTCCCCTACGCCGGGTGTTCCTTCCGTGAATTCACCACTGAACCCTCCCCTGAACCCACCGCTGAAGCCACTACTGCACCCCCGGCTGAAGCACCGCTGTAGTCACCGCGTCGCGGCCGTCCCGCCGCTCAGGTGAGCGCGCCCGGCGCGGGCACCTCGGCGGGCGTCTCCTCCGGCGCCCGCACGGGCCCGGGAGCCCGCCCACCGGGCTCGAAGCCCGCCAGCATGCGCTCCAGCGCCCCCTGGTCCGGGCCGACGAAGGGGTCCGACCCGGGTGCGCCGCTGATCGTGTCGACCATCCGGGGCGCCAGGCCGGTGGCCGGTGGCAGATGCGTGCTCAGGACGCTGTCGGGGTCCATCTCCCGCAGGGGCAGTACCGTGGCGAGGTACTTGTCGACGTCCACGGCGTGCACCCACGGGCTGTCGACGGTGGCCCACAGCAGCTGCGCGGCCCTCAGCTGCTCGGGCACCAGCGCGCCCGCGTCGTCACCTTCCGCCAGGTCGGCGCTCGGCATGGGCGCCCCGAAGCAGTCGGAACTGAAGCAGGCGCGCGCCCTGTCGTCGTAGAAGCCCACCGTCGCCGGATTGTCGAAGAGCGGCGGCCGGAACGCGGTGAGCGTGCGGTCGCCGACGTCGAGGGACTGCCCCGGGTTGAGCAGGAACACCCGCTCCAGCGGCAGCGGCCGCTCGGTCGACAGGATCCCGGCGCCGATGTACGTCGTGACGACCCGCGCTCGGGGGGCCGCCTCCAGCAGGGCGAACAGGCCGCCCGTGTGGTCGCGGTCGGGGTGGGTCAGCCAGATCCACCGCACATCGGCGGGGTCGATCGCCGAGCCGACCGTCTCCAGGAAGTTCCGGTCCGGCAGGCCGAGGCCGGTGTCCACGACGACCGGTTCCTCGGCGTGCAGGACGAAGGCGTTGACGGGGAGGAAACCGATGCCGGGTACCTCGACGGAGTCCGCGAGGGCGGTGATGTCACGGCCGACTCTGTGCATAGTCATGGTGGAACTCCATGCCCCCCGGCAGGTGGAGAAGGCTCGCGGCGCGTGCGGGGAGCGGGGCCGGTCGTCCCGCCCCGGCTCCCACCCTCCATGGTGGTCCCGCCCGCACCGGCCCGCACTCCGGCGACGGCGATCCGCCCGCCGCTGCCCGGCGGGCCCGCGGCCACCGCGCCATCCTGCCCCCCGCTCCCGTCGGCCGCGCGGTCCACTCGGCCGTACCGCCCGCGCGGTCCGCATGATTCCGGCGTACCCGGTCATGCCCCGATGCCGGCCGCTGCCCGGGTCAGGCCCGGGCTCCGTGCCTCCGCCCTCCGGCCCTCCCTTCCGCAGCGGCCGCGTGTAGCCGCGTTCGGCCGAGTTCGGCGGCGTTCAGCCGCGTTCGGCGGCGGGAGCCGGTGGTACTCGGCCCAGCGGCCGTTCAGCCATACCGGCGTGCGTGCGCGCCGGTAACGAGGCACGGTGGCAGAACGGAGAGGAGCGGTCATGGGCGGCGAAGAGGACACCCCGGCCGACCGTGGCGCGCCGGGCGGCCCGGAGTCGGGCGCGGGGGCGGCGGAGCCGTCGTCGGCGGAGGGGCTGCTCGACGTCCTCGGGGTGGCGGCCGTGGTGCTGGACGCGGACGGGCGCATCGTCCTGTGGAGCCCGCAGGCCGAGAACATGCTGGGCTACACGGCCGACGAGGCGCTGGGCCGGTACGCCGCCCACCTGATGGTCGCGGAGGAGCACTTCGAGCGGGTCCTCCACCTGTTCGAGCGGGTGATGAGCAGCGGGGACGCCTGGTCGGGGGAGTTCCCCGTACGGTGCAAGGACGGCACCACACGGGTCCTGGAGTTCCGCAACATGCGGCTCCTGGACGACCGGGGCGACTACTACGCCCTCGGCCTCGCCACCGACCAGGCGACACTGCGCCGGGTGGAGCGGGACCTGGCACTGTCGGTCCGGCTGGTGGACCAGTCCCCGATCGGACTGGCCGTCGTGGGCACCGACCTCCGGTACGTCGGAGCCAACGCCGCCCTCGAGCGGATCGACGGCCTCGACGCCGACCAGCACAAGGGCCGGCGGATCGCGGAGGTCCTCCCGTTCGTCGACGCCGAAGCGGCCGAGGAGGCGATGCGGAGCGTCCTCGCCAGCGGTGTCCCCCTGCTCGACCGCCAGATGGTGGGACGCACACCGGCCGACCCCGACAACGATCACGCGTGGTCGGTGTCGCTGTACCGGCTGGAGGACGTGGGCGGCCGGGTCCTGGGCCTGGCGATCTCGGTGATCGACGTGACCGACCGCCACCGGGCGACCACCGAGGCCGAGCGGGCGCGCGACCGTCTGGCGCTGGTCGCCGACGCCTCGGTCCGCATCGGCACCACGCTCGACCTGGAGCAGACCGCCCGGGAACTGGCCGACGTCGCGGTGCCCGAACTCGCCGACATCGCCGCCGTCGACCTCCTGGACAGGGTGCTGGAAGGGCGCCCCGGCCGCGTACTCGCCGACGGACCGGCCGTCATCCGGGCCTTGGCCGTGGCCGCCGCCTATCCGACCGTCGCGGTCCAGGCCGCCGACGTCCCGGGAGAACGCGCCCACTACGGCGCCGACCGGCTCGTCACCCGCTGCGTACGCACCGCCCGGCCGGTGATGGTGGCCGAGGTCGACGACGACGCCCTGTCGTGCATCGCTCGCGACCGTCAGGCGGCGGAACTCCTGGCCCGGGCCGGCGTCCACTCCTACCTCGCCGTCCCCCTGATCGCCCGGGGAGAGGTGCTGGGCGCGCTCGACCTCAAACGCGCCCGCAACCCGTACCCGTTCACCGAGGACGACGCGCTCCTCGCGAGCGAGCTGGCCGCCCGGGCGGCGGTGTGCATCGACAACGCCCGCCTGTTCCGCCGGCAGCGGGAGACCGCGCTGACCCTCCAGCGCAGCCTGCTCCCCGAGACACCCCGCCACCTCGTCGGACTCGAAGTGGCCTCCCGCTACCAGCCGGCCGGGTCCGGCAGCGAGGTGGGGGGCGACTGGTTCGACATCATCCCCATGGACGACGGACGCACCGCCCTTGTGGTGGGTGACGTGATGGGCAGCGGCATCAACTCCGCCACCACCATGGGCCGCCTGCGCACCGCCACCCAGACCCTGTCCCGCCTCGCCCTCGAACCGGCCGAGGTGCTCCGGCACCTCGACGAGATCACCGCCGGCTTGGAACCCTCCCTCGCCACATGCGTCTACGCCGTCTACGACCCCCACCGCGCCCAATGCTGCTTCTGCACCGCCGGCCATCCCCCTCCCGTACTGATCCGCGCCGGTGACGGTCCCCGGCTGCTCGGCCTCCCCACCGGCGCGCCGCTCGGCGTCGGCGGCGTCCCCTTCCGCGAGGTCACGACCGAACTCGCCCCCGGCGACCGGCTGGTGCTCTACACCGACGGCCTGGTCGAAACCCGCGACCAGGACATCGACACCCGCCTCGACCGACTGCTCGGCCTCCTCCGCACGCCCGACGCCTCCCTGGAGGACACCTGCGACCGTCTCCTGCGCGAACTGCGGCACGGCGGCAACCACGACGACGTCGCCCTCCTCGTGGCCCGCGTCCGCGACTGATCCTGCCCCGCCCGGAAAACGACCGCGCGCCGCCGGGGCGCAGGTCCGTACGCTGTCCCGAGCGGCGCCGCGCGCGGCCCCGCAGGTCGCGGAGCCGTGGCAGAGCGGCCCATCGCGATCGGCGTGAGGGAGGTCCCCCTCACGCCGGCTGAGGGGTTCCGGCGGACCTGCCCGTGCCCTTCCGCGGGTTCGAATCCCGTCGGCTCCGCGACTGCCGACCGGCCGACCGGCCGCGCGGTCCGCACGGTGACGTACGCAACGACACCGTCCGCGTGGTGGTGTCCGTGCGACGGTGTCCGGAACACCGTCGTCCGCAGCGGCGGTGTCCGCATGGTGGTGCCCGCCACGGCACCGTCCGGATGGTGGTGTCCCCGACGGCGGTGTCCGCAACGGCACCGTCCGGTGCCGGTGGCCGGAGCCGTGACTGATGGTCGATTGCGGCGTTGGTCTGGCTATGACCAAGTCTCAGCGTGTTCTCGCCGCCCTCGCCATGGCCGCGGGCGCTTCCGTTCTGTCGGCTCCCACCGCGGCAGCGGCGATCGTGCCCGCTCCGGGGCCCCAGGGGCCCTCCGTCCTCGACCGGGTCGACGACCTCTCCTCGATCGCCGTCGCTCCCGAGCACCGTTCCCAGGTGCCCACGGTGACCGAGCAGTTCGGAGGGCTCGACGGACTGCAGCGGCTCGGTGAGGCCCGGCAGCTCATCGAGCCGGTGGCCCCGGTGGTGGGGCTGCTGCCACTGGGCTGAGGCCCCTTCCGGAGCACGGCGGCTAGGCGAACCGCGCTGTGTCGCCCGCCCCTCGCCGTACGATCTCGGCCTCGCCGCCGGAGAAGTCGATGACCGTGGTCGGTTCGGTGCCGCAGTCACCCGAGTCGACCACGGCGTCCACCAGGTGGTCGAGGCGCTCCTTGATCTCCCAACCTTGTGTCAACGGTTCCTCCTCGTCCGGCAGGAGCAGCGTGCTGGAGAGCAGCGGCTCGCCGAGCTCCGCGAGCAGGGCCTGGGTGACCCCGTGGTCGGGGATCCGCACCCCGACCGTCTTCTTCTTGGGATGCAACAGCTGGCGTGGCACCTCCTTGGTCGCGGGGAGGATGAAGGTGTAGCTGCCGGGCGTCGCCGCCTTCACCGCGCGGAACACATCGTTGTCCACGTGCACGAACTGACCCAACTGGGCGAAGTTCTGGCACACGAGGGTGAAGTGGTGACGGTCGTCGAGGTTCCGGATCGACCTGATCCGGCTGAGCCCGTCACGGTTGCCGAGCTGGCAGCCCAGCGCGAAACAGGAGTCCGTCGGGTACGCGATGAGCGCGCCGGAGCGGATGTTGTCGACCACCGTGCTGATCGTGCGCCGTTGGGGGTTCTCCGGGTGCACGTCGAAATACTTCGCCATCCGCCGAGCCTACGCGATCAGGCCGCCCGCGCTCACCCGCTCGGGTCGGCCCCGCCGCGCCGCGAGTGGGCGCGGGTGCCTCGCACGGAGGGGCGTGCGTCCGGAGATCCTCGCGCCCGGGGAGCCGGCCTGCCCCCGGCGGGCGCCTCAGCGCGGGGAGGCTTGTCGAACACTGCGGAACCGCGGCATCGACACCGGCTGCCCTGCTGGCGACAGGCGCAGCACGGGTCCGCGTGGCACATCGGCACATCCGTACGTACGTCCGCCGGCGGCAGGCCTCGCTGAAGCAGGGGTTCGCGGCAGCGAGCGACCGGTGCGGAGCCCTCTCGCCCCCGGCCGCGGCACACAACGGAACGATTATTGGATCGGTGACGTCACAACGGTGGCGGTGCACGCACGACATCCGTGCCGGTGTGCTGATGGCCCGAGTTCGCTCAGAAGGGTAAGGCGCGCGTTCCCGTTGGCTGCGTTCGAGGGGCATCCCGGCGGCGCTGGGCCGCCGGGACGGGGCGGCACGTTCAGGTGGGGAGGTTCAGGCGGCGGGCGCCTGGTACAGGCCGCGGCCGGCACGACGGGCGCGGGAGGTGGCGACGAGCCGGTCGAGCGTGCTGCGTACGGTGTTGATGGCACCGGTGCTGTCGTCGCGGCCGAGTTCCTTGGCGACGTCCCGGGCGCGCAGGGGCTTGTCGCTGTTGCGGGCGAGGATGGAGGCGACCTGGTCGGTGAGTCCGCCGTTGCCGTCGGCGGCGGGGGTCGCGGTGGAGCCGTCGGTGGTGGTGGCGGTGGCTGCCTTGCCCGCGGGCTTCTTCGCCTTGGCGGGCTTGGTGGCCTTCGTCGTCTTGGCCGGTGCCGTCTTCCTGGCCGGGGCGGTCTTCTGTGCCGGGGCGGTCTTCTTCGCCGGGCGGGACTTGGCAGCCGTCTTGGCGGGCTTCTTGGCGGTGGTCTTCCGGGCGGCGGCAGTGGTACGGGCGGTGCGCTGTGCCGGAACGTCCTTCGTGGTGACGGGCTCCGGCTCCGCCTCCTGCTTCGGCTCGGACTTCTGTTCCGGCTCCTGAACCTGCTCCGGGGCCTGGGCGGAAGGGGCCTCGGCGGCGGGGGCTTCCTGGGGCGTGGGCGTGGGCGTGGGATCGGGCGTTGCGGCGGGCGGCGCGTCCTCGGCTTCTTCCGGTGCCTCGGTGCGCGGCGCCGGAACGGCCCCGATGGACAGCGCCTCCAGTGCGGTGAGTGCGCTGCGGACGGAGCCGAGCCGGTCGGTGACGGCGGCGAGGTCCTTCTCCAGCGCCTGCTGCTGTTGTTCGAGTTGGGGGAGTTCCTCCCTCAGCAGAGCGGTGGTCGCCTCGATGTTGCCGGCTGCGGTGGCGGAGATGGGCACGTGTCCTCCTACGGGTTCATGGCGTTTGTGAAGGAACGAAACTGTGCTGCAGGGTACGGCTGTGGTGTTGTGTCAAGCAAACAAGCGGTGGCCGCCGCGTTGATGGACAACGTGACGGCCACCGTCCCGCTCGTGATCGTCGCGCTTGCAACTGTTGTGTGTGCCACGGCCGTTGTGGGCGTCGGCGTCCGAAGCGCCGTGGTGAACCGCGCCGGAGGAAGTCGAGGTGCGACCACGCCCTTCCCGGGCGGTTTACGGGCCCGGGCGACCGGTTGCGGGCGCGGGGTGGTCTGCTGCCGACGGGTGAACGCCTGGCGCTGTGACGCCGCGGTGCCGGACGCGCGGCGGGCGGCCACGGCCGCGGACGGGCCGCACGCGGGCGGGGCCACTATCCGGCGGGTGGTGTCATCTCGCGGCGTTGAGGTGTAACCACGCGCTGAGCGCCGCGTGCAGCTCGACGACGTCCTGGTGGGGCAGGCTCTCCCCGGCACGGCCCACGTGGAGGCGTACGCCGGCGGCGGTGACCGTGTAGCCGACGGCGAGGCGGGGTGAGGAACTGACGGCCGAGCCGTCGGCCAGGGCGCGCCGCAACGCCGCCACCCGGCGGGGGAGCCTGGCTGTGGGCCCGCCACCGGCGGCCGGACGGCCGGGGCGCCGGGGCAGGAACGGCACGCCGATCGTGGTGTAAAAGCCGTTGATCGCGTCCTCGAGGGTGCCGCGCGAGGCGGCGGGCGCGGCGTCGTCGAACGCCCGGAACAGCAGCGGCCAGGAGGGCTCGACGATGTGGACCTTGCCGGGAACGGGTTCCGGCGCCGACTCCTCCAGTTCGAGCTGGACGCATGCTCCCGGGATCAGCTCGTCCGAGTAGCCCTTCGCCATGTACCGGGAGCGGAGGTCCCGCAGGTGCGCGACGTGCCGGTGGACGGGGTTCTTGCGGAACGGCGTGTCCGGGCGGGAAGCCCGGCCCACGGCGCCGTAGGGACCGTGGGCGCGGTGGAGCCGCCCCGACTCCGTCACCAACGCCGTCATGTGCCGGCTGCCGTTCCCCAGCCGAAATCCCACGACCGTGAGCATCGCCGTCCCCTCCCAGCTTCCGCACGCACCCCACCGACGCTACCCGCCGCGCGGACCTCGCGGGGCCGATACGCCCGACCCGCCCCGGTCGGTACCAGGCGTACCGATTCGCCTGCGCAGCCGCAGCCGCAGCCGCAGCCGATGTCCGTGCCCACCCGCGCCCGCAGCCCCTGCCCCGTAACGCAGCCGCAGCCCGTGCCCCCGCAGCCCTTACCCCGTAACGCAGCCGCAGTCCGTGCCATCGCAGCCCGTACCCCGCAACACGGCCCGCCGCGCGCGGCCTTCGCCCCTCCGCCCGCTCGGCGACCGCTATCCCGGCCGCCCAGGGCCCCCGCCGGCCCGGCGGCCGGTGACCGCGGTGCGGCCCACCGCCGCGGCGAGCTTGCGCAGGCGGCGCCAGTCGAGGCGGGGCTGGGCCTGCGGGACCCCGGGCCGCAGCCGGGGCACACGGACGCGCAGCGCCCGGGGCACGATGCGGCAGTGCACGGGAACGGGCAGGACGAAGGCCTCGCCGTCGATGCCGGCGTCGACGGTCGGGCGGTCGGCGTCGACGATCACCTCGCGGGCCGTCAGCACCGTCAGTCCGGCCGCCTCCGGGTCGAGGAGCAGCCCGGCCGCGTCCGCCGCGCTGTCCACCCGGATGCCCAGCACACCGAGCACGCCGGAGTCCAGACGCTCACGGCGGCCCAGGCCGGCCGGATCGTCCCGCCGGTAGGGGTTGTTGCTCACCAGCAGCGCCTGTGGGCCGACGAGGGTCGTCCCCCCGGCGCGTGCGGTCAGCCTGGGGCCGCTCTGACCGGTGAGCAGCTCCGGCAGCAGGTCCAGCGCGGTGCCCACCTTGTCCTCCCGGTAGGCGGGGCTCTGCACGACGGTCCCGTAGACGCCGAAGGAGGCGTTGTTGACGAAGGGGCGTCCGCCGACGAAGCCGAGGTCCACGTGGAGCTCGACGCCGTCGGTGAGCGCGTCGAGGCAGGCGGCCGGGTCGTCACGGTCGAGTCCCAGGTCCATCGCGAAGTGGTTGCGGGTGCCCGCGGAGACGACCAGGAACGGCAGGCCGTGCTCGGCGGCGACCGCTGCGACCAGCGCCTGCGTGCCGTCACCACCCGCGACGCCGAGCAGGTCGGCGCCGTCCGCCACCGCCCGCCGGGCCAGCTCCGTGACGTCGCGCGGCCGCTCCGGGTCGAGCAGCACCACACGCGCACCGAGCCGTTCGGCCTTCTCCTTCAGGCCGAACCGCTCCACCTTGGCGCCGCCCGAGCGCGGGTTCATCACGAGGAACGGTCGTCGTGGGGGTGGCGTGCGGTGCTCCTTCACCCGCACGGGCCGCAGGCCGGTGCTCCGCAACGCGTACCGCCCGGTCACGACGGCCAGGACCCACAGTGTGAGAGAGAGCAGCACCACCCACAACAGGTGTGTGGAGGCGAACATCCCGACGACGGCGACGGGCGCCGCCACCGCGAGTGCCACGGCGGCCACACGGGCGGCGCCGCGCCGCGTCAGCGCCCACCAGAGGCCGGCCACCGCCATGCCCATGCCCGCCGCCCCGACCAGGAGCAGCAGGACGCCGCCGACGCCTCCGTACAGCAGTGGCAGCAGCGCGGCGAGCGTCACCGACGCCAGGGAGGCCCTGGCCGACCACCGTTGCTTCCGATCGGCCCGCTCACCGGACTGCCATGCGAGCCCCATGGGCCCTCCCCTCGTTCGCGCACATCGTAGGAGGCCCGGACGGACCGCGGTCCACCGGAGCCGCCGCCGGTCACCTGTCCGGAGTGGACCAGCCGGGAGGCTGAGCGGGGTCGAGGGTGCGCCACCGGGCCAGCACATCGGGGTCCTGCGCGTCGAGCCAGTCGGTCAGTTCACGGAAGGAGACGCAGCGGACCTCCTTGCGTGGGCAGACACTCCGCATCACGTCCTCCACCGCGTCCATGTAGATGCCGCCGTTCCAGTTCTCGAAGTGGTTGCCCACGAACATGGGCGCGCGGCTTCCGTGGAAGACGCGCGCGAAGCCGGCGAGGTAGGAGTCGCGGGTCTGCTCGCGCCAGGTCGCGTACATCGCCGGATCGCCGTCCGTGCGCCCCTTGGACTGGTTGTAGAGGTAGTTGAAGTCCATGGACAGCACCTGGAAGTCCCTGCCCGGGAACGGCAGCATCTGCAACGGCAGGTCCCACACACCGTTCTTCTTGGACGGCCAGATCTGGAAGTCGCCCGCCGAGCTCGCGTCGTAGCGCCATCCGAAGGGTTTGGACGCCGGTATCAGCGTCTTCTGCCCTTCGAGGCAGGGGGCCCGCCCACCGACCACCTCACGGGTGGGGTCGAAGGGGAGGGGGGCGAGGTCGCTGAAACCCGTGTTGGTCTTCCAGTTCTGCACGAAGGAGTAGAACTGGTCGATCTCGCTGGTCCACTCCGCGGCGCTCCAGTCCCCGCCGCCCTTGGCACCGCAGAAGTGGCCGTTGAAGTGGGAGCCGATCTCATGCCCTTCCTTCCACGCCTTGCCCAGCTGCTCCAGGGTGGTGCGGATGTGCTCGCGGGTCGGGTACGAGATGGCCGCCGCGCCCGTCTCGTGCTGGGGTGGCCGGTAGAGGTTCCTCTTCTCCTTCGGCAGCAGGTAGATGCCTGTGAGGAAGAAGGTCATATGGGCGCCGCTCTCCTTCGCGACGCGGCGGAAACGGGAGAAGAGCCGGTCGTCGCCCTCCAGGGCGCCGTCCCAGGAGAAGACGACGAACTGGGGAGGCCGCTCGCCGGGTTTCAGCCGTTCGGGCTTGAGCCTGCCGGGCTGCGGGCCGGTGTAGGAGGTGGAACCGTCTCCGAGGATTCTCACCCGGCCGTCCCACTCCTCGTCGTCGGCGCCCTTGGCGCCGCCGCCCTTCTGCCCGACCGGGGGGCGTGGCGCGGGGGCGGACGTCCGGTCGGCCGTCGTCGCGACGTCGTCGTCCTGTCCGCCGGTCAGCAGCGGGACGAGGCTCGCGCCGGTGGCGAGGAGGACCGCGGCGATTCCGAGCGCGACGCCGCGGGTGGCCGTGCGTTCGCGCAGGCGCCGCAGGGCCGGGTTGGTCCGGATCATCGTGTCTTCCCCCGATCGTCGCGGGCGCCGCGCGTCACGTCCCGCACCGCGTCCGTGTACTGGTTCCAGATGCCGGCCGGGCGGTCGGCCCCGGCCGTTGAGTCGCCGCCGAGCCCCTTGAGCGGCAGCGGCGCGAGGCTCTTGGCGAGGTCCATGCGGTAGAGGACGACGGCTGTGGCTTCGGTGGGCGTGTAACCGGCGTACCAACGTGCCGTGTCGTCCGCGGTGCCGCCGGTCTTGCCCGCCGCGTCGTCGGGCCCCCCGGCGCCGGACGCCTCGCGGGAGAGGGCGTCGGTGACGTGGTCGGCCACCGTCGGGCTCACGGCCCGCTGTCTGCGCGGGGCGGCGAGGGGGACGGGCTCTCCCCGGTGGGTGACGCGCAGGACCGAGTACGGCTCGGTGTGCGTACCGTGTGCCGGGAACATGCTGTACGCGCTGGCCATGCGGATGGCGCTCGGTGTGGAGTTGCCGAGGGCGAAGTCCGGGACCGGCGGGCCGAGGCTGGAGCCGAGGATTCCGGCCGACTGCGCGGTGCGGCGCACCTGCTCCAGGCCGACGTCCATGCCGAGTTGGAGGAAGGGCGCGTCGGCCGACTCGGCCATGGCACGGCGAAGAGTGATACGGCCGTGGGAGCGGCCGTCGAGGTTGGTGGCCTTCGCCATCTTCCCGGCACGGTCCCAGTACGGGCCCTCGGGAGTCATCAGGGGGACGCCGTCGTCGCCGTTGTAGACGGTCGAGGGGGTGACCGGGAGGCGGGGGCCGCCGCGCTCGCGCCGTACGCCGTGCTCGAGGGCGGCGGCGTAGACGAAGGGGGTGAAGACCGTCCCGGCCGGTACGGTGGCGGCGTTGGACTCGTTGAACGCCTGCTTCTGGTAGTCCGGTCCGCCGTGCACGGCGAGTATGCGGCCGTCGGGGGCGACCGAGGCGGCTCCGAAGCGGGCGTACCGGTCCTCCGCGCGGTTCTCGGGGTCTAGGCCGGCGCGTGCCTCGTCGACGGCCTTGGTGAGGGCGGTCGTACGAGCCTTCTGGAAGGTCGTGTAGACCTGGTAGCCGCCGAGGTCGAACCGTGCGTCGCTGATCCGTCCGGCGCGCTTGGCGTACGTCTCGGCCAGCTCGACGAGGTAGCCGTTCTGGCCGCCGACGGTGCTGGGGGTGGTCGGAACCCTGGGCTCCGGGAACCTGGTGTAGCGGGCCCGCTCCTCCGGGGAGAGCCTGCCGATCTTGACCATGCGGTCCAGGGTCCACGACCACCGTGCGACGGCGCGCTCGCGGTTGGCGGGCGAGATGGCGGGGTCGTAGAGGGAGGCGCCTTTGAGGAGGGCGGCGAGGAAGGCGCCCTCACTGGCGTTGAGCTGGGTGACGTCCTTGCCGTAGTACGCCTGGGCGGCGCGCTGCAAACCGTACGTACCGCGCCCGAACCAGCTTGTGTTGAGGTAGTCCTCCAGTATCCGGTCCTTACTGTGGTGCCGGTCCAGTTTGATGGCGAGGAGCACCTCGGTGAACTTGCGGGACAGCGACTGGTCCTGGCTGAGATAGACGTTCTTGACGTACTGCTGGGTGATGGTGGATCCGCCCTGCGTGTCGCCGTCACCGATCGTCCGCCACAGAGCCCGCGCCACACCGCTCGCGGAGACTCCGGGGTCGGAGTAGAAGCCGGCGTTCTCCGCGGCCAGCACGGCCCAGCGGACATGCTCCGGGATCTTCTCCAGGGGCATCTCCTGGCGCCTGACCCATCCGGTGCGGGCCATCGGCGAGCCGTCGGCCCAGTAGTAGACGTTGTCCTGCTGGGTGGCGAAGCCGTTCAGGCCGTCCGGTATATCAGTGCGTATGTAGGCGATGGTCACGGCTCCCAGGGCGGCCGTCACGGCCACCAGGAACGAGGCCAGTGTCTGGCGCCACGACGGGACCCACCGGCGCCAGCCGCTCCTGCCCGACCGCGGGTAGTCGGGCCGGCGAAGACCGCGCGGGGCTGGCGCCCTTCGCCGCCTGCCCCCACCCCTGGTCAGGGGCGCCACCGCGGTGCGCAGCGCGTCCGCGACTCTTCTGTGGTCGATGTGCTTGGTCATCCCCGTCCAGCCATGGCTCGTGGCCCGGTCCCCCACGCCGGTCGCGGGTGTGCGGTCCGGCTTCCGATTACCGGCGCGATGAAGCAACAGAGAAAGCGCACCCCATAAAATGACGGAGGGTGACACTCGCAATGTCACGTCAAGATAACAGGCTGGTGTGACAGCCCTGGGGGACGGTGCTTCCTTTGGCCGAAGCCCGGCCCCTCGGGGCGGATTCCGCCCGCCCCCTCGACGGAGGATCCGGGCGGTACGGCGTCATCGGACCGGCTGCTTCACAGGGCCCTGCGGCCGGCCGCCTCGCCGCCGATATGCCCGGGCGGCCTCCGGACGGCGCCCCGGGAGAGAGAACGCGGGACCATCGCCGAGGCGGGAGGTGAACAGACCGAGGACGTCCACCCGTTCCTCCGCTCGGCACTCCGTGAAGCGCGTGGGGAACACGCCCGTCACACCAGGGCCGCCAGCAAATCACGCTCGCGCCGGTCACTGAGCCCCGCACGCCGGGTGCGGCCCAGGCCCTCCTGCCGCTCCCAGAGCAACGTGTCGGCCAGCAGCTCCGCCCGGGGCCGGTGCCGCAGCCCCGCTGCGCGCGCCGCGGAGCCGCTACGGGCCGCCCAGCCCTCCCACCCCGGCTCCACCACCCACATCGGCAGCGACTCGGCACCCATGTACTGCGCCACGCCCTGCGCGAGCAACCACGCCGAGCCGGCGGCGACCACCTGGCCGGTGTGCCCCCCGACGGACCGGGACAGCTCGACCCACTCCTCGAACGGGACGACCGGGCCGACGGCGTCGTACGTGCCCACGCGCCCCGCCGTCGCGGCGTCGAGCAGCCAGGACGCGAGGTCACGCACGTCGACCACCTGGGTCGGTATGCCCGGAGTGGCGGGCACCAGCATCGGCCCCCGAGGATCACGGGCGGCGCGCGCGACCCAGTAGCCGGAACGTCCGCTGCCGTCCCCCGGGCCGCCGATCAGACCGGCGCGCGCGATCAGGAGACGGTCGCCCAGGGCGCGGCCCGACGCCTCCTCGCAGGCGGCTTTCGCCTCCCCGTACAGGCCGCGGCCGGCCTCGTCGTGGTCGGTCGGAGCGAGGAGGTCCGCGGACTCGTCGGCACCGGGGGTGGCGTGGGAGGCGTAGGCGCTGATGGACGAGACGTACGTCCAGTGCCCGGCCCTGTCGCCGAGCGCGCGGAGGGCCCCTCTCACGAACCCCGGCTGCCACGACACCTCGAGGACCGCGTCCCAGTCACGGTCGAGGAGGGGCACGTACGCCGAGGGCTCCCGCCGGTCGGCGGCGACCAGCCGTGCCCCGTCCGCGACGGGCCCGCTCTCACCGCGAGCCAGGCACGTCACCCGATGGCCGCGATCGATCGCCTGCCGCGACAACTCCCGGCCCAACCATGCCGTTCCGCCCAGCACGAGTATCTCCATGCGACCAGCCAATCACCGTGCGCACCACGGCTACCAGGACTATTCGCCGACAGCAGACCCGTCACCCGGGCCCCGTCCCGTCCGTGCCTCGTCCGCCCCTGTCCCGCCGACCGGTTGTCTGCGGCCGGGCGCACACCCTGGACGCCCGAACGCCCGGATCCCCCCGACCGGAGCCTGGGCCCCGTAGCCCGTAGCCCGTAGCCCGTAGCCCGTAGCCCGTAGCCCGTGCCCCGGACTCCGTAGCCCGGGCCCCGGGGGAGGCACAGCGGCGAGACGTGGCCGCCGCAGCCGCCGCCCGCCAGCCACCTCCAGCCCCGCCCGCTCGCCCGCCCGCAGGCTGCACCGCTCAGCGGAACTCGTGCGCGACGTGGATCCTGCCGACGATACGGGCGTTGCACTCGTCGAGCTCCTCCGCCGGCACCCACAGCTCCAGAATCGTGCGGTCACCCGCCTGTTGGACGGGGTACCGACGCAGGAACTCCGACTCGACCTCGAAGCGGGTGACGCAGCCGGCACCGGAGTGCTGGACGTGGACCTTGGCCGGAGCGCGGTCGCCGCTCCCGTGGCGCTGCTGTTCCGCCGGCGGGGCGCGTCAGCCGTACGTCCGGTGGCAGAGGCTGACGATGGAGGGATCCGCCACGCCGTGCGACGCGCGGCACAAGTCCCGCATGCTGACGGGCCGGTGGGGCAGCGGCCTCCTCGGAGCGGGCTTCGTACGGGTCTTCCGCGGCGCCTTCGCCCGCGGCGCCTCGACGGGCCGCTCGTGCCGTGCGGAGGAGCGGCGCTGCCGGGGCGGGGCGGGACGCTGACCCTCGGCGGCGGTCTGCGGCCGGCGCTCGGCCCGGCGGAGGGGTTGCCGCCCATGGCCCGCCTGCGTGTCCCGGGCCTTGTGCCCGGCCTCCTTGCGCGGTGGTGCCCCGGGTGCGCGGCCGGTACCGGCGAGCTCCTCACGGGCCGGCGCCGGGTGCGGGGTGGTGAACTCCGCGACGGGGGAGGGGAGACGGCCGCCCGCTGGCACGGGACCCGGACGCGGGGCGGACGGCACGCCCGCGACGGTGGTGCATCCGGACAGGACCAGGAGGGCGGCGAGAACGGGCGGGGCGATCCGGCGAAGGCGCATCCTCCCACGGTGCCGTGCGCCCGTGGTGCCGCGCCCGGAACGCGCGGGGCAACCACCGTGACGGGTGACGGAACCAGACGTTCCGCCGCGCGATGGGCCGCAGGGGCGCCCCGTCGTCACGCCGAACGCATCGTCGGCGAAGGGGCGGAAGAAGTACGACCCGGCCTCCGCTCGGCGAAGGGGCACCGGACGCGGAGGAGTGGAGTCGCAGGCCTCTCGGTTTCCGTCCGGCGACCCGAGCGGCACCAAGCCGGTCGCCGGCCTCCGGGCCTCCCGGCGCACCGTGGAGCGGTACCTCGAGACCGGACCACGCAGCCGCGCAAGGCCTCGCCGCCCGCGCCGCCCGCGCCGCCCGCGCCGCCCGCGCCGCCCGCGCCGACCCCGGCGCGAGGTCCGAGGTGCTCAGGGGCCGGGGACGGCGTCCAGGAACCGGTGGAGGGAGGACGCCATGCCGGTGACGAAGGCGGCGCGGGTCCGGTCCGCCACCAGGTCGAGGGAGAGGTAGGGGTTGAGGTCCTCCAGTTCGACCAGGAGCAGGTCGCCTTCGCGGGTGCGGCAGGCGTCCACGCGCTGGATCCCGTGGTCGAGGGTGTTCCAGTCGACGAACCGCCGGGCGAAGGCGAGGTCGGCCTCCGTCGGCGCGTACGGCGCGAGCTCCCAGCGCAGTGCGGGGTCGGGAGCGTGAAGGGCGTACTGGAAGGCGTCGTCGATGTAGTAGAACGACACCTCGTAGCGGAAGTCGACGCGCGGCTGGACCAGGACGTCGCCGTGGGCGAGGCCGCCGAGTTCGTCACGGGACACGAAGCGGAGCCCGATGGAATCCGCCCCGGCTTTCGGCTTGACCACGTACTGGTCGGTCTCGGGCAGGAGGGGCAGGTCGTGGGGCCGGTCGATGGTGGGGATGACCGGGAACCCGGCTCGCGTCAGGTCCAGCAGGTACTGCTTGCCGGCCATGTCGGCCCGGCCGGTCAGGGGGTTGTAGACGCGGGTGCCCTGTGCCGCCGCGCGGGCGCGGAAGGCTTCGTACTCCTCCTGGTAGTGGATTACGGGTCCGCTGTTGCGGACCACGACGGCGTCGAAGCGGTCCATCAGAGCCGTGGCGTCGAGCGGGTGGCACAGGGCGATGTCGAAGTCCGCGCGCAGGCGGGAGGAGAGGAAGATGTCCTCGTCGCAGTAGCGCCGCCCCCGAGCCGGGTAGGCCAGATCGGTCACGTACAGAAGGCCGGGGCGGGCGGGCATGGCGCGTCTCCTCGATCGGTGGGCACCCATGGTGCCACCCGACGGGAGGAACCCTCCGCGGTGGTCGGGGCGGCGGCGGGGCCGAGGCGGTCGGCGGAGCAGCCGTGCGGGGGAGTGCCTCAGCCGTGTTTGCCCTCGATCAGGATCCGTACCAACGCCACGGCGACGAGCGGAAGGAAGAAGACCTGCTCGGACACGAAGAGCCCGAGCAGCACCCACACGACGATCACGGCGGCGAGCGCACCGCAACAGGACCTGTTCACGCAGCCACCCCCTCGGTCCGCGTACACCGCCGACGCCGACGCCGATGCCGACGCAGACACCGAACCGGTCCCGCGGCCGCCGTGTGCCGCGTGTACGCGCGGTGTGGCGGACGCGGAGCCGTCCGGGGCGTGCGGACGGCGGGACCCTCATGCACGATGGTCTGCCCTTCTGCGTGGACGTCCTGACGTCGATCAGCACGCCGTGCGGCGGTACGCCGGTTCCCCTTCCCGCGGTCGGGTCACCGATCGGTTCACGCACGGGCGGCCTGCCCTGTCGGCCTTACCCCATGGCCTGGCCCCGCCCGGCCGGCTTCGCGCGGCGGAGGCCGGGCCCCTTCCGTCCGGGGCGACGCGAGCACCCTCGTCGTCCGCGCGGCCCGCGGGAGTCGGTCGCGGACGCGGTGGAACAACCCCCGGTTCGCCGCCCGCGACCCGTCCCCCTGACGCGATGCGTACACGGCCTCGTACGTACCATCCGGACTGTAAGTGTTCGTGGGGGAAGGGGAGGTGGTTCCGCGATGGCGCAGCCGACAGCGGCACGGGTACTGGTGGTCGGGGGCGGACCGGTCGGCATGCTGGTCGCCGCCGAACTGGCCACCCTGGGAACGGACGTCGTCCTCCTCGAGCACCGCCCGACCACCTCCGAACGGCCGAAGGCGACGACACTCCACGCCCGGACCGTCCAATGCCTGGCCCGTCGGGGGCACTTGCCCGAGCCCGTCGCACGCGCGGGCGGCGAGCAGAACACCATGCCCTTCCACTTCGCGGGCATATCCGGCCTGTCCATCAGCGCCCCGCCCACCGAACCCGGTCCCATCCTCAAGATTGCCCAGGCGGAACTCGAGCGGTTCCTCGAGACGCGGGCCCGGGCCGCCGGCGCCCGCATCCTCCGTGGTCACCAGGTGGTGGACCTCGACCGGACGCCTGAGGGCGTGCGGGTGGAGGCCGAGGGGCCGCAGGGAACCGTCGTCCTCCACGGGCGGTACGCGGTCGGTGCCGACGGTGCGCGGAGCACGGTCCGGCGCCTCGCGGGAATCGAGGCCGACACATGGCCCCCGACCGCGACCGCGCTCATGGGGAGAGTCCGCCTGCGGGACGCCCACGCGCTCCCGCAGGGCTGGCACCGGACCCCGCGCGGCTGGCTCGTCGTCAAGGAGGCACCCGACGGCACCACGCACCTGCGCACGCTCAACTGCGACCGGCCCCCGGCCGACCGTGAACGCCCCCTCACGGTGGAGGAGTTGAGTCGCGAGGCCTCGTACATCGCCGGGCGGGACATCGTCATGACCGAGGGCCGGTGGCTCAGCAGGTTCAGCGACTTCGGGCGGCTGGCCCGGACGTACCGGGCCGGCTCGGTCCTCCTCGCCGGTGACGCGGCGCATGTGCACTTCCCCGTGGGCGGTCAGGGGCTCAGCACCGGGCTGCTCGACGCGATCGGCCTGGGCTGGAGGCTCGCCCTCGCGGCGGCGGGCGACGCGGAGGGCGCGGGGGACGAGCTGCTGGACACGTACGACGCCGAGCGCCGTCCCGCTGCCCGGCGCGTCATCGACAACACCCGGGCCCAGGTGGCCCTGATGCGCCCGGACCCCGCCCTCGATCCCCTGAGGGACCTGGTCGCCGACCTGTTCGCGTCCGGCAGGGGCGACGACTGCTTCGGCCCGATGATCAGCGCCCAGGACACCGTGCTCCCCACGCGGTCGGCGTCCTCGTGGGAGGGGACGTTCCTGCGGAACGTCGCCCTCGACTCGACCGGCGGGCCGACGGACGTGATCCGCCTGCTCCGGGACGGCAGGCCGCTGCTGCTGCTCTTCGGCGAGGACGCCGAACGTCACCTCGACGCGGCACGGCCCTGGGCGCACCGCCTGCGGGTGGCCCGATGCGCGCCGGTGCCTGACCTGCTGTGCACGGCGCTGCTCGTACGCCCCGACGGGTACATCGGCTGGGCGCCGGACGGCGGTGGGCTCGACGCCGTGCTGGCCGGCTACTTCGGCAGCGGCGAGGCGCTGAGCGCTCCCGGGGGCGGCGCGGGAGCCCGGCCGGGTCAGCCGACGGGCTGACGCGCCAGCGACCCGGTGGGAGCGGCCGCCTCGGCGGAGGCGTCCAGCTCGGCCAGGACGACGGCTCCCCTCGTGCGCGACAGATCGATGGAGGCGAGGACCGAGGAGAGCACCACCGTGGGCAGCATGTGGCGGAGCAGGGCGCACACCCGCTCGGGCAGGTCCTGGTAGTCACTCACGGCCTGGGACATCGCCTGGATGCCGGCGAAGCTGCCCACCAGCACCTCCGCGCTCTCGGTCGGCACGACGTGGGGGAGCAGCTCGCCCTGAGACCGTGCGTCGTGCAGCAGCTGGTCCATCACCCGGACCCAGCGCAGGAACGGTCCCGAGCGGTCGAGTTCGTGCGCCTGCTGGTCCAGCGACAACCGGACCCCGGCACGCACCATGGGATCGGTCTGGAGCCGGTGGGCATGCAGCATGACCACGTCCACCAGCTCCTGCGTCCGGCAGGCGCGGCGGGGCACGACCATCCGCTGGTCCTGCTCGGCGAGGACCCCCTGCGCCAGGTCGTCCTTGGACTCGAAGTGGAAGTACAGCGCGCCTTTGGTGACTCCGGCCGTGGAGAGGATCTCGGAGATCGTGGCCGCCTGGTACCCCCGCTGCTCGAACACCTTCGCCGCCGCGGCCAGAATCGTCCGGCGCGTACGGATGGCTCGGTCCTGCATCGCCACTCTCGCCTCCTCCACGAGCTCTCGGGACTGCGGTGTCCACCCAATAACAAACCGCTGGGTCTGTATCTTACCGCTCGACCCGGTAGGCGAATGTGTGAGCGCTTTTCCCCAGTGAGGGAAGTGGCTTGAAACAATGCCTGAAAGGAGGGGGTGCTGCGACCCCTTCCGCGACCCCTCCACGGGTCTCCGCGACGCGGACGGCGTCTGCCGGAACACGCCCTTCGACAAGGCCGCCCGCCCAGGGTGACCGGCTCTCGCCGCGCCGACGGGGGACGACCCTGGCCCTCCCGGGCGTGACGGCCGTGCCGGGCCGGTGTACAGAGCCGGCGTACTCAGAGGGGGCGGGGCGAGGCCGTCACCGTCGAGGAGAAGACGGGTTCCCCCTCCTGGTGGCCGGTCACCCGGACCGACGCACGGCCGGCCGTCCCTGCTTCGGAGGCGAGCGCGGCCTCGACCACGCAAGGGGCGTGCAACTCGGCGTACCGGGTGAAATGGCTGGTGATGGCGACGGGAAGCAGGCCGCCGTCACCTAGGAACGCGGCCGCGGCCTGGCGGGCGGCCTCCAGCAGGACCATGCCCGGGACGTGGTCAACCGGGTGGTCGAACAGGACGTGGTGCCGGCTGTCGGCGCGCAACTGCCAGCGGCTCTCCTCGCCGATGGGGGAGAGCACCACGTCCATGGGGGAGGTGCGTCCGACGCTCTGCGGCGAGGCGGGGGCGGTCAGCGGGATCGGTGGCCGTCCGTCGGCCGGCCCGCGGCCCGCGCGGAGCCGCCGGTAGACCGCCGGGGAGGTGCAGGTGTACGAGGCGCTGCCGGTCACGGCGACGTGGCCGTCACGCCTGATCACCGCCGTGTAGCGCAGTCCGGTCAGGTTGCCGGCACGCCGCTTGACCTCGGTGCAGGTGACGTCGATGTCGAGTGCGGCCGGGGCGTCACCGACCAGGAGGTGCTCCTGCTCGACGGCGTACTCCAGGTCCCACATCAGGAAGTGGTGGCCGAAGGGGACGCCGAACTCCGCGTGAGCCAGGAGCGAACCCACCTGACGGATCGTTTCCGCAGCGAGCAGGGGGTCGTGATGCCCGCGTATCGGGCTGAAGAAGCTGTGCCCGCGCGGCCATTGGGCCGTGACGTCGAAGCGGGTGTCGCTCCTGCGCCGCCAGTCCGTGAGCATCACCTCGGCCACGGCGGCCCGGTGCACGAACTCCTTGGGCACCGTGGTGGTCAGGGAGGGGAAGCGGAAGGCGGGCGGGCAGCGCGCCGGATCTTCACGATTCCCGACGGACGCGGTGTTCAGGTAGCCCTCCGTCCGGAACGCGCTCGTAGCCATGTACTCCCCCAAGACGCACGGTATTTGGCGGGCGAGACGCTTGCCGCACCCGCCCTGAAGATACATACCAACCGGTTTAGTTTCTACCCGATGCTCGCATTGGGCATGGGGTGTGAGCATGCGGCATATCCGGTATAGGACAGGGCGGAAGGCGGAAATCCGCTCCAGCGGCTTTCCTTCCATGTCCGGCGGGCCGGACTTGACGCGCCCGCCGGTTGTTCCCACGCACTTCGTGGGAACGTTTCGTCGTTCCTGTCCGTGCCTGTCCGTCCTGTCTGTGCCTGTCCGTACCTGCTTCACCGCGTCCCTTGAGCGGCGGGCATGCCGACCGGCGCAGTCGTTGCTCTCGGTGGCGGATGCGCGGAGCGGGAGCGCCTGCCGCCGGAACGCCCGGCTCATCGCCCGCCGCGCGCTGACCGCCTGCCGTACGCCGTACGCCGACCGCGTGCGGGCGTGGTGGACGGACGACGTGCGCGTGGGCGCCACCCGGGGCGGGACCGGCTGCGGTGGCGCTGCCCGTAGGCGTACGGAGGTGTTCAGACGGTCCTCGGCCGCCCGGTGCGCCGGAGGCGGGGACTTCCGCGCGGTCCCCGCCAGGCCCCGGAACCCCGACCGCGGGATGGCACCCGGTTCCGGGCCCCGGCCGCTGACGGCGATCACCGCGGAAAGCGGGGCGGGCGTACGCCGGATCGCCCAGGCGCACCGCGCGAGGCGGCAGCGACGTGGACGGACTGCCGCCCCACCTGGCCGACTTCGCGCCATCCGTGCCGCAGATGGACGGCCTGGGTACCGGGCGACGTGTACGTGAGTACGCGTGCTCAGGCCAGCCGCCTCCCGCCCGCCGACGATGAGGACCACATCGTTGGAACGGGGAGAACCGCATGCTCAGCCGCCTCAGCCAGGCCCTGGTACCCACCATCGGGCGCCTCACCGTGACCGTCGACGCCGGTGCCGCCATCGCACCGGGCAGCATCGTCGCCGCGAACCACACGTCGCTCGCCGATCCGGCCATCGTGCTCGCCGCGCTGCACCGGCTCGACGTCCGGCCGATCGTCATGGCGGCCGCCGGCCTGTGGCGCGTACCCCTCCTCGGCCGCGCGCTCGCCCGTGAGGGTCACATCCCCGTGCACCGCCATGACCACCGTGCCGCGCGGGCCCTCGACCTCGCCGCGGCCGCTCTGGACGAGGGGCGTCCGGTTCTCATCTACTCCGAGGGCGGCCTCCCGCTCCGCAGGGACGCCGCCGAAGCCGCGCCCGCCACCTTCCGCAGCGGGCTGGCCCGGCTCGCCGAGCGCACGGGCGCCCCCGTCGTACCGGTCGGCCAGGCCGGGGCGCGCCGGGTCACCTCGGGCAACACGGCCAAGCAGCTCGCCGGCCTGCTCACGGCGCCGGTCCGCCGACCCGAGCTGCACGTCCACGTGGGGTCGCCGCTCACGCTGACCGGCGACCACGCCGTGCGTACGGCGCAGGCGTACGGCGCGGTGACGGACGCCTGGCGTACGGCGGCCGCCCGCCTGGGCGAGCCCGCCGCCGCACTGGCCGCGTAACGGCGCGGGGGCGCGCGCCCGTGCGGTGGCCGAACGCCGGGGCGCCGGGCGCGCCTGGTCCGGAGGCCCCTCCTGCCTCCTCCACCTCTGCCGGCCGGGTCACCGGCGGTCACGGAGGGGGAAGGAGGCCTTCCTCCTGGGCCACGTACGAGCAGGCCATGGCGGCGGCTGTCATGCCGAGCCGGTCGAGCACCTCGATGGAGTCCAGCAGGATCCGGCTGTCGGCCTCGGCCATGGCGGTGCCGTACCGGTCGCGCTCGGCCAGGTCCTCGGCGGACGTGGCGGTACGCAGCGCCGTGACGCGTGCGGCCAGCACCTCGCGCGACGCCTCCATCGCGACGATGCCGCGCACCGCGCGGGCGATCGCCTCGTCGTTCATGTCGTTCATACCTCCTCAGACGGCCCTGACCTGCCTGCCGTCACCTCGGTCCACCCGGCTGTGAGGAGGAACACCCGCTCACCCGCGCCCGCCCGGCGCGGCTGCGTCCGGCGCGGTCGGCTCCAGGCGCGTCTTCGCCAGCCGCCGCGGCATCCGTCGTAACCCGCGTCCGCGAGAACGCTCCGGCCCGGGAACGTGCCCCGGTCTCCGCGCCGCCACCGCGAACGCGTCGAGGAGACGCTCCACGACACCGGCCACGAGCACTGCGTGGCCGCCGCGTCGGCGCCGTTCAACAGCAGGGCGACGACCACCGGTGAGCGCCCCGGACCACGGTGCCGGCGAGCGGACAAACGATCGCGCCTTTCCACGGAGTCCCGGTGGTCGGGGAACTCCCGCCGCCCTGGCGCGAGGACCTTTCGCACGGCCTTCGGTGTCAGGGACTTCGTGATCAGGACCACTTCCGTCAGCCCGTCGTGCGCGGGTCCCCGAGGTACGCCGGGTGAGGACGTCGTCCGAGGGCAGCCGGCGCCGCTCGACACGGTGCTGCGCAACCTCGGCCGCGACACGGTCATGGCCCCCTCGTACAGCGCCGAGCCCTCCGGGCGCGCCCAGGCCACCGTGTCGCCTGCCTCCGACCGTCCGGCCGTGGCCGTGCCGAGGCCCTGGACAGTCCCGTGCTGACCGAGCCCACCGGTCAGCCGCCGCAGCCCGCAGCTCGCCGGTTGCAGCCCGCAGGCGCCCGCCGCCCGCAGGCCGCCGTCCGTCGGTACGCGGACCGGGGCGGTCCGTCCCAGGAGACGCGGGCGGTCCGCGTCCCCGCCCGCCGGGTGGGGGGCACACCCTGTGCGCGGGCGCGCGGCGGGCGCGCCGGCGATCGCGGGACATCCCATCCGATTAGTGGCGTGAGCCCGTCAGCGGCGCGTCACCTCGCGCCGGCGCGGAGAGGTTTGTGGTGAGGGCGTTTCGCCTGCATCAGCGGCTCGCTCCTGTTCCGTACGGGAACCCTGGCCCGCCGCCGAGGGCGGGCGCATGGCCCCTCGCGGCACGGCGGTTCACATCGATGGCCGAGCCGATTCCTCCCGCAGCGGAACCACGCGCGCGGCCGCCCATGCGGCACCGGGTGATGTGCCGGCCGCGCTATGTCAGTCGTCCAGACGTGCCCCGGGCACGCCTTGGCCGCGAAGGGTGAGAAAGCGCATGCGAGACGGCTACCCGCGGCAACCATGTACCGGCGAACGCCGCGCCGCGCCCCGACCGGCCGGTGACAGCGACGAGGAGGGAGACCAGTGAGAGCGCAGGTACAGGCATTGCCGGACGAGGGCGGCACCAGGATCATCCTGTGCGCGGGCGAGTTCGACGTCGCCACCTCCGTCCTGCTCGACGCGGCGCTCGCCACGGCGGCCGCGGACACCACCGTGACGCGCACGGTCGTCGACCTCAGCCAGGTGTCCTTCGCCGACTCGACCCTGCTCAACGCGCTCGTCAGAGGGCACCGCACGCAGCGCCTTCTCATCGCCGGTCCGCTCTCCCCCAAGCTCTGGCGCATTCTGACGCTCAGCGGCCTGGACACCGCGTTGCGCATCGCCCCCGACCTGCGTTCCACGGCCGAAACGGAGTGATCCGGCCAGGTACCCGCCCTCCTCCGGCAGGCGCCCCCTCCCGGCGCGCATCCCTCCCGGCAGGCGCCCCCTCCCGGCGCGCTTCCCCGCCGTCGCGTACCCGAGGGGCCGTCCGAGAGCGGCCGGCCCGCGAACCGCCGGCGCGTCAGGAGGAGGGGCCCGGCGCCGGCGTGTCCGCGAGACCACCCGGGCCGAGGAGGCCCGTGGCCTCGAACGGACGGGCGGCGGCGAGGCGGGGCAGCTCCCGGCGCGACAGCATCGTCACCACGGGTGGCATGGCGGCCCGCACGAGCTGCGTCGCCCGCAGCCAGGACGGTACGTAGACCACGGGGCGGCGCCGTTCCACCGCACGGACCAGCCGCCCGGCCACGTACGCGACGGGATACACCTTCCGTGCGGGCGGTGGCATGTGGCCGCGCAGTTCCCGCAGGACCGCGTGGGCGTCGACGTCGCGGACCATGTCGGTGTCGGTCCAGTTGATGTAGGCGATGCCCACCCCCACACGGCGATGGGCGACCTCGGCACGGAGTGAGTGGGCGAACGACTCGACACCGGCCTTGGAGGCGCAGTACGCGCTCATCATCGGTGCCGCCCCGATGGAGGCGAGCGAGGCGACCTGGAGGAAGTAGCCACCCGTCTCGAACAGCGACTTGAGGTGGGCGCGGGCGGTGATGGCGCTGCCCACCAGATTCACCTCGATGACGCGACGCCAGAGGGCCGGGTCCGACTCCGCGAAAGGGCCGCCCTCCGCCACGCCCGCGTTCGCCACGACCACCGACGGTGGTCCGAGTCGTTCCCTCACCTCGGCGGCGACTTCCGCCATGCGTGCGTCATCGGTGACGTCGACCTCCCAGCAGAACGACTCCGTCCGCAACCGTTCCCGGACCCGGGCGAGAGCCGCTTCCTCCCGCCCGAGCAGAGCCACCTTGGCGCCCCGCTCGGCCAGCCGCAGGGCCAGGCCCTCGCCGAGGCCGCGGGCCGCTCCGGTCACGACAGCCGTGCGGCCGTGAAGCGGCCTCGCTTCCGTTGCCATGCGCCGACTCCCTCAGCCCTTCGGACACCCGTCCTGCCACGCTAGGGCCATCGGGCCAGGACGGCCCGTCGACACCGTGTCCGGCTGCTCCGTCGACAGCGTCCGGCTCCCCACCGGCCCCGTCATCCGCACCGTGGTGTGCGGCGCGGGCCCGCACAGTCGCCCGGCGTCCCGCCCGCGCGTACGCGGCCGACCTCTCGGCGGCCGGGG
>NZ_BAAASR010000014.1:152020-221955 GCF_039532985.1 Streptomyces gobitricini | reverse complement strand
GGCCGGGCGGCGGGGGCGGGCCGGCGGCGGGCGTCGGGGCGGGGGCCGCGGTCGGAGGCTTGGGGTACACCGGGCGATTGTCCCCGGTCACGCGAGAAGGCGCAGCCCGGCGGGTGCCGGGATGCGCCTTGTACCGGGATGCGCCCGGACGGCTCAGGCGCGGACGTCCGCGCGAGCGGTCTCCGGAGTGTGGTCCTTGCGGGCCGCCTCCTCGCGGGCGCGGTCGAGTTCCGGCGTCGGCTTCTGGCCCAGGCCGGCGAGCTTCATCGCGAATCCGACGACGCCGCCGAGCAGGATGACGACGATGCCCGCCCAGAAGCCGAGCGGGTTGGCCGCCACCATGAAGGCACCGGCGACGCAGAAGCCGATGAAGGAGATGATGACACCGGTCCAGGCGGCCGGGGTGTGTCCGTGGTCGCTGCCCGCCATGAATTGCTCCTCGTTGCTGTTGCTCTGTGTACGGCCCCGCCGGTGCGGACGCTCAGCGCCATTGTCCCGCACGCGCGCGTGCGGGGTGATCCGGGGGTCACCCGGCGCGGGCGGGTCAGGGCTCCCGCGTGGGGTCCTCACCGCGGTCCAGGGCCTTCCACAGCTCCTCGGGCCGCTCGGGGTCCGCGGGGGCGGCCCTGCGGCTGCTCCTGGCCGTGCGGGGGCCCGCGTCGCGCTCGTACCGCCCGGACATGGCGGGCCAGGAACGGCCGTAGCGCAGGGCCAGCAGACCGGCGGCGAGGATGAGCAGCGCCGCGGCGGCGGTGGCGTAGGGCCAGGCGGTGTGCGTGAGGGAGCCCGCGCGGGCCGCGGCGTCCCCGGTGACCGAGGCGGCCTGCTCGTCGAGCGCGGAGCGGTCGGAGGCGCCCAGGTACGCGGCGACGGCGGCGCCCGCGCCGCTCAGGGCGAGCAGCGTCGACACGAGGAACCGGCCCGCGCGGCGTACCGCGAAGACGGCGACGAGAGCCGCCAGGCCCACGATGGCGAGGGCGGTCGGTACGCCGGTGACGTCACCGCCCGCGGCATTGAGCGGGACGGTGCCGCCGCCCACGGCGACGGTGCCCTCGGCCCAGGTCTGGCCAGAGGCGAGCAGCACGACGGCCGCCCCCGCGGCGCCGAGGAACAGGGCGGCGGCGAGGCTGCGGCGGCCGCCCGAAGCGGCCGCCGTCTCGTCCGCGCGGCTGGCACGGGGCTGGGGTACGGATGCGGCACTCACGCGAACCACTATCCCTTATGCCGTCATGCGCCTTTCATCCGGTTGGCGGTGTGCACCGCCCGGAGGACGGCGGCCGCCTTGTTGCGGCACTCGGTGTCCTCGGCGACCGGGTCGGAGTCTGCGACGACTCCCGCGCCCGCCTGGACGTACGCCGTGCCGTCACGCAGGAGGGCGGTACGGATGGCGATGGCGGTGTCGGAGTCGCCGGCGAAGTCCAGGTAGCCGACGCAACCGCCGTACAGTCCCCGCCGGGTGGGCTCCAGCTCCTCGATGATCTGCATGGCGCGCGGCTTCGGCGCGCCGGACAGCGTCCCGGCGGGGAAGCACGCGGTGAGGACGTCGAAAGCGGTGCGGCCTCCGGCGACGCGGCCGGTGACGGTCGAGACGATGTGCATGACGTGCGAGTACCGCTCGATCGACATGAAGTCGACGACCTCGACGGAGCCGGGTTCGCAGACGCGGCCGAGGTCGTTGCGGCCGAGGTCGACGAGCATCAGGTGCTCGGCCCGCTCCTTGGGGTCGGCGATCAGTTCGTCGGCGAGGGCCTGGTCCTCCTGCGGCGTGGCCCCGCGCGGGCGGGTGCCGGCGATCGGGTGGACCATCGCGTGCCCGTCCTCGACCTTGACGAGGGCTTCGGGGCTGGAGCCCACGACGTCGAAACCGTCGAAGCGGAAGAGGTACATGTACGGGGACGGGTTGGTGGCCCGCAGGACCCGGTAGACGTCGAGGGCGCCCGCCGTGCAGGGCGTCTCGAAGCGCTGCGAGGGCACCACCTGGAAGGCCTCGCCGGCCCTGATGCGCTCCTTGATGTCCTCGACGGCGCCCTGGTAGGCCGGGCCGCCCCACAGGGCGGTGTACGGCGGCAGCTCGGAGGGCGGGAGGGCCACGGGCTCCGTGCGGAGGGGCTGGGCGAGGTCGGCGGCCATGGCGTCGAGGCGGGCGACGGCGTCCGCGTACGCCTCGTCGACGCCCGTGTCGAGGTCGTTGTGGTTGATCGCGTTGGCGATGAGCACCACCGTGCCGTCCCAGTGGTCGAGCACGGCGAGGTCCGAGGTGAGCAGCATCGTCAGCTCGGGCAGCCGGAGGTCGTCGCGGCCGTGGTCGCCGATGCGCTCCAGGCGGCGGACGATGTCGTAGCCGAGGTACCCGACCATGCCGCCGGTGAAGGGCGGCATCCCCGAGGCGAGGTCCCTGGGGGTGTGGAGAGCCTCCACCGTGGCGCGCAGCGCCTGGAGGGGGTCGCCGTCCACGGGGACGCCGACGGGCGGGGTGCCGAGCCAGTGGGCCTGCCCGTCGCGGGCGGTCAGCGTCGCGGAGCTGCGTACGCCGATGAACGAGTACCGGGACCAGGAGCGGCCGTTCTCGGCGGACTCCAGCAGGAAGGTGCCGGGGCGTTCGGCGGCGAGCTTGCGGTAGAGGCCGACCGGGGTGTCGCCGTCCGCGAGGAGGCGGCGGCTGACGGGGATGACGCGGCGGTCGGCCGCCAGCTTGCGGAAGGTCTCGAGATCCATGGCGTCCGAGCCTACTTTCCGAGCGGCAGGACGTCGGCGTCGAAGCAGGTCCGGGCGCCGGTGTGGCAGGCGGCCCCGACCTGGTCGACCTTGACCAGGACGGTGTCGGCGTCGCAGTCGAGGGCGACGGACTTGACGTGCTGCACATGACCGGATGTGTCGCCCTTGATCCAGTACTCCTGGCGGCTGCGGGACCAGTAGGTGCAGCGGCCGGTGGTGAGGGTGCGGTGCAGGGCCTCGTCGTCCATCCAGCCCAGCATGAGCACCTCGCCGGTGTCGTACTGCTGGGCGATGGCCGGGACCAGCCCGTCGGGGCTGCGCTTGAGACGGGCGGCGATGGCCGGGTCAAGGTTGCTGGTCATGTGGCCATTGTGCCGTGACGGCGGGGCCCGGGCGGCGGGGCGTCCACTGGGCGGACGACGCCGTGCGGCCGTACCCTGGCCCCCATGTCGACCCATGCCAAGCGTGAACGGCTCCTGCTCGCGGACCTCTTGGAGGCGGCGGGCCCCGATGCCCTGACCCTGTGCGAGGGGTGGAAGACCCGAGATCTGGCCGCCCATGTGGTGGTGCGCGAGCGCCGTCCGGACGCGGCCGCCGGAATACTGCTGGGGCCTCTGCGGGGGCGCCTGGAGCAGGTACAGGCGGAGTACGCGTCGAAGCCGTACGAGGAACTGATCCAGCTGATCCGTACCGGGCCGCCACGGATGTCCCCGTACGCGATCAAGCAGGTCGACGAGGGGGCCAACACGGTCGAGTTCTACGTGCACGCCGAGGACGTCCGACGGGCGCAGGCGGAGTGGACGGCGCGTGAGCTGGACCCGGTCTTCGCGGAGGCCCTGTGGACGCGGCTGGAGAAGGCGGCGCGCGTGCTGTGCCGCAAGGCCCCGGTGGGCCTGGTGCTGCGCCGCCCCAACGGCCAGACGACGGTCGCGCACCGGGGCACTCCGGTGGTGACCGTGACGGGCGAGCCGGGCGAGCTGACGATGTTCGTGTTCGGCCGCCAGGACGCGGCGAACGTCGAGGTGGAGGGCGACAAGGACGCCGTGGAGCGCCTGCACGGCACGGAGCAGCTGGGGATCTAGCCGGGAGGGGCTCCGGGCGGCTCCGCACGGCGCGGCGGCCCGGAGCCCAGGGCCTGGACGCCCCCGGCGGCGCACCGGGCGGCGCTCGCGGCGGAGCCCGCCGTACGTCCGGCGCCGACCGGCCGCTGTCCGCGCGGCCGGGCATCATCGGACGTACGCGGCTCGTACACGCTCGTACGCGGCGTACACGCTCGTACGCGGCTCGTACGCGTCTCCCATGCGGCCCGGGCAGGAGGAGCGATGATCAGGATCGCGATGACCAGCGTGTACGTCGACGACGAGGAGAAGGCCCACGCCTTCTACACGGACGTGCTCGGCTTCGAGACCCGGACCAACCTCGACCTCGGCGGGGCCCGGTTCATCACGGTGGCGGCGCCCGGTCAGGACGTGGAACTGCTGCTGGAACCCGGGGACAGCCCGGTGGCGGAGCAGTACCGCCGGGGCCTGCGCGAGGCGGAGCTGCCGTGCCTCGTCCTCGGGGTGGACGCGCTGCGGACCGAGTACGAGCGGCTGAGCGGGCTGGGTGTGCGGTTCACCCAGCCGCCCATGGAGCACGGGCCGGTCCTGACGGCCGTGCTGGACGACACCGTCGGCAACCTCGTACAGCTCACCCAGCCGCTCGGCCGAGGCCCGGTGCGCTAGCGGACCGGGTGGCCCGACTCGCGCAGGGTGGCCTTCACCTCGGAGATCCTCAGGTCGCCGAAGTGGAAGACGGACGCGGCCAGCACCGCGTCGGCGCCCGCGTCGATCGCGGGCGGGAAGTGGGCGAGCTCGCCCGCGCCGCCGGAGGCGATCACCGGCACCGTGACGTGCTTGCGGACGGCGGCGATCATCTCGGTGTCGTAGCCGTCCTTGGTGCCGTCCGCGTCCATCGAGTTGAGCAGGATCTCGCCCGCGCCCAGCTCGGCGGCCCGGTGGGCCCACTCGACGGCGTCGATGCCGGTCCCGCGCCGGCCGCCGTGCGTGGTGACCTCGAAGGTGCCCTCGGGGGTACGGCGGGCGTCCACCGACAGCACCAGCACCTGGCGGCCGAACCGCTCGGCGATCTCCTGGATCAGCTCCGGCCGGGCGATGGCCGCCGTGTTGACACCGACCTTGTCCGCACCGGCGCGCAGCAGCTTGTCGACGTCCTCGGCGCTGCGCACGCCACCACCGACGGTGAGCGGGATGAAGACCTGCTCGGCGGTGCGGCGCACCACGTCGTAGGTGGTCTCCCGGTTGCCGGACGAGGCGGTGATGTCGAGGAAGGTCAGCTCGTCGGCGCCCTCGGCGTCGTACAGCTTGGCCATCTCGACGGGGTCGCCCGCGTCCCGGAGGTTCCGGAAGTTGACGCCCTTGACGACCCGGCCGTTGTCCACGTCCAGGCAGGGGATGACACGTACCGCGAGGGTCATGACGCGGCACCTCCTCGGGTGGTGCCGGCCCGGTACGCCTCGACCTCGACCTCGACGACCAGGCTGGGATCGACGAAGCCGGAGACGATGATCATCGAGGCGGCGGGGCGGACGTCGTCGAACAGCTCCTTGTGGGCGCGGCCGACCTCGTCCACGTCCCGGGCGTGGGTGATGTACATCCGGGTGCGCACGACGTCGGCCGGGCCGAGACCGAGCTGCCTCAGTGCGGCGAAGGCCACGTTGAAGGAGTTGACCGCCTGCTCGTAGGGCCCGCCGCCGGCGATCTCGCCGTCGACGATCGAGGTGCAGCCCGAGACCAGCACCAGGCCGTTCGGGAGCTCGACGGCACGGGAGTAGCCGAACTGCTCCTCCCACGGCGCACCGGTCACCACACGGCGTACGGAGTCGGTCACGCGGTCACCGCCGCGAGCGCTTCCTCCAGGGTGAACGCCTTGGCGTACAGCGCCTTGCCGACGATGGCGCCCTCGACGCCCAGCGGGACGAGCTCCGACAGCGCGCGCAGGTCGTCCAGCGACGAGACGCCGCCGGAGGCGACGACGGGCTTGTCGGTGGCCGCGCAGACGTTGCGCAGCAGTTCCAGGTTGGGGCCCTGGAGGGTGCCGTCCTTGGCGATGTCGGTGACCACGTACCGGGCGCAGCCCTCGGAGTCGAGGCGGGCCAGCGTCTCGTAGAGGTCGCCGCCGTCACGGGTCCAGCCACGGCCGCGCAGCGTCGTGCCGCGGACGTCCAGGCCGACCGCGATCCTGTCGCCCTGCTCGGCGATGACCTTGGCGACCCACTCGGGGGTCTCCAGGGCGGCCGTTCCCAGGTTGACGCGGGTACAGCCGGTGGCGAGCGCGGCGGCGAGCGACGCGTCGTCGCGGATGCCGCCGGACAGCTCCACCTTGATGTCCATGGCCCCGGCGACCTCGGCGATCAGCTCCCGGTTGTCACCGGTGCCGAACGCGGCGTCGAGGTCCACCAGGTGCAGCCACTCGGCGCCCGCGCGCTGCCAGGCGAGGGCAGCCTCCAGCGGAGAGCCGTAGGAGGTCTCCGTGCCGGACTCGCCATGGACGAGCCGGACGGCCTGGCCGTCCCGGACGTCGACGGCGGGAAGGAGTTCGAGCTTGCTCATCTCAGCGGGTCCTAGATCCTTGAGGCGGGTCGGAGGCGGGTCGGAGGCGGGTCCGAAGCGGGTCAGAAGGTGTTGAGCCAGTTGGTCAGCAGTTGGGCACCGGCGTCGCCGGACTTCTCGGGGTGGAACTGGGTCGCCCACAGCGCGCCGTTCTCGACGGCCGCGACGAACCGCTCACCGTGCGTGGACCAGGTGACCTTGGGCGCGCGCATGGCGGGGTTGGCGACCTCCAGGCTCCAGTCGTGCACGGCGTAGGAGTGCACGAAGTAGAACCGGGCGTCGGCGTCGAGACCGGCGAACAGCTCGCTGTCCCCGGGGGCCTCGACGGTGTTCCAGCCCATGTGGGGGACGACCGGGGCCCGCAGGGGGCCGACCGTGCCGGGCCACTCGTCCAGGCCCTCGGTCTCCACCCCGTGCTCGATGCCCCGTCCGAAGAGGATCTGCATGCCCACGCAGATGCCCATGACGGGCCTGCCTCCGGAGAGCCGGCGCTCCACGATCCAGTCGCCGCGGGCCTCCTTGAGCCCGGCCATGCAGGCGGCGAAGGCGCCGACGCCGGGAACGAGGAGCCCCTCGGCGTTCATGGCCGTGTCGTAGTCGCGGGTGATCTCGACGTCGGCGCCGACGTGCGCGAGGGCACGCTCGGCGGACCGGACGTTACCGAATCCGTAGTCGAGGACCACGACCTTCTTCGCAGTGCTCATGCCGCTCATTCCCAGATTCCCTGAAGCCGCAGGACGCCCGCCAGCAGGCACATCACCGAGGCGATGAGCAGCAGGACGATGACGCCCTTGGGCATCCGCTGCTTACTGAAGGAGTACACGCCCCCCGCGAGGAAGAGGCCGACCACGATCAGGATGGTCGAAAGACCCGTCACAGCGCGCCCTTCGTGGAGGGCAGGATCCCGACCGCGCGCGGGTCGCGCTCCGAGGCGTACCGCAGGGCGCGGGCGAGGGCCTTGAACTGGCACTCCACGATGTGGTGGGCGTTGCGGCCGTACGGCACGTGGACGTGGAGGGCGATCTGCGCCTGGGCGACGAACGACTCCAGGATGTGCCGGGTCATCGTCGTGTCGTAGGAGCCGATCATCGGCGCCATGTTCTCCGGCTCGGTGTGCACCAGGTAGGGGCGGCCGGAGAGGTCGACGGTGACCTGGGCGAGGGACTCGTCCAGCGGGACGGTGCAGTTGCCGAACCGGTAGATGCCCACCTTGTCGCCGAGCGCCTGCTTGAAGGCGGCGCCGAGCGCGAGGGCGGTGTCCTCGATCGTGTGGTGCGAGTCGATGTGCAGGTCGCCGTCGGTCTTGACCGTCAGGTCGAACAGTCCGTGGCGGCCCAGCTGGTCCAGCATGTGGTCGTAGAAGCCGACGCCGGTCGACACGTCGACCTTTCCGGTGCCGTCGAGGTCTATCTCGACGACGACGGACGTCTCCTTGGTGGTGCGCTCGACCCGTCCTACGCGGCTCATGAGCTCTGCTCCTTCTTCAGTGCGCGAACCGCATCCAGGAACGCGTCGTTCTCTTCCGGTGTGCCGGCGGTGACCCGCAGCCAGCCCGGTACGCCGTTGTCGCGGACCAGGACGCCCCGGTCGAGGATCCGCTGCCACACGGCGTGGGCGGCTCCCTCGCCGTCGAACCGTCCGAACTGGACGAAGTTGGCGTCGGATTCGGTCACCTCGTAGCCGATGGCCCGCAGCTCGGCGACCAGCCGGTCCCGCTCGGTCTTCAGCTGCTCGACGTACCCCAGCAGCGTATCGGTGTGCTCCAGGGCCGCGAGCGCGGTGGCCTGGGTGACGGCCGACAGGTGGTACGGCAGGCGCACCAGCTGGACGGCGTCGACCACGGCCGGGTGCGCCGCCAGGTAGCCCAGGCGCAGGCCCGCCGCGCCGAACGCCTTGGACATGGTGCGGGAGACCACCAGGTTGGGCCGGCCCGCGATGAGGGACAACAGCGAGGGGCGGTGGCTGAATTCCACGTACGCCTCGTCGACCACGACCAGGGACGGCTTGGCCGCCTGCGCGGCCTCGTACAGCGCCAGCACGGTCTCCGCCTCGACGGCGGTGCCCGTGGGGTTGTTGGGCGAGGTGACGAAGACGACGTCGGGGCGGTGCTCGGCGATGGCGGCCGTGGCGGAGGCGACGTCGATGGTGAAGTCGTCCGTGCGCGGCCCGGAGATCCAGCCCGTCCCGGTCCCGCGCGAGATCAGGCCGTGCATCGAGTACGAGGGCTCGAAGCCGATCGCGATGCGGCCGGGCCCCGCGAAGGTCTGGAGCAGCTGCTGGATGACCTCGTTGGAGCCGTTGGCGGCCCACACGTTGGCGGGGCCGACCTCATAGCCGGTGGTCCGGGTGAGGTAGGCGGCCAGTTCGGTACGGAGCTCGACCGCGTCCCGGTCGGGGTAGCGGTTGAGCGAGCGGGCCGCGTCCCGGACGCGCTCGGCGATCCGCTCGACGAGCGGCTCGGGCAGCGGGTACGGGTTCTCGTTGGTGTTGAGGCGTACGGGCACGTCCAGCTGCGGCGCGCCGTAGGGGGACTTGCCGCGCAGCTCGTCGCGGATGGGCAGGTCGTCGATGCCGATGGTCACCGCTGCGGCACCTTCCATCCGAACCGTGCCTTGATCGCCGCGCCGTGCGCCGGCAGGTCCTCCGCCTCGGCGAGGGTCACCACGTGGTGGGCCACCTCGGCCAGCGCGTCGCGCGTGTAGTCCACGATGTGGATGCCGCGCAGGAACGACTGCACGGACAGGCCGGAGGAGTGGCAGGCGCAGCCGCCGGTGGGCAGGACGTGGTTGGAGCCGGCGCAGTAGTCGCCGAGCGAGACCGGTGCCCAGGGGCCGACGAAGATGGCGCCTGCGTTGCGGACGCGCCGGGCGACGGCCGCCGCGTCGGCGGTCTGGATCTCCAGGTGCTCGGCGCCGTACGCGTCGACGACGCGCAGGCCCTCCTCCAGGCCGTCGACCAGCACGATCGCGGACTGCCTGCCGCGCAGGGCCGGCACGATCCGGTCGTCGACGTGCCTGGTGGCGGCGACCTGGGGCTCCAGCTCCTTCTCCACGGCCTCGGCGAGGTCGGTGGAGTCGGTGACCAGGACGGCGGCCGCGAGCGGGTCGTGCTCGGCCTGGCTGATCAGGTCGGCGGCGATGTGGACCGGGTCGGCGGTGTCGTCGGCGAGGACGGCGATCTCGGTCGGGCCGGCCTCCGTGTCGATGCCGATCCGGCCGGTGAAGTACCGCTTGGCGGCGGCGACCCAGATGTTGCCGGGGCCGGTGACCATGTTGGCGGGGGCGCAGGACTCCGTGCCGTGGGCGAACATGGCGACGGCCTGGGCACCGCCGGCGGCGTACACCTCGTCGACGCCGAGGAGGGCGCAGGCGGCGAGGATCGTGGGGTGTGGGAGGCCGCCGTGCTCCTTCTGCGGCGGGGACGCGAGGGCGATCGACTCGACGCCCGCCTCCTGCGCCGGTACGGCGTTCATGATCACGGACGAGGGGTAGACGGAGCGGCCGCCGGGCGCGTACAGGCCGACGCGCTGGACCGGGACCCACTTCTCGGTGACCGTGCCGCCGGGCACCACCTGGGTGGTGTGCTCGGCGCGGCGCTGCTCGCGGTGGACGATCCTGGCGCGCCGGATCGACTCCTCCAGGGCGGCGCGGACGGCCGGATCGAGCTCCTCCAGCGCGCGGGTGAGCGCGGCGGCCGGAACCCGCACCTGGTCGAGGGCGACGCCGTCGAACTTCTCCGCGTAGTCGATCAGCGCCGCGTCCCCCCGATGATGCACGGCCTCGCAGATCGGCCGCACCTTCTCCAGGGCGGCTTCCACGTCGAACTCGGCACGGGGCAGCAGGTCGCGCAGAGCGCCACCCTCCGGGAGGGCGTCGCCGCGCAGATCGATTCGTGAGATCACAGGTCAATTCTCGCAGACGGCGCCGCGCGGCCGAGCGCCCGTATCACTGGCTGATACACGCCGCAGTGGCGTCTTGTTGTCACACCTGACCGTTAGCGTTCGGTCCGTCACAGAGCGGGAAGAACAACCGTACGAAACAGGGGAAGCGGAGGGGGCGGCAGTGACCGAGCCGCACGACGACGATGTGCCGGCCGATCTCACCCCGTCCGAGGTGGGGATGTGGCAGGCGTTCCGGATCGGTGCCACCTATGACCTGAGCACCGGGAACGCGATGCTGGACGATCCGTTCTCGCCGCGTGTGTGGCCGCCGGAGCGGAGCGTGCGGGCCGACAAGGTGGCGCTGCTGCTGCTGGACGGGCCGCCCGCGCTGGCCGGCCGGGTCTCGGCGCTGAAGCTGCGCGGGGTGCACATCAGCGGCACCCTCGACCTGGCGGGCGGCACGGTCGGACCGTACGTGGAGCTGCACGGCTGCCGGTTCGAGAACGAGGTGGTGCTGCCGGAGTCGCGGTTCACCACGCTGCGCATGGTCAAGTGCGCGGTGCCGCGGCTGGAGGCGGCCCGGCTGCACACGGAGGGCGACCTGCACCTCCCGCGCTGCCGGGTGGACCGCGGTATGCGGCTGACCGACGCCCAGATCGGCACGGACCTGCTGATCAGCCAGATCCATGTGGGGTCCGACCGGCGCGGCCGGGCGATCGTGGCCGACGGGATGTCGGTGGCGCAGGACCTGACGGCGGAGCTGATCGAGACGCACGGCGAGTTCTCCCTGCGCGGTGCGAAGGTCGGCGTCTCGCTGAGCCTGCGCGGCAGCAGGCTGCGGGGCGCGGAGGGCCGGCGGGCTCTCAACGCGCCCCAGCTGACCGTGGAGCGGACGCTGTACATGACGTACGCGTGGGTCAGCGACCGGACGGGGAACACGGCGGGTGCGACACCGCCCGGGGGGCTGGCCAACTTCAACACACCGATGCGCGGCACCCGCATCCAGCCGTTCGAGTGCCGGGGCGGGGTGCGGCTGGACGACGGCCGGTTCGGGGACGCGGTGGACTTCCACCACGCGCGGTTCCTGCTCTCCTCGGAGCAGCGCGAGGAGCTGTCGCTGCGCCGGATCGTCACCCCCGAGCTGCGTTTCAACAGCGAGCGTCCGGAGGAGGGGCGGGTGGTGCTCAACGGCGCCAAGGTCGTGACGCTGATCGACCTGTCGACCAGCTGGCCCGGCCCGGGCGGGCTGGCGATGGGCGGTTTCGTCTACGAGAACCTCGTGCCGTACGGCCACTTCCCGCTCGCCCGCCGCCTGGAGTGGGTGGCGGCGGCGACGCCGGAGTTCGCCCCGGAGCCGTACGAGCGGCTGGCGACGGTGCTGCGCAACAGCGGTGAGGACGCCGACGCGCGGGAGGTGCTGCTGGCCAAGCAGCGCCGCAGACGCGAGACGCTTCCGCTCGCGGCGAAGATGTGGGGCTATCTCCAGGACTGGACGGTGGCTTACGGCTATCGCCCGGGGCGGGCGGCGCTCTGGATGGCGGTGCTGTGGGCCGCGGGGACCCTCGCCTTCTCCCGGTGCGACCCGCCGCCGATCAAGCCGGGCGAGCACCCGAACTGGAACGCCGCCCTGTACGCCCTGGATCTGCTGCTGCCGGTGATCAATCTCGGCCAGGACGGGCACTGGCGGCTGGCAGGCATATGGCAGTGGACGTCGACCGTGCTCATCCTGCTGGGCTGGATCCTCGCCACCACGGTCGCGGCCGGTGCCTCACGGCTCCTGCGGCGCAGCTGACCCACTCGTACACCGCTTTCTTTACCTTCTCTTGACATTCGTCGGTGCAACCATTCCGCCCCTACCAAAGCTTCACAGCAGGCCACTGGTGCGGCTCCGACCTGCGGTTTTCAATGGTCCGCACCATGTCTCTGCTCCGCGCCCTGCTCAGCACCGCCCGCGGGGTCCGGCACGCGCCGCACCTCGCGGACGGACTGCCGCCGGACCACGCGGTGCTGCTCGACGCGCCGGACGAACAGCTCGCCCCGACGCTGGTCGCCGCCGCGCTCGGGGACCACGAACCGGCCGCGAAGCTGCTGGCCGGCACGCGGGGTGCCGCCGAATGGGAGAGCCGTGACCGGTACGTCGCGCGGCTGGCCGCCTTCGCGCGGAGCCGGGACGAGTGGCTGGCGGGCTGGCTGGCGGACACGCCCCACGACCCGGACGCCCTGCTGGTCAAGGCGGAGGTGGCCGTCCGCAGGGCGTGGGAGTCCCCGGCGCGGGCCGAGCGGCTGCTGGAGCTCGGGCCACTGATCGGCGCGGCGGCCGACGCCGCGCCGCGCGACCCGGTGCCGTGGCGGCTGGCGCTGGACCACGCGCGCGGCACGCACGCCTCGCACGCCGCCTTCGAGACGCTGTGGGAGCAGGCCCTGCGCCGCGCCGCACACCACGACGGGTGCCACGTGGCCGCCCTGAAGTACCTGTCGGCGCAGCGGCGCGGCTCGCACCGCGAGTGCTTCGACTTCGCCGAGCAGGCCGCCGCCGACGCGCTGCCCGGATCGCTCATCAGGGCGCTTCCGGTGCGGGCTGCGTACATCCGGCTGAGGGCGGGCGACGCCGGTTCCGTACGGGAGGAGCGGATCGACGCGGCGGCGGACCTCGCCATCGAGCTGTCCGGGCGGTACCCGGTGGCCGACCCGTGGCCGGCCGAGGTGCGCAACGTGCTGGTGTACGTGCTGACGGGGCGCGAGCGGTGGGCGGCGGCCCTCGATCAGTTCCGCCTGATCGGCCCGTACGCCACGTCGTTCCCGTGGTCGTCGGTGAGCGACGATCCACTGGGCGGGTTCCTCGACGCCCGCGCCGGCGTACGCCTCGAAGCGGCCTCCGCCGCCGCTCCGCGCGGACGGGCCGGACGCGGGCGTTCGGGCGGCCATTACGCTTGACCGCTGTGACCACCGCTCGCCTGCCACTCTTTCCGCTGAACGCGGTGCTGTTCCCGGGCCTCGTGCTGCCCCTGAACGTCTTCGAGGAGCGTTATCGCGCCATGATGCGCGAGCTGCTCAAGACCGACGAGTCGGAGCCGCGCCGCTTCGCCGTCGTGGCGATCCGCGACGGGCGTGAGGTCGCGCCCACCGCGCCCGGGCTGCCCGACCAGACGGCGCTGCCCGAGAAGGGCCCCGCCGCGGGCTTCGGGCCGGACCCTGTCCAGGCGTTCCACCGGGTCGGCTGCATCGCCGACGCGGCGACGATCCGGGAGCGGGAGGACGGCAGCTTCGAGGTACTGGCGACCGGTACGACACGCGTGAAGCTGCTGTCGGTCGACGCGACCGGCCCCTTCCTGACGGCGGAGCTGGAGGAGCTGGAGGAGGAGCAGGGCGACGGGGCGGGAGCGCTCGCCGAGGGGGTCCTGCGGGCGTTCCGCGCCTACCAGAAGCGGCTGGCCGGAGCCCGGGAGCGATCCCTGACGACGGGCCAGGAACTGCCCGACGAGCCCTCGGTCGTCTCGTACCTGGTGGCCGCGGCGGCCGTGCTCGACACCCCGGCCAAGCAGCGGCTCCTCCAGGCGCCCGACACCGCGACGCGGCTGCGCGAGGAACTGCACCTGCTGCGGGCGGAGACCGCCGTACTGCGGCACCTGCCGTCGTTGCCGGCGGTGGACCTGACCCGGGCGCCCACGAGCCCCAACTGAGGCGGAGGACGACGACCGACGTGGCGAAGAAGTCGAAGAAGCAAGCAGGCGGCACCCCGGCGACAGTGGCCCTCACGGCCGCGGGCACACCCTTCACCCTGCACGCGTACGACCATGATCCCGCCTCCCCCTCGTACGGTGAGGAGGCCGCCGAGGCCCTCGGGGTCTCCCCCGACCGGGTCTTCAAGACCCTGGTCGCGGACGTCGACGGCGACCTGACCGTCGCGGTCGTCCCGGTCGCCGGCCAGCTGGACCTGAAGGCCCTCGCGGCGGCGGTCGGAGGCAAGCGCGCGGCGATGGCCGACCCGGCCGCGGCGGAACGCACGACGGGGTACGTCCGGGGCGGAATCTCCCCGCTCGGCCAGCGCAAGCGGCTGCGTACCGTCCTGGACGTCTCGGCATCGAAGCACGCGACCATCTGCGTCTCGGCGGGGCGCCGGGGCCTGGAGGTCGAACTGGCCCCGGCGGACCTGGTGGCTCTCACGGAAGCGGTGCTGGCGCCGATCGGCCGCGCGTGAGCCCTGCGCGGCTGCCCCGCCTTGAGTGACGCCCGCGGGGGCGCCGCCCCTCCTGACCGGGCGGTGCCCCGGCCGCGGCGCACGCCGCCCGTCCCGCCGTCAGGAGCGGGCGTCGTGCGGGGGCGGCGGGGGCGGAGGCAGGGCGGTGTCGTCCCAGTCGGGTTCCGGGTCGCGGGGGCCGAAGAGGGCCGTGAGCGCCAGGTGGACCAGCATTGCGGCCACCGGCCACGCCAGGACCGCCCCGTGCGCCTTGAGCTCCAGCGGCGCGTCGAAGGTGACGCCCGCGCCGACCGCCCGGGCGTGCTCCGCCACGTCGTGCGCCGGGCCGAGCAGGGTGCCGACACCCCAGCCGAGGAGCGAGCCGAGGAGCCCGCCCAGGGCGAGACCGACCACGATCGCGATACCGCCCCGCCGGTGGAACCAGAAGACGACCGCCGCGCTGAGCGCCCCGAAACCGAGCGCCAGCAGCGTGAACGTACCGTCGGCGCCGACCGCGTTCTCGCCCTCCGTGTCCTTGAGGAACACGGCCTTTCCGTCCGAGACCAGCGGGATGCGCGGGGCCAGCCACAGCCACAGCAGCCCGAGGGCGACACCCGCCAGGGTGACCACGAGCAGCACCACGACCCCCTGCCGTACCTCCGTGGCCACGTCCGGCGTGTCGTCCATGCCGTCCACGCCGTCCGTTCCATCCGGGTTGTCCGGGTCGTCCGTGTCCTTCGGGACGGCGGAGTACGGCGGCGGCCATGCGGAGTCGTGCGGGGACGGCCGGTGCGGCGGAGTCAGCGGTGCGGTCACCCTGCCATCGTGCCAGGCGTGCCCGCGCGGTGCCTCACCGGACCGCCGCCCGCCGGTACGCCCACGTCGCGAGGGCCAGCGACACCACGCCGACCGCCGCGCACACCGCGAGGTCCAGCCCGACGGCCGCCCAGTCGGGCCGCGTATCGAACGTCCGGGCGAGTGCCTCCACCCCGTACGTCGACGGAAGCAGGTCCCGCGCCCACCCGATGGGCTCCGGCAGCCGGTCGGCCGGCAGCACGCCCAGCAGCAGGGCGGCCGACATGCCGAGCTGGCCCAGCAGGGTGGCGAGCTCCTGGCGCGGCGCGAGCAGCCCGAGGGCCGCGCCGAGCCCGGCGAGGGCGGCGCCCGTGAGCGGGACGACCGCCGCCAGGATCCACAGGTGGGTCAGCGGCAGCTGGAAGAGGACCGAGCCCGCGACCGCCGTGACGACCGTCCCGGGCACCGTGAAGGAGGCGTACGCCCCGGCCGCGCCGAGCACCACCGCGGCGGGCGGCACCGGCAGCGTGGCGTAGTGGTCGAGCCCGCCGCTCGCCCGCAGCTGCCCGAAGTACTGCGCCAGCAGGTTCAGCGCCACGAAGGCGACCACCAGCACCGAGGACCCGGCGACGACGGCCCGCGCCTCCGCGCCCCCGTCGACCACCCCGCGCATCAGCACCATGATCCCGACGGACTGGAAGGTCGCCACGAACAGCAGCGGGATGCGGGCCACCCGGGCCCGCGACAGCTGGGCCCCGTACACCGCGGCGAGCGCCGGCAGCAGCCGCGCCCGTGGGGCGAGCGGCGCGGCGTCACGCGCGGCGGGGTCGTCGGCCTGCGCCGGGACGACCGCGCCGGAGGACACGGCCTGTGCGGGCATGATGCTCAACCGATGCTCCTGTTCATGCCTTGACCAGGCCCTTCGTCTCGCCGCCGAGTGCGAGGTACACGTCCTCCAGGCTCGGCGTCGCCAGCGTGAAGTCGTCGAGCGCGGCGAACGCGGCGCCGCCGGTCACCGCCGCGACCGCCGCCCGTGCCTCGTCGGGCGCGAGGCGCAGCACCCAGGTGCGGCCCGCCTCCTGCGCCGACTCCCGCAGCGCCACCACCTCCGGCACCTCCAGCGGAGCCCGCTCGCGCCACACCAGCTCCACCCGCACCTCGCCGGCCACCCGCTCCTTGAGGCCCGCCGGGGTGTCGCAGGCGATGACCCGCCCGCGCTCCAGCACGGCGACCCGGTCCAGCACGGTCTCGGCCTCGATGACGTTGTGGGTGACAAGCAGCACGGTCGTACCGTGCCGGGCCCGCCTCCGGTCGACCGCGGCCCACACGGCACGCCGGGCGACGGGGTCCATGCCGGTGGTGGGCTCGTCGAGGATCAGCACCGGCCGCTCCCCCACCAGCGCGGTGGCGAAACAGGCGAGCCGCCGCTGGCCGCCGGACAGCTTCTTCAGGGGGCGCCCGGCGAGCCGCGTGAGCCCCAGCTCGTCCAGGACGGCGTCCCGCTCGGCCCGCGCGTCCCGAACCGTGAGGCCGCGCAGCCGCCCGGTGGTCTCGGCGGCGAGCGCGACGGTCAGCTCGTCGAGGGCGGTGGACTCCTGCCCGAGGTAGCCGATGAGACGCGCGGCACGCTCGGGGTGGCGTACGAGGTCGTGGCCGAGCAGCCGGACGGTGCCGGAATCGGGCCGCATCAGTCCGGTCAGCTGACGGACGAGGGTGGACTTGCCGGCGCCGTTGGGGCCGAGCAGGCCGAAGATCTCGCCGCCGCGCACATCCAGGGACACCCCGTCGGTGGCGCGCACCTCGGGTGTGGCGGGCCGCCCGCGCCTGCCGCGCGTGGCGGGGTACGTCTTGACCAGCTCCCGCACCACGCACACCGTACTCACGAGGGATGAGCCTAAAGGGTCGCCCTGCCCTATTCGCCCACGGGGGCGTGCTCGGCCGCCGTCCGCACGTCGATCTCGCGCCAGAACCCGGCCCGGATCGCGTACCGGTCGTGGTCGTCGATCTGGTCGTCCTTGTGGGCGAGCAGGCCGAAGCGTGCCGCGTAGCGCAGCAGTTCGCCGTCGATGCGGTGCGGGATGCGCGGGTACATGGTGGAGAGCTTCTGCACGTGGGCGGGGTCGGGCAGCCGTTCCATCCAGCGCCGCGCGAAGACCTGGCCCACCTCGAAGGGGTCGCCGCCGACCGTGGTGATGTCCTCCTCGCGGTCGGCCCAGCGCTGCTCGGCGCTGGTCAGCTGGGCGAGGGTGGGCAGCGACGCGGTCTCGGGCGGTTCGCCGGCCGTGCCGCCGGGGCGGTCGACCCAGCCCCGGTCGGAGGACCAGCGGAGCGTGGCGTTCGCGGGCTGGGCGGCGGCGGCCGGGCCGGGGGGCTGGTGGCCGGGGGCGTGCAGGGCTGCCAGGTCCTTGGGGGTGGGGACGCCGCCGGCCTTGGCGGTCCCCGGGGAGGGCGCGCCGGTCCCGTTCGCGCCGGCCGTTCCGCCGTCGCGGGGCGTGTCGTGGACGGACCGGCCGTTGACGGGCGTCCCGTTGACAGCGGGGGTTCCGTTGACGGGCGATGCCGCGCCGTTGGCCCCGGCGGCGGCTGCGGCTGCGGCTGCGGCTGCGGAGGCGGCTTCGGCGGCGCGCTCGGCGGAGGCGGCGAGCGCCGACTCGGGCAGCGGGGCGGAGAGGATCGCGGCGATCTCGGGACGCGGCACGGGCGGCGGCGAGCAGGGGCCGGTGAGCTCCTTGGCGCGGACGGCCCGGGTGATCCATTCGCGGTCGAGCACCCGGCGTTCGTCGGCCTCAGCGACCAGGTCCTCGGACTGGTTGTAGTCGCCGTCGGCGGCCTGGACGGCCCAGAGGTGGACGGCGACACCGTGTTCCTTGGCGGACATCAGGCCGGGCAGCAGGTCACCGTCGCCGGTGACGAGCACGATGTCGGAGCAGGCGCGGTTGCGGGCGAGCTCGGTGAGCTCGGCGTGCATGGCGGCGTCGACGCCCTTCTGGGCCCAGCGGCCGTCGCTGCGCGTCAGGGCGCCCAGCCGGACGGTGACCCGGGGCATGACGCGCAGCCTGCGGTGTTCGGGCTGGGGTACGCGGTCGGGGGCCCCGTCGAACCAGTAGATCCGCAGCAGAGGCTGCTGGGTGTCGGCCTCGGCGCGTTCGCGGAGGCCCTGGATGAGGGCGGTGTGGTCGACGGTGATCCGAGAACGGGCCGGTTCTCCGGCAAGAAGGCTGGCGGCGGCTCCCAGCAGGTAGCCGGCGTCCACCAGAACGACGCAGCGGTCCACGTGTTCCACCCTCTTTCGGGAACCTCGGGATCGGAAGTTGCTTCGGGTTTCCTTCGAGTCTGCCCGACTGCCGCGGGGTTAACGGCCGGAACTGGATCATCGGCGTGGCGGATCACCCCAAGCTCCCGTGATGACAGTCGACTACCGTCCGCAATGATCCAAAATGCGCGCCCTATGCGCGTATGTGAGTCTGGCAGCGGCCCTGGCCCCTACACCCCACGGAGGCAGCACCATGGCCAAGAACAAGAAGCCGGACCGCGGTCAGAAGGCGTCGCCCGCGGAGCGTGGCGCGCAGCAGGCGAAGAGCTCGTCGATGGAGGCCCAGGCCGAGCACCGCGTCTCGCAGGTCACGCCCGCGGACGTCGCCGGCAAGGGCCGGCAGAAGAGGTTCGGCCACAACTGAGGCCCCGCCGGGCCCGCGTACGACGGAAGGGGCGCACCCGTGACGACGGGCGCGCCCCTTCCGCGCGCACCGGAGCACCCGGCTGTCGGCCTCGCGTACCGCCCGCACCGCCGGGCGTACCGGACGAGGACCGGTCGCCCACCCCCACAGCCACCGAGCCGGGCGCCGGCCGGCCCACCGGACAGGACGGGCCGAACGCCACTCACCCCAGGGCCGGACCAGCCGCGCGGACACCGGACCAGCCGCACCGAACCGGGCGCCGGCCGGCCCACCGGACAGGACGGCCGAGCGCCGGTCACCCAGCCGCGCGGGCTCTGGGGCGGAGCGTCGGTCAGCCGGCCAGGCAGGACGGGCCGAGCAGCACCTTGAGGTCGCCGAAGAGCGCCGGGTCGGGCTGGACGCGGTGCCGGTCGAGCCGGAGCACGGTGGTGGACCGCGGCCCCTGGAGCTTGATCCGTACTTCGGTGTTGCCCTTGTGGTGGGTGAGGATCTCGCCGAGGCGGCTGATCATCGGCGGGGTCACCTTCACCGTGGGGATGGTGAGCACCACGGGCGCGTTGGTGCCGGCCGACGACAGGTCCGGGACCATCAGCTCCATGGCGACCAGCCGGGGCACGTCCTCCCGCTTGTCGAGGCGGCCCTTGACGAAGACGACGGTGTCCTCGACGAGCTGGGTGGACACCAGTTGGTACGTCGCCGGGAAGAACATGCACTCGATGGAGCCGGCGAGGTCCTCGACGGTGGCGATCGCCCAGGCGTTGCCCTGCTTGGTCATCTTGCGCTGGAGGCCGGAGATGATGCCACCGATGGTGACGACCGCGCCGTCGGCGTGTTCCCCGCCCGTCAGTTGGGAGATCGCCGCGTCGGCCTTGTCCGACAGGACGTGCTCGATACCGAAGAGCGGGTGGTCGGAGACGTAGAGGCCGAGCATCTCGCGCTCCTGCGCGAGGAGGTAGGACTTCTCCCACTCGACGTCGGAGAACTCGACGTCCAGTCCGAAGCCCGGCTCGTCGCTCGTCTCCTCCCCCATGCCACCGAAGAGGTCGAACTGTCCCTCGGCCTCCTTGCGCTTGACGGCGACCACGTTGTCGATCATCGGTTCGTGGTGGGCGACCAGACCCTTGCGGGTGTGGCCCATCTCGTCGAAGGCCCCGGCCTTGATCAGCGACTCGATGGTGCGCTTGTTGCAGACGACCGCCTCGACCTTGTCGAGGAAGTCGGGGAAGGTGGTGTACTTCCCCTTCGCCTTGCGGCACCGGATGATCGACTCGACGACGTTGGTACCGACGTTCCGCACGGCGGACAGGCCGAAGAGGATCACGTCGTCACCCTGGGCGGCGAAGTTCGACTCGGACTCGTTGACGTTGGGCGGGAGCACCTTGATGCCCATGCGCCGGCACTCGTTGAGGTAGACGGCCGACTTGTCCTTGTCGTCCTTCACCGAGGTGAGCAGCGCCGCCATGTACTCGGCGGGGTGGTTCGCCTTGAGGTACGCGGTCCAGTAGGAGACCAGTCCGTACGCCGCGGAGTGCGCCTTGTTGAAGGCGTAGCCGGCGAAGGGCACCAGCACGTCCCAGAGGGCCTGGATCGCCTCGTCGCTGTAGCCGTTCTTCTTGGCGCCGGCCTGGAAGATGGTGAAGTTCTTGGCCAGCTCCTCGGGCTTCTTCTTGCCCATGACGCGGCGGAGGATGTCGGCCTCGCCGAGCGAGTACCCGGCGATGATCTGGGCGGCCTTCTGGACCTGCTCCTGGTAGACGATCAGGCCGTGGGTGACGCCCAGGACCTCCTTGAGCGGCTCCTCCAGCTCCGGGTGGATCGGGGTGATCTCCTGCTGGCCGTTCTTGCGCAGCGCGTAGTTCGTGTGCGAGTTCATGCCCATCGGACCCGGCCGGTAGAGGGCCGAGACGGCGGAGATGTCCTCGAAGTTGTCGGGCTTCATCAGCCGCAGCAGGGACCGCATGGGGCCGCCGTCGAACTGGAAGACGCCCAGGGTGTCGCCGCGCTGGAGCAGCTCGAAGGTCGTCGGGTCGTCGAGGGGCAGGCTCAGGAGATCGATGTCGATCCCCTTGTTGGCCTTCACCATCTTGACGGCGTCGTCCATGATCGTCAGGTTGCGCAGGCCCAGGAAGTCCATCTTCAGCAGGCCGAGCGACTCACAGCTCGGGTAGTCCCACTGTGTGATGGTGACGCCGTCGGTGTGCCTCACCCAGACCGGGACGTGGTCGACGATCGGCTCGCTGGACATGATCACGCCGGCGGCGTGCACGCCCATCTGCCGGACCAGGCCCTCCACGCCGCGCGCGGTGTCGATGACCTTCTTCACGTCCGGCTCGTTCTCGTACATCCCGCGGACCTCGCCCGCCTCGGAGTACCGGGGGTGGGAGGGGTCGGTGATGCCGGAGAGCGGGATGCCCTTGCCGAGGACGTCGGCGGGCATGGCCTTGGTGATGCGGTCACCCATCGCGTACGGGTAGCCCAGCACGCGCGCGGAGTCCTTGATCGCGTTCTTGGCCTTGATCGTGCCGTACGTGCCGATCATGGCGACCTTGTCCTCGCCGTACTTCTCGGTGACGTACCTGATCACCTCGACGCGCCTGCGCTCGTCGAAGTCGATGTCGACATCGGGCATGGAGACGCGCTCGGGGTTGAGGAAGCGCTCGAAGATCAGGCCGTGCGGGATGGGGTCGAGGTCGGTGATGCCCAGCGCGTACGCCACGATCGACCCGGCCGCGGAGCCCCGGCCGGGGCCCACCGCGATGCCCTGGTTCTTGGCCCACATGATGAAGTCGGCGACGACGAGGAAGTACCCCGGGAACCCCATCTGGATGATGACGTCCATCTCGTACTCGACCTGCTGCTGACGGTCCTCGGGGATGCCGCCGGGGAAGCGCCGGTGCATGCCGCGCTGCACTTCCTCCTTGAACCAGCTGACCTCGGTGTGGCCCTCGGGGATGTCGAACTTCGGCATGAGGTCGCGCTTCTCGAACATGCCGGTGGTGTCGACCTGCTCGGCGACCAGGAGCGTGTTGGCGCAGCCCTCCTGCCAGGCGTCCGAGGAGTCGATGGCGTACATCTCGTCCGTGGACTTGAGGTAGTAGCCGGTGCCGTCGAACTTGAAGCGGTCGGGGTCGGAGAGGTTCTTGCCGGTCTGGATGCACAGCAGCGCGTCGTGGGCGGAGGCCTCGTGCGCGTACGTGTAGTGCGAGTCGTTGGTGACCAGGGGCGGGATGCCGAGCTTCTTGCCGATCTCCAGCAGGCCGTCGCGGACCCGGCGCTCGATCTCGATGCCGTGGTCCATCAGCTCCAGGAAGTACCGGTCCTTGCCGAAGATGTCCTGGTACTCGGAGGCCGATTTCAGGGCCTCGTCGAACTGGCCGAGGCGCAGCCGGGTCTGGAGCTCACCGGAGGGGCAGCCGGTGGAGGCGATCAGCCCCTCCGACCACTGGGCGATGGTCTCCTTGTCCATACGCGGCCACTTGGTCAGCCAGCCCTCCTTGTACGCGTCGGAGGAGAGCCGGAAGAGGTTGTGCAGGCCGGTCGCGTTCGCCGCCCAGATCGTCTTGTGGGTGTAGCCACCCGAACCGGAGACGTCGTCCCGCTTCTGGTGGGGCTGGCCCCACTGGATCTTGCGCTTGTTGCGGCGCGACTCCGGGGCTACGTACGCCTCGATGCCGATGATCGGGGTGACCCCCGCCTTCTTCGCCGAGTGGAAGAAGTCGTACGCCCCGTGGAGGTTGCCGTGGTCGGACATGGCGATGTGCGTCATGCCCATCTCGCCGCAGGCGTTGAACATGTCCTTGAGCCGCGCGGCACCGTCCAGCAGGGAGTACTGGGTGTGCACGTGAAGGTGCGTGAACGGCGGCTTCGACACGGTTGCTGCCTCCGGCGGTCGGGGATGGGGGACAGCTCGGAAGTCTACGTCGCCCCACTGACAACGACCGGGCACGCGGGGGCACGGTCACGCGTTGGAGGGGCACGGAGGGCCCGCCCCTTTTGTCATGCGCGCGGTCAAGCGCGCACTCGTGTACCCAGCGCCAGGAGGCACCCCGCGATGTCGGTCCCGCAGCCCACCGCCGAGGAGCGCGGTGAGCAGATCCTCTCCGTCTTCGGCACCGCCTTCGGCGAACTCCTCGCCGCCGACCCGGCCGCCTTCCGTGTCAAGTTCCGGAAGATGGCCGGCTCGGCCTTCGCCTTCTACCGGGGCGCGGCCTGCCTGTTCTACGCCGACCTCGGCCGGGAGCAGCACGGCGGCGCGTACCTGGACGAGCGGACCGCCCGGGTGTGGATCCACGGTGACCTGCACGCCGAGAACTTCGGCACGTACATGGACGCCAACGGACGGCTGGTCTTCAACGTCAACGACTTCGACGAGGCGTACGTCGGGCCCTTCACCTGGGACCTGAAGCGGCTGTCGGCCTCCCTGGCCCTGGTCGGCTACTCCAAGGCGCTCAGCGACGAGCAGATCACCGAACTGGTGCGGATCTGCGCCGCCGCCTACCGGGAGCGCGTCCACGCCCTGGCGAAGGGCACAGGGAGCTCCGGCGTGCCGGAGCTCCCACCCTTCACCCTCGACACGGCCGAGGGCCCGCTGCTGGACGCCCTGCGCGACGCCCGCTCCCTGACCCGGTTCGGGCTGCTGGAGACGATGACGGAAATCCGTGACTTCGAGCGCCGGTTCTCGGCCGGCGGCGGAACGATCGAGCTGGACGCGGCGACCCGCTACAAGGTGCTGGCGGCGTTCGACGGGTACCTGGCGACGCTGCCCGAGTCGAGCCTGGCCCGGCCCGACTCGTACCGCGTCAAGGACGTGGTGGGGCGGCGCGGCATCGGCATAGGGTCGGCCGGACTGCCCTCGTACAACATCCTCCTCGAGGGCAACAGCGACGCCCTGGAGAACGACGTCGTGATCTACATGAAGCAGGGGCAGACCCCGGCGGTGTCGCGCCATGTGACCGACCGGGCGGTGCGCGAGTACTTCCAGCACGAGGGGCACCGCACGGTCATCTCGCAGCGGGCGCTCCAGGCGCACGCCGACCCGTGGCTGGGCTGGACGGAGCTCGACGGCGCCGGGCAGCTGGTGGCGGAGGTCTCGCCGTACGCGGTGGACCTGGACTGGTCGGACATCGACGACCCGGAGGAGATCGCCGCGACCGTCGCCGACCTGGGCCGGGCGACGGCCACCATGCACGCGGCGGCGGACGACGAGAGCGGGCACTCCCTGGTGCCGTTCTCCACCGAGCGCGCCATCGACGCGGCGATCGCCGCCGACGAGGAGGGCTTCGGGGAGCTGCTGGTGGACTTCGCGCACGACTACGGCGCCCGGGCGCGCGCGGACCACCAGATCTTCGTCGACCTGTTCCGCAACGGCCGCATCCCCGGCCTGTAGGGGACCTGGCGGGAACCCGCCCCGGGGCGGCCGCGAAGGCCGGATCCTTAAGGGCCGTTTACCGGCAGGCGTGGCACACTCTCCGGCGATGGACGGCATATCCGGGACCCGGCTCAGGTGGCTGCGGGCAGCGTTCTTCACGGCTCTGGTCGTGACGCTGTCCGTGGCCTCCCATGTGCTGCTGTCCGGGGTCCCGCTGCCCGTCGTCACCGTCGCGGGCGTCGCGGCCGCCGTCTTCGGCATCGCGTACGCCTCGGCGGGCTCCGAACGCGGCTTCTGGAACATCGCCGGGCTCCTCGTCCCGCTGGAGCTGGCCGCGGACACGGTCTTCACCACCGGCCAGCACGTCTGTTATGGACCGGCCGGCGGCCCCGTGGCGGGGTCCCTGCGGTCGGTGGGCGTCGACGTGCTGTGCGGTGGCGCCGTGGGCGCCCCGCTGCCGGGTGTCGTGGTCCCGGAGGGTGGCGCCGCCGCCCTGCTGCGCTCCCCCGACCCGGCGCTGCCCTGGCTGCTGCTGGCCGCGCATGTCGCGGTCGGGCTGATCGCCTCGGCCTGGCTGCGGCGGGGCGAGAGCGCGCTGGCCGGGCTGGTGCGCTCGGTGGCCGCCTTCGCGTTCCGGCCCCTGCTGCTCGCCGTCGCCGCGATCGGTGCGGCGCGTCCGGCCGCACGGCGGGGCGTGCGGCTCGCGAGCCGGCCGCGGCCCTCCCGTACCCGTCTTCTCGTGCACTCCGTGGGGCGGCGGGGACCGCCGTGCCGGGCGGCCCTCGCCGCCTGAGCACCACAGTCCCTTCTCGTACGGATCTGTCACGGAGAACACCATCATGAGTGCACGCAACAGCCAGGCCAACAAGGCGGCGGCCCGCGAGCGTCTTCGCCAGGAGCGCGAGCGCCAGGCCAAGAAGGACAAGGTCCGCCGGCAGGTCACCGTCGGTGTCTCGGCGCTCGCCGCCCTGGCGCTGGCCGGCGGTGTCGGCTACGCCGTGATGCAGGCGAACAAGCCCTCCCACTGGGAGGCGGCGAAGGACGCGAAGAGCGTCACCGCGCCGAAGAACACCTCGGGCGAGAACGGCACCACTGTCGTCGTCGGCAAGCCGGCCGCCAAGAAGACGCTGGAGGTGTACGAGGACTCCCGCTGCCCGATCTGCGCGACGTTCGAGCAGGGGGTGGGCGAGACGATCGAGAAGGACGTCGCCGCCGGCAAGTACAAGCTCAAGTACGTCGGCGCCACGTTCATCGACGAGGACGACCTCTCCGAGGGCCGCATCGGAGCGAACGGCGAGGGCTCCAAGAACGCGCTGTCCGCGCTGGGAGCAGCCCTCGACGTCGGCCCCGAGGCGTTCCTGGACTACAAGGCGGCGCTCTACTCGGCGAAGTACCACCCCGAGGAGAGCCAGGACAAATTCGCCAAGGACTCCTACCTCCTGGCGATCGCCGACACCGTTCCGGCCCTGAAGAGCAACGCCGCGTTCAAGAAGAACGTGGAGGAGGGCACCTTCGACGCCTGGGCGCTGAAGATGTCCGAGGCCTTCGAGAAGAGCGGCGTGACGGGCACGCCCACGCTGAAGATGGACGGCAAGCCCGTCACCGACGCGCGGGGCAACGCCCCCATGACCGTCCCCGACTTCACCGCGGCGATCGACAAGGCCCTCAAGGGGTGACACCGGGGCCTCCGGGAAGGCGGGCCGGCGGCCGGTGGGGCGCCCTTCGGCGCACAGGCCGTACGGCCCGCCCTTCTTCCCGGGGTGCGCCCCCACCGGATCGACGCGCGCCGCCGGCACCTTCCCGGCCGGCCGGCGGTGAGGTTCCCACGGTGCGGTGAGGCCGCCACCGCCGGTGAGGCCGCCGCGCGGGGTGGTCACCGCCCGCGGCGCGGTCGCCGCCACGTGGTGAGCGAGGCATGGCTTTCGGCCAACGGGCGGGCGAATTCCCGGGAGTTAGCCCGCTCACGCGCTCTACCGATCAGTAATCTGATCGGCCGTGACCAGTCGTCTTCTTCCCGCACCCAGCCGCCGCACGGTCGTCAAGACCGCTGCCGCCGCCGCCATCGCCACACCCGTACTCGCCGCCGCCGCGCCCGCCGCGGCGAACGCCCAGGCGCCCGCCTTCCTCCATGGCGTCGCCTCGGGCGACCCGCTGCCCGACGGCGTCCTGCTGTGGACGCGGGTGACCCCGGCCCCGGACGCCCTTCCCGGATCGGGCAAGGGCCCCGACACCGAGGTGAGATGGGAGGTCGCCGAGGACCGGGCCTTCAGCCGGATCGTGGCGCGAGGCGCGGTCACGGCGACGGCCGCCACCGACCACACCGTCAAGGTGGACGTCAGGGGCCTTCGCCAGGAGACCGTCCATTACTTCCGCTTCACGGCCGGTACGGACCCCTCGACGGCCGTCTCCCCCGTGGGCCGGACCCGCACGACCCCGGCGGCGGACGCCACCACGGCCGGTGTCCGCTTCGGCGTGGTCTCCTGCGCCAACTGGGAGGCCGGCCACTTCTCCGCGTACCGCCACCTCGCGGCCCGTACCGACCTGGACGCGATACTCCACCTCGGCGACTACATCTACGAGTACGGAACGGGCGCCTACCCCAAGCCTGAGCACGTCGTGCGGCAGCACGAGCCCAAGCACGAGATAGTCACCCTCGCCGACTACCGCGTGCGGCACGCCACCTACAAGACCGACGCCCACCTCCAGGCCCTGCACGCGGCGCACCCCGTCATCGCCATCTGGGACGACCACGAGTTCGCCAACGACACCTGGTCCGGCGGCGCGGAGAACCACACCCCGGGCACGGAGGGCGACTGGACGGCCCGCGCGGCGGCCGCGAAGCAGGCGTACTTCGAGTGGATGCCGGTCCGCGCCTCCACCGAGGGCACGGTCTACCGCCGGCTGCGCTTCGGCAAACTGGCCGACCTGCACCTGCTGGACCTCCGCTCGTTCCGCTCGCAGCAGGCGCCGACGGGCAGCGGCCGGGTCGACGACCCCGACCGCACGATCACCGGCCGCGCCCAGCTGGACTGGCTGAAGGCGGGGCTGGCGTCGTCCGACGCGGCCTGGAAGCTGGTGGGAACCTCGGTGATGATCTCCCCGGTCGCCTTCGGTTCCCTGCCCGCCCATCTGCTGGGGCCGGTCGCGGAGCTGCTGGGTCTGCCCCGGGGCGGCGTGGCGATCAACGTGGACCAGTGGGACGGCTACACGGACGACCGCAGGGAACTCCTCGCCCACCTGACGGGCCGGTCCATCACCAACACGGTCTTCCTGACCGGTGACATCCACATGGCCTGGGCCAACGACGTGCCCGTGACGGCTGCCACCTACCCGGTGTCGCGGTCGGCGGCGACCGAGTTCGTGGTGACGTCGGTGACCTCCGACAACCTGGACGACATCCTCGGCGTCGCTCCCGGCACGGTCTCGCTGGTCGCGGCGGCGGCACTCCGGGGCGCCAACCGCCATGTGAAGTGGGTCGACATGGACAACCACGGGTACGGCGTCCTCGACGTCACCGCCGAGCGCTCGCAGATGGACTACTACACCGTCTCCGACAGGACGAGGCCGGACGCGTCCTCGGCATGGATCCGCTCCTACCGGACGCTGAGCGGTACCCAGAAGGTCGAGCGGGTGGACGCCCCGGTGCGCTGACGGGCCGGCAGTGAGGGTTTCCAGCCATAACCGCTCCTGTTGACGGGGACCACAGGGCGGTGGCGGGCGGCGCGTCCCGGAGAGCCCGAACGGGGACACGCCGCCCGCCACCGGTGCCGTCAGCGGCCGCCGCACGGGACGTGCACCGCTACAGGCTCTCCAGGAAGGCCGCCGCGATCGCCCAGGCCCGCTCGGCGGCGTCCTCGTCGTAGTCCGGCAGGCCGCGATCGGTGAAGAGGTGCCCGGCACCGGGGTAGCGGTACACCTCGGTGTCCGCCCCCGCCCGACCCATCCCCAGGTACCAGGCGTTCAGCCAGTCATGGGACTCGAACGGGTCCGGATCGGCGACATGCAGCTGCACCGGGAGGCCGTCCACGGAGGCGTTCGGCGCGATGTCGGAGGTGCCGTGCAACAGCAGCAGGCCACGCGCCTTCTCGTCGCCGAGCGCCAGGGTCTGCGCGATGGACGCCCCCATGGAGAACCCGGCGTAGACGAGCCCCTGCTCCGAGTAAGGGGCGGCGGCCATGACGGCCCTCTTGAGCAGCTCCTCCTTGCCGGTCCGCTCCTTGATCGCCATGCCCTCCTCGATCGTGTCGGCCGTTTGACCGTCGTAGAGGTCGGGCACGTGCACGTGGTGCCCGGCGGCACGCAGCCGGTCGGCTGCGGCGTGCACGGCCGGGCGCGGACCGTAGGCCGAGTGGAAGAGCATGATGTTCATCCGGCCATCCTGCCAGCTGGATCCAGGAGCCATGGAGAACGTACTGCGCCCGTTGACCGTCGTCGGTGGGGCGGTCGTGCTCACGCTGGTCGTCGGCTACCTCGCCGACGTCACGCTGCGCCGAGCCGACGCCCGGCACCACGAGACCCCGTTGTGGGGGCTGCTGCGCCGCTGCCGGCTGCCACTGCAGGTGGTACTGCTCACGGCCCTCCTGCGCGGCTCCTACCGGCAGACGCACTGGTCGGTCATCGAGGACCACGAGACCGGGATCGGCCGGGCACTGTCGCTGGTGCTGATCGGGGCGAGCGCCTGGCTGGTGGTGCGGATCGCCGCGGCCATAGTGGAGTCCACCTACGCCCGGTACGCCTCGTCCACCCGGGACACCGCGCGCGTGCGCCGCGTCCGCACCCAAGTGACGCTGATCATGCGGATCGTCACGGCCGTGGTCGCCGTGGTCGCGGTCGCGGCGATGCTGCTCACGTTCCCGGACTTCCGGACCATCGGTACGTCGATGCTGGCTTCCGCGGGCATCATCGGCATCGTCGCCGGTGTCGCCGCCCAGTCCACGCTCGGGAACCTCTTCGCCGGCTTCCAGATCGCCTTCGGCGACATGGTGCGGATAGGCGACACGGTGGTGGTGGACGGCGAGTGGGGCGTGGTGGAGGAGGTCACGCTGACGTTCCTCGCCGTACGGACGTGGGACGAGCGCCGGATCACCATGCCGGTCTCGTACTTCACCAGCAAGCCGTTCGAGAACTGGTCCCGGGGCGGCGCCCAGATGACCGGCACGGTCTTCTTCCACCTGGACCACTCGGCCCCGGTGAGCCTGATGCGCGAGAAGCTCAAGGGCATTCTCGCGAACTGCTCCACCTGGGACGGACGTGACTGGTCGCTGGCAGTCACCGACACCACCCCGAGCACGATGCAGGTGCGGGCGGTCGTCACGGCGAAGGACGCGGACGACATCTGGTCACTGCGGTGCGTGGTCCGTGAGCAGATGATCGCCTGGCTGTACGAGAAGCACCCCTACGCGCTGCCCCGTATCGCCACGGCCGCCGCGTCGCTGCCGCCGGACGGGCAGTGGCCGGAGCGCGGCAAGGGGGTGCGCCGGCCGCCCCGCCCGGCGGAGGTCCACAGCAACAACGCGGACGGGTACGTCCTGGACGGTGACGCCCCCGTCGAGGACGCCCCCCGCACGGGCCGCGGCTGACCCCCGGGACCTCCCGGGGCGGGCCCCACGCGGGCGCCGAACCGCACACCGCGCCACCGCGCCACCGCCCCGGGCCAGGGCCCCGGAAACCACCGCCCCGGGCCACCGGCGGGCCGGGTCGGTGTCAGCGCAGGCTGCGGACGTCCAGGTGGCGCAGGACGCGATCGACGACCTCCGGGTCGGCGCCGGGCTCACTGCGGGCGGCCAGGACCTCGTGGCGGGCGGCCGACATCAGTTCCCGCTGGATGCGCTGCATCATCTTGAACCGCTCCGCCCGCTGGGCGGAGGCCGACCGCCGCTCCTCGTCGACCAGGTCGGGACTGATCCGCACCCCCACGTCGAACGCGACGCGCTGGAGCCGCTCCCGCAGTTCCTCCGGCAGGTCCTCGACCTCCTGGATCTCCTTGAGGCGCCGTTTCGCGGCACCGGCGGCCCGGACGGCGAGCTTCCGCTCCAGCTCGCGCTCCTCGTCCGTGTCGGCGCGTACGCCGAGCCTCTTCACCAGCCAGGGCAGGGTGAGGCCCTGGACCACGAGGGTCGCCATGATGACGCAGAACGCGATGAAGACGATCTCGTCCCGCCCCGGGAACGGCGCCCCGTCCTCCGTGCGCAACGGGATCGCGAGCGCCAGTGCGACCGACGCCACGCCGCGCATGCCGGACCACCACATGACGACGGTCTCCCGCCAGCTCACGGGGATCTCCTCGTCGTAGTCCCGCCGCGTATGGAGCCGTTTGGCGAGCCATGTCGCCGGCAGCAGCCACAGCAGTCGTACGCCGACGACGCAGGCGGCGATGGCGGCGCCCCAGCCCAGCATCCGCAGCTCCCGCCCGTCGGCCGTGCCGAAGACGTTGTGCAGTTCCAGGCCGATGAGTCCGAAGGCGATGCCCGTGACCAGGGTGTCGACGATCTCCCAGAAGGCGCGCCCGGCGATCCGGCCCATGACGTCGTCCGCGTCCGTCGCGTGCTCCGCGAGGAACAGGGCCGTGACGAGGACCGCGAGGACACCGGAGCCGTGCAGCTCTTCGGCGAGCGCGTAGGAGGCGAAGGGCACCAGGAGGGTGAGGCCGCTCTGGAGGGTGGCGTCGCCCAGCAGCACCAGCAGCTTGTCGGACAGCCAGCCCAGCGCGAGCCCGACCGCGATGGCGACGACGGCGGACAGCACCAGTTCGCCCGCCGCCTCCCCCCAGGAGAAGGTTCCGCCGACGACCGCACCGATCGCCACGTGGTAGAGCACGATGGCCGTGACGTCGTTGAACAGCCCCTCGCCCTCGAGGATCGACACGAGCCGGCGGGGCAGCCCCAGGGAGCCCGCGACGGCCGTCGCGGCGACCGGATCGGGAGGTGCGACGAGCGCGCCGAGCACGACGGCGGCGGCGATCGGCAGGCCCGGCACCACGGCGCTCGCCACGGCGGCGACGGCGGCCGTGGTGACGAAGACGAGCGCCACCGCCAACAGGAAGATGGGCCGCTTGTTGGCCGCGAACTGGCGCCACGACGTCCGCTGCACCGTCGCGTACAGCAGGGGCGGGAGCACCAGCGGCAGGATGAACTCCGGCGGGACCTCCACGTTCGGCACGAAGGGCAGCAGTGCCAGCGCCATGCCCGCGAGCGTCATCAGCACCGGGGCGGGCAGCCCCAGCCGCTCCCCGAGAGGCACGGTCACCACCGCCCCGAGCAGCAGCACGAGCAGCAGAGCCAGCTGGTCCACGGTGCGCCCTCCGGCCGTTCACTCCACGATGATCAGGAGTCAAACCCTGCCATGCGCGTCACAGGACCCGGCGCATCGCCAGGTGCGGTATCCCCGCGTCCTGGAACTCGTCGCCGTACGCCTCGTAACCGAGCCGCTCGTAGAACCCGATCGCCTGTGTCTGGGCATGCAGGTCCACCGCCGTCAGGCCACGCGCGCGTGCCGCCTCCTCGATGGCCCGCACCAGGGCCACCCCGACCCCGAGGCCTCGCGCGGCCGGGGCGACCGCGAGGCGGCCCAGCGAGCCGACGCCCTCGGCGCCACCGGTCTTACCGGCCGCGTCGGCCCCGTACAGCAGCCGGCCGGTTCCCAGGGCGGCCCCGTCCGCGCGACGGACGGCCAGCACATGGGCGGCGGTCGCGTCGTACGTGTCGTACTCGATGTCCTCCGGTACGCCCTGCTCCACGACGAAGACCTCACGGCGGATGGCGAAACCCGCCTGGCGATCGGCCTCGCTCACGGCCTCCCGTACGACGAACTCGCTCACGCGCTCTCCGCGGCGATCCTGTCCAGGGCGTTCTGGAGGTCGTCGGGGTAGGTGCTCTCGAACTCCACCCACCGCCCGTCCGACGGGTGCTCGAAGCCGAGGCGCACCGCGTGCAGCCACTGCCTGGTCAGACCGAGCCGCTTCGCCATCGTCGGATCGGCGCCATAGGTCAGGTCGCCGACGCACGGGTGGCGGTGGGCCGACATGTGGACGCGGATCTGATGGGTGCGGCCCGTCTCCAGCTTGATGTCGAGCAGGGAGGCCGCGCGGTACGCCTCGATCAGGTCGTAGTGGGTCACCGACGCCTTGCCGTCCGCCGTCACGGCCCACTTGTAGTCGTGGTTCGGGTGACGTCCGATCGGTGCGTCGATCGTCCCGCTCAGCGGGTCCGGGTGCCCCTGTACGAGCGCGTGGTAGCGCTTGTCGACGGTACGGTCCCGGAACTGCGCCTTGAGCAGCGTGTACGCCCGCTCCGACTTGGCCACGGCCATGAGCCCGGACGTCCCGACGTCGAGACGGTGCACGATGCCCTGCCGCTCGGCCGCGCCGGACGTCGAGATCCGGTACCCGGCGGCCGCGAGACCGCCGATCACGGTCGTGCCGGTCCAGCCGGGGCTCGGGTGCGCGGCGACGCCGACCGGCTTCACGATCACGACGATGTCGTCGTCGTCGTGCACGATCTCCATGCCCTCGACGGGCTCGGCGACGATCTGGACGGGGGCCGGGGCGCCGGGCATCTCGACCTCGAGCCACGCGCCTCCGCTCACCCGCTCGGACTTGCCGACGGCGGCGCCGTCGACGAGCACCTTCCCGGCGGCGGCGAGCTCGGCCGCCTTGGTACGGGAAAACCCGAACATACGGGCAATGGCGGCGTCGACGCGCTCACCTTCGAGGCCATCGGGAACGGGCAGCGTTCGGATCTCGGGAATCGTGCTCACCCGTCGAGTATGCCTTGTCAGTCCTTGTGGACGGTCCCGTCGGGGTCCAGCCCCCGGAACGACAGGATCACAATGAGGAACCCGCCGCAGACGATCGCCGAGTCCGCCAGGTTGAACACCGCGAAGTGCGCGGGCGCGATGAAGTCGACGACCGCGCCCTCGAAGACGCCGGGCGCGCGGAAGATCCGGTCGGTGAGGTTGCCGAGCGCACCCCCGAGCAGCAGGCCCAGGGCGATCGCCCAGGGCAGGCTGTACAGCTTGCGCGCCAGCCGGATGATCACCACGATGACCACCGCCGCGATACAGGTGAAGATCACGGTGAACGCCTCGCCCATCCCGAACGCCGCGCCCGGGTTGCGTACCGCCACGAACCTCAGCAGGTCACCGATGACCTGGATCGGCTCGTGGTGCTCCAGCTTGGCCACCACGAGCATCTTGGTGCCGAGGTCGAGAAGGTAGGCCACCATGGCCACGACGAGCAGTGCCGTGATGCGGCGCTTGCCCCTGGGCGGCTCCGCGGGCGCCGCGGCCTCGTCGTCAAGATCCGGCGTACCGATGGTGCGCTCCACCTCTGCCACGTGAGTCCCTCAACCTAGGTGCCTACTGTGCACGAGGGTACGGCACACACGTACGGGTTCAGCCTCGCCGTTCCTGCTTCTGCTTGTCCTCCACGCACAGGGTGGCGCGCGGGAAGGCCTGCATGCGCGCCTTGCCGATGGGCTTGCCGCACACCTCGCACAGGCCGTACGTCCCCGCGTCGAGCCGTTGCAGGGCGTGCTCGATCTGTTCCAGGGTGGCGCGGGCGTTGGCGGCGAGCGCCATCTCGTGCTCACGCGTGATGTTCTTGGTGCCGGTGTCAGCCTCGTCGTGCCCGGCGCCGTCCCCGGAGTCCCTCATGAGCCCGGAGAGGGCTTCCTCGGAGGCGGTGATCTCCGCCTGGAGGCGGGCCGCCTCGCCCTCGAGCTCCGCCCGCGCCTCCGCGACCTCCTCGGGGCTCCAGGGCTCCTCCCCGGGCCGTACGGCGAGCTCCTCCGGCGCCGTCCCGGCGACGCCCCGGGCGGGGGGTACGGCCGAAGCGGCCGGCGCCGTGGTCACATCCGCGGTCTTCTTCGCTGCCACTGTCCTGGCTCCTGTCTGTTCCGCGGCCTCGGCCGCCCCCTCGGCCGCGGCTGCGGCCTGTTCCGCGGCCTTGCCGGCCGCGCGTTCGTTCCTCGCCCGGCTCCCGGCGGCGGCCTTCCCGCCACCGCCCGGTTCGCCGGCCGCCCTCCTACGAGACGCCGCCTTGCCACCGTCCGCCACCCGGGACGGCGCCTCCGTGGCGGCGGCCTTCCGGCCGGAGGCCGTCTTCCCGCGCGCCGCCGCACCGGAGTCCTTCCCGCCTTCGTCGGCGGCCGCACTCCCCGCCACGCCCGCCTTCCGGGCGGGTGCCTTCCCGGCACCGTCCTTGGCAGCCGCTCTCCCCGTCACCGCACCGCCCTCGCCCGCCTCAAGGGCGGGCGCCTTCTTCGCGGGCGCCTTCTTGGCGGGCGCCTTCTTGGCGGGTGTCTTCTTGGCGGGAGCCTTCCTCGCGGGCGCCTTCTTGGCGGGTGTCTTCCTCGCGGGTGCTTCCTCTCCGTCTTCCGGGTCCCCCTTGGTCACCGCGGTGCCGGCAGTCGCCTTCTTGCCCGCCTTTCCGGCGGCCACACCAGCACCGGTCGTCTTCTTGGCGGCTGCCTTCCTGCTCGTCGCTTTCCCGGCGGGCGCCTTCTCACCGCCCGTGGCGGTGGGCGGACCCCCCACGGCCTTGCGTCCCGCCGCCGGAGCGGACGCCTTCCCGCCCGCCGGGCCCACCCGCCCGGAAGCCGCGCGGCCGGCCGGCGCGGAGGTCCTGCGCTCAGGCGCCGCGGCCGCGGCCTCCGCCGTCTCCACGCGCTTCGCGGTCCGGTCGGCCTTCTTCGCGGCTGCGGTGTCGCCGCGCTGCGCGGCCGTCCCGCCCGCGGCCTTCTTCGTGACCGTCTTACGGGCCCGGGCCGGCGCCGTGCGGCCCGTCGCCGACGCGGCCTCCCGCTCCGACGCCGTGCTCTTCTTCCCCGTCGCGTCCTTGGCCGCCGCGCCCGTGGCGGGAGCGGTGGATCTGCCGGACGCCGTCTTCTTCACGGCGGTCTTCTTCGCCACCATCTCGCGGCCCCTTCACATATTGTGATCTTGCTCGCGAATCGTGCTGGGACGATAAATCGACCGGGGCCCCGCGGCAACGGGGCACGCCGCCGGTTCGGACGCCCCGTGCCCGCGGCATGGACGGCCTGCATCCGTTGTGCCCAGCTCCCCGCCCGGTAATCCGTCCCCGCCCACCGCCCGGAGCCCGCCAGGGGGCGTGTGGCCATTCGGGTCACTCCCGCCCACCGGAAACCGGTCGGCCTCTGTCCGACCGGGCCCGTACACTGGGCGCAGCGAAAGGCTTGGATGGGGACGAGTAGCGTCGTACGCAGCCATGAGCGACCCGGGGACGGTGAGAGCCCGGGGGCGAGCCCGATGTGAAGCATCACCCCGGAGCCGCCGGAAGAACGCCACGCGGGAGACCGCGTGGTCAGTAGAACCGGCATCGCGACCCCAATGAGGGGGCTCAGGACGCCGACGAGGCGCCCGGGGCCAAGGAGGGTGGTACCGCGGGAGCCGGCCGCAGCGCAGGCGCTCTCGTCCCTCCGACGGAACGAGGAACAGTCCGCCGGAGGATTCGATGTCGCAGTACCGCCAGGTACCCGCCCAGGTCGACCTGCCCGCGCTCGAGCACGCCGTGCTCGATTTCTGGCGCGAGGCCAAGGTCTTCCAGAAGTCCCTTGAGCAGTCCGAGGGCCGCCCCGAGTGGGTCTTCTACGAGGGCCCGCCCACCGCCAACGGCATGCCGGGCGCGCACCACATCGAAGCCCGCGTCTTCAAGGACGTCTTCCCCCGCTTCCGCACCATGCGCGGCTACCACGTCGCCCGCAAGGCCGGCTGGGACTGCCACGGCCTGCCGGTCGAGCTCGCCGTCGAGAAGGAGCTCGGCTTCTCCGGCAAGAAGGACATCGAGGCCTACGGCATCGCCGAGTTCAACGCCAAGTGCCGGGAGTCGGTGACCCGCCACACCGACGCGTTCGCCGAGCTGACGACCCGGATGGGCTACTGGGTCGACCTGGACGACGCGTACCGCACCATGGACCCGGAGTACGTGCAGTCGGTCTGGTGGTCCCTGAAGGAGATCTTCGACAAGGGTCTGCTGGTCCAGGACCACCGCGTCGCCCCCTGGTGCCCCCGCTGCGGCACCGGCCTGTCCGACCACGAGCTGGCCCAGGGCTACGAGACGGTCGTCGACCCCTCCGTCTTCGTCCGCTTCCCGCTGACCTCCGGACCCCTCGCCGGTGAGGCCGCGCTCCTCGTCTGGACGACGACCCCCTGGACCCTGGTGTCCAACACGGCCGTCGCCGCCCACCCCGACGTGACCTACGTGGTCGCGACCGACGGCGAGGAGCGGCTGGTCGTCGCCGAGCCGCTGCTGGCGAAGGCCCTCGGCGAGGGCTGGGAGCCCACCGGGCAGTCCTTCACGGGCGCCGAGATGGAGCGCTGGACCTACGAACGCCCCTTCGCCCTCGTCGAGTTCCCGGCCCCGGCCCACTTCGTGGTCAACGCCGACTACGTGACGACCGAGGACGGTACGGGTCTGGTCCACCAGGCGCCCGCCTTCGGTGAGGACGACCTCAAGGTGTGCCGCGCGTACGACCTGCCGGTCGTCAACCCGGTCCGCCCGGACGGCACCTTCGAGGAGGACCTCGGTCTCGTCGGCGGCCAGTTCTTCAAGAAGGCCGACGAGGCCCTCACGGCCGACCTCCAGGCCCGTGGGCGGCTGTTCAAGCACATCGCGTACGAGCACAGCTACCCGCACTGCTGGCGCTGCCACACGGCGCTGCTGTACTACGCGCAGCCGTCCTGGTACATCCGCACGACGGCCGTCAAGGACCGGCTGCTGGAGGAGAACGAGAACACCAACTGGTTCCCGGACTCCGTCAAGCACGGCCGCTTCGGCGACTGGCTGAACAACAACATCGACTGGGCCCTCTCCCGCAACCGTTACTGGGGCACCCCGCTGCCCATCTGGCGTTGCGAGGAGAACCACCTCACCTGCGTCGGCTCGCTCGCCGAGCTGACCGAGCTCACGGGCACCGATCAGTCGGCCCTCGACCCGCACCGCCCGTACATCGACGACGTGACCTTCCCCTGCCCCACCTGCCGGGAGACGGCCACCCGCGTCCCGGAGGTCATCGACGCCTGGTACGACTCGGGCTCGATGCCGTTCGCGCAGTACGGCTATCCGTACAAGAACAAGGACCTGTTCGAGAAGCGCTACCCGGCGCAGTTCATCTCGGAGGCGATCGACCAGACGCGCGGCTGGTTCTACACGCTCATGGCCGTCGGCACGCTCGTGTTCGACAAGTCCTCGTACGAGAACGTGGTCTGCCTGGGCCACATCCTGGCCGAGGACGGCCGGAAGATGTCCAAGCACCTGGGCAACATCCTCCAGCCGATCCCGCTGATGGACCAGCACGGCGCCGACGCCGTGCGCTGGTTCATGGCGGCCGGCGGTTCGCCCTGGGCGGCCCGGCGCGTCGGCCACGGCACCATCCAGGAGGTCGTCCGCAAGACGCTCCTCACGTACTGGAACACGGTCGCCTTCCAGGCCCTGTACGCCCGTACGTCGCAGTGGGCGCCCTCCGCCGCCGACCCGGCGCCCGCCGACCGCCCGGTCCTGGACCGCTGGCTGCTCTCCGAGCTGCACGCGCTGACCGACCAGGTCACCCAGGCCCTGGAGGCGTACGACACCCAGCGCGCCGGAAAGCTGCTGTCCGCCTTCGTCGACGACCTCTCCAACTGGTACGTACGCCGCTCCCGGCGCCGCTTCTGGCAGGGCGACAAGGCGGCCCTCCGTACGCTGCACGAGGTCGTCGAGACCATCACCCGCCTGATGGCCCCGCTCACGCCGTTCATCACGGAGCGGGTCTGGCAGGACCTGGTCGTCCCGGTCACGCCCGGCGCCCCCGAGTCGGTCCACCTGTCCACCTGGCCGGAGGCGGACCTGTCCGCCATCGACCCGGCCCTGTCCTCGCAGATGGCGCTGGTGCGCCGCCTGGTGGAGCTGGGCCGCGCCACACGCGCGGAATCCGGCGTGAAGACCCGCCAGCCCCTCTCGCGCGCCCTGGTCGCCGCGACGGGCTTCGAGGCCCTGTCGCCCGAACTCCACGCGCAGATCACGGAGGAGCTCAACGTCACCTCCCTGGCGTCCCTCTCGGAGGTGGGCGGTTCGCTCGTCGACACGACCGCCAAGGCGAACTTCCGGGCGCTGGGCAAGCGCTTCGGCAAGGGCGTCCAGGACGTGGCCAAGGCGGTCGCCGCAGCCGACGCGGCCGCGCTCTCGCTGGCGCTGCGCAACGGCGAGGCCACCCTGGAGGTCAACGGTGAGACGATCGCCCTCGCCCCGGACGAGGTGATCATCACGGAGACCCCCCGGGAAGGCTGGTCCGTCGCCTCCGACGCCGGCGCCACGGTCGCCCTCGACCTGGAGATCACCCCGGAACTCCGCCGCGCGGGCCTGGCCCGTGACGCGATCCGGCTGATCCAGGAGGCCCGGAAGAACAGCGGCCTGGATGTCGCGGACCGTATCGCCCTGCGCTGGGAGTCCACCGACCCCGAGGTCGTCGCCGCCCTCGGGGACCACGCCGAGCTGATCGCCGACGAGGTGCTGGCCACCGACTTCTCGTCGACCGACGCGGACGCCACGTACGGCGAGCCGTTCACCGACGAGGGCCTCTCCCTCACCTTCCGCCTCCGCAAGGCGTAGCAGCCGTGAGGACCCGGCCACCACCCGTGGCCGGGTCCTCACGCGTATCCGCCCCACACCCCGCAGACAACACCCAACCCCGACGGGACTACGCCCCCACCCCCACGCCCCGCAGACGGCGTCCGGCCAGGGCGGGGCAGTGCAGGGTCGCCCCCGCAGCGGATCGGCGGCGCCGTACGGCCACGAAACCGGCTGGGCACCCCGCCGACCGCGAGGAGGCGAGCCCGGAGGGGCCACGCCCCACCACCCCCGGACAGGCACCGCCGCCCGTCGGCTGGGCAGGCCACGCAACGTCCCGAGCCGGCAGCCGCCCCCAGGCAACCCCCGCCCCCGGCAGTCCCCGCAGCCCCCGGCACCCGCCAACAGCCACCCCCTCCACACCCACCCCGCCCCCCACACCCTCCGGGGCACATCGGAAGGGCACCGTCGGGGCCCGTCAGGCCCGTCGGCCTGTCCGTCCCTCCCCCCTCTCCCCGAGGACCGCGTCCGGCCCGGCGGACGACCGCCCTCCACGGGAGGGCCGCGAAACCGCCGCCACCAAAGACGGGCCGTCGCCGGACATGGCAAAGGGCCGGGGCCCGGGACATGATGTCCCGGGCCCCGGCCCGACTGCCTACCGACGACTACGCGCGGCTACGCACGGATCGCGCGACCCGCCCCGGTCAGTTGTCGTCCTCGTCGATCAGGAAACCGCGCATCGGCGACGGAGCCTGCTGCATCGGCTGCGGGGCCTGCGGCCGTACCGGTGCCATCGGCTGCGTCATCGCGGGCGACATCTGCTGCTGACCGCCGTAGGACGGGCCACCACCCATCGACGGGCCGCCGCCCATGGTCTGGTTGCCGCCGTACGACGGGGCGCTCGCGCCGGCCGACGCCATCGACGGGGACGGCGGCAGCGAGGGCGCGGCGGACGGCGTCCGCGGCGGGGCGAGCGAGTCGTCCGCCTGGGTCTCCAGCTGGCGCAGCTGGCTCTCCAGGTAGGACTTCAGCCGCGTACGGTACTCGCGCTCGAAGCCACGCAGGTCCTCGACCTTGCGCTCCAGCGTGGCGCGGGCCGACTCCAGCGAGCCCATCGCGACGCGGTGCTTCTCCTGCGCGTCCCGCTCCAGGGCGTCCGCCTTGGCACGGGCGTCGCGCTCCAGGCCCTCGGCGCGCGAACGCGCCTCGCCGACGATCTTGTTGGCCTCGGAGCGGGCCTCCGCGATCGCCTGGTCGGCGGTCTGCTGGGCGAGGGAGAGGACACGCGCCGCGCTGTCGCCGCCGGGGCCCTGACCGGGCTGCGGCATCTGCGGGCCGTGACCACCCATGGGGCCACCCATGGGGCCGCCCATCGGGCCACCCATGGGGCCGCCCTGCATGTGACCGGGGCCGTGCTGGCCCTGCGGGCCACCGTGGCTGGGACCGGCCGGCAGCTGAGGAGCACCACCGGGCAGCTGGGGGGGACCCATCTGCGGGGGCTGCTGCTGGACCGGCGGACCCGATATCCCCGCGGGCACGGGGGCGCCGGGGCCCACGGGCCGGTCCTGCTGCTCCGGAGGCTTGCGCATACCCTGCTGCTGCTGGTTCTGCGCGGCCGCGCGCGTGGCGGCGGCGAGCTTGGCGCGCAGGTCCTCGTTCTCGCGGAGCAGACGCGTCAGTTCGGCTTCGACCTCGTCGAGGAAGGCATCGACCTCGTCCTCGTCATAGCCTTCTCGGAGGCGGACGGTCGTGAACTGCTTGTTCCGCACGTCCTCGGGGGTCAGCGGCATCTTTCCTTCACCTCTACGTAGTCGTCGGCAGTCGGCAGGACCGTATCGCTACACCCTCACACCCTCATCATGAAGCTGTTCACGATGGAGATCAGGATGTAGACGATGATCATCAGAACGAAGAAGGACAGGTCGAGTGCCACGCCCCCGAGACGCAGCGGCGGGATGAACCGCCGCAGTAGTTTCAGTGGTGGATCGGTGACAGTGTAGGTGGCCTCCAGAACGACCACCATCGCCTTCCCGGGTTCCCATGAACGAGCGAACTGGAAGACGTAGTCCATGACCAGCCGGAAGATCAGGACGACAAGGAAGCACATCAGAGCGATGTAGATCACTTGTAGTGCGACGCTCATTCCCGCGCTTCCCTCTCCCCTGGTCCCATGTCCACCGGCCCTCCGGCCGGCCGTTCCGGTGTCGTGCTCTCAGCTCTGGTTGAAGAATCCGCCCTCTGCGATGCGGGCCTTGTCTTCCGCCGTGACATCGACGTTAGCAGGCGACAACAGGAACACCTTCTGCGTCACTCGCTCAATGCTGCCATGCAGCCCGAAGACGAGACCGGCGGCAAAGTCGACAAGTCGCTTCGCGTCCGTGTCGTCCATCTCGGTGAGATTCATGATCACAGGTGTGCCCTCGCGGAAGTGTTCCCCGATGGTACGGGCCTCGTTGTAGGTCCGGGGGTGGAGTGTGGTGATGCGGTAGGGCTCCCGCTCGGACACGACCTTGGGCATGATCACCGGTGCGTTCTTCTCCAGGCTCGGTCGTTCAGGTGTGATGGATGCCACGGGGGCGATTCGTGCCGGACGTCCGCTTTCAGCGGGAAGCGGAACGGGGTCGCGCTGCACGGGGGGCTGCTGGACGACGCGCACCGGCTCCTCACGCTCCGCCTGGTGCGGAGGCTGGTGCGGGGGCTGGTGGCGCCGTCGGTCACGCTCGGGCTCCGGCTCCAGCTCGGGTTCGAAGTCGTCATCGGGGTCGAAACCCCGGCCGTCGTACCCATCGTCCTCCACGAGGCCGAGGTAGACCGCCATCTTGCGCATCGCGCCGGCCATTCTCTGAGTCCTCCGCTCTGTGGTGGATCGCCCTCACCATTAGTGGGCACAGCGTCACCAAGTACCCGCGATCCACGAGGCCTGTCCGCTGTTCGGCGGAAATGACCATATTTTCTACTGTGGTCCGACTTGCTTCGCGACGTTACCCGAGCCGGGGTCGGTCTCCGAGTACCGCCGTCCCGATGCGCACATGTGTCGCCCCGGCCGCGACGGCGTCCTCGAGGTCCGCACTCATCCCTGCCGACACCATGTTCGCAGCCGGGCGGGACGCGCGCAGGCGGGACGCCAATTCCATCAGCCGGTCGAACGCGGCTCGTTGGCGCCCCGCGTAGGGGCCGGCCAGCGGTGCGACCGTCATCAGCCCGTCGAGCCGCAGCCCCGGCGCGCCGGCCACCGCGTCGGCCAACTCCTCGACCCCGTCCGGCGCGACGCCGCCCCGCTCGCCCCGCTCACCGGACTCCGCGTCGAGGGCGACCTGGATCAGGCACCCCAGCTCGCGCCCGGCGCGCGCCGCGGCGGCCGAGAGCGCGGTGACGAGCTTCGACCGGTCGACGGACTGCACCTCGTCCGCGTAACTCACCACGGAACGGACCTTGTTGGTCTGCAGCTGGCCGACGAAGTGCCACGTCAGGTCGAGGTCCGCGCACGCGGCGGCCTTCGGTGCCGCGTCCTGGTCACGGTTCTCGGCGACATGACGGACGCCCAGCTCGTGCAGCAGCCGCACGTCGCTCGCCGGGTACGTCTTGGTGACCACGATCAGGGTCACGTCCCCGCGCTCACGTCCGGCGGCGGCGCACGCGGCGGAGATACGCTCCTCCACCCGCGCCAGGTTTGCGGCGAGTTGCGCCTTTCGGTCCGTCATCTGCTTACCCTCCCCCAGCCCTCGGCCGGGTGGTGCCCCCATCAAGCCAGACATATCCGGCGAGCCGCCCCGTGGTGCGGTCGCGGCGGTACGAGTAGTGGTCGCGCGATTCACGCGTGCAGACCTCCGACGCGCGCCGGTCGCGCACCCCCAGCGCGTCGAGCTGGGCGAGCACCCCGGCGGTCACATCCACCGCCGGAGTGCCCCAACTCGTCTCGGCGTGCGCCTCCGGCACGACGGCGGCGACCTCGTCCCGCATCGCGGCGGGGACCTCGTAGCAGCGCCCGCACACGGCCGGGCCGGTACGGGCCGTGATCCGGGACGCCTCGGCGCCGAGCGCGACCATGGCCTCGACGGTGGCCGGCACCACGCCCGCCACCATCCCGGGCCGGCCGGCGTGCGCCGCGCCCACCACGCCCGCGACCGGATCGGCCAGCAGGACGGGGGTGCAGTCGGCGGTCAGCACCGCGAGCGCGAGCCCGCGCCGGGCGGTGACCACACCGTCCACCGCCGGGACCTCCTGGTCAGCGGTCCACGGCCCGTCCACCACCGCGACGTCCCGGCCGTGCACCTGGTTCATCCACACGACCCGCCGCGGGTCGAGCCCCAGGGACTCGGCGGCGAGCCGGCGGTTCGTCACGACGGATCCGGGGTCGTCGCCGACCGCTCCGCCGAGGTTGAGCTCTTCGTACGGAACGGCGCTCACCCCGCCCCACCGATCGGTGAAGGCGAAATGCGCGCCGCTCACGGAGTCGTGCTGCCCTATCACGTCACACGATCACTTCAGGAAGTCCGGGACGTCCAGTTCCTCGGCCGAGGTGTCCGGGTACGGGCGGGCCGGCGGGACGGCCGGCGGGGTGACCGACAGGGAGCTCTCGTTCACCGCCGGGGCGGGCTCGGCCGCCGGGGCCGGCGACTCCTCGCGGACCGGAACGGTACCGAGGCCGCTCACCGGGCGGGGCGGCTCGGCCGCCCGCGCCGGGGGAGCGGGCTCCTCGCGCTTGCTCGATCCGGCGCTGAGGATGTTGTCCCGCCGGGCCGGCGGCTGACCGCCGTCGAAGCCGGCCGCGATGACCGTGACCCGGACCTCGTCGCCGAGGGCGTCGTCGATGACCGCACCGAAGATGATGTTGGCCTCGGGGTGGGCCGCCTCGCTGACGAGTTGCGCGGCCTCGTTGATCTCGAAGAGGCCGAGGTCCGAACCACCGGAGATGGAGAGCAGCACCCCTCGGGCGCCGTCGATGGAGGCCTCCAGCAGCGGCGAGGAGATCGCCATCTCGGCCGCCGCCACCGCGCGGTCGTCGCCGCGGGCCGAGCCGATGCCCATGAGCGCGGAACCGGCCTCGGACATGACCGACTTGACGTCGGCGAAGTCGAGGTTGATGAGGCCGGGGGTGGTGATGAGGTCGGTGATGCCCTGGACACCGGAGAGCAGCACCTGGTCGGCGGACTTGAACGCGTCCAGCACGCTGACCTGACGGTCCGAGATGGACAGCAGCCGGTCGTTCGGGATGACGATGAGGGTGTCGACCTCTTCACGGAGCTCGGCGATGCCGTCCTCCGCCTGGTTGGCGCGGCGCCGGCCCTCGAAGGTGAACGGCCGGGTGACCACACCGATCGTCAGGGCGCCGAGCGAGCGCGCGATGTTGGCGACGACGGGTGCGCCGCCGGTGCCGGTGCCGCCGCCTTCGCCGGCGGTGACGAAGACCATGTCGGCCCCCTTGAGGACCTCCTCGATCTCCTCACGGTGGTCCTCTGCCGCCTTGCGACCGACTGCCGGGTTGGCTCCGGCCCCGAGGCCGCGGGTCAGTTCACGACCGACGTCGAGCTTGACGTCGGCGTCGCTCATCAACAGCGCTTGCGCGTCCGTGTTGATGGCGATGAACTCGACGCCCTTGAGACCGACCTCGATCATTCGGTTGATGGCATTGACACCACCGCCGCCGACACCGATGACCTTGATGACTGCGAGGTAGTTCTGCGGTGCTGCCACGTCGAAGGCCTCTCGCCTCGAGTTACGTGTCGTCACTTCGCGGTGGTCTCGCGCCGCGACGACGGATGCCGATGGGACGGTCCGAAACGCCGACCCAAACCCTAACGTTGAAGTTTAGGGTTACCAGTGTCTCTGTTCGCTGGACTCTTCCGAACAGGACACTAAGTCGACAAGTGGCGCACGTTCAACGAACACGCCGAACCTCCCGTTTTTCTTTTCACCCTATGTGATCACCCATAGCGCTGACCAACCAGGGTGCTGGCCAGCGCAAATGTGCGTCAACTCCGCGACGCCGCAGGGGCGGTCGGCGCACTGACGTCGAAGTGCCCCGCTTTGGGCGCGGCCTTCATCAGTGCGGTGAGCGTACGCGCTTTCGCCTCGCCGTCCTCACCATTGCCCCATGCCACGGTCCGACCGCCCGTCAGCTCCAGGGTGATGGAGTCGTACGAACGGACACGGAGGACCTTGGCGTCCGCGGCCACCCGCGCCGGCAGGTCACCCGCCACCTGGACCGCCTCCGCGGTCAGCCGTTCGGTACCGAAGCGGCGCAGACTGGGCGACCGGTCCGCCGCCAGCTCCAGCAGGGGCACCCCCTTGGGGGTCTCCGCCGCGCCGACCGTGGCGTAACGCACACCCGCCGCGTCCACCTCGGTGAACTTCCCGTCCTTCTCGACGAGGAGGACCGGCGTGCGCTCGACCACGGTCAGCCCGATCCCGTGCGGCCAGGAGCGGACGGCGTCCACCGACTCGACGCGCGGCAGGGCACGCAGCAGCCGGGCCTCGATCTCGTCCGTGTCGACCGACGCCATGGGCGCGCCGACCGGTACCGCGGCGGCCGCCTTGACCTCGGCGGGCGTCAGCACCCGCGTACCGGAGACCGTGACCCGCTCGACGCGCAGCCAGGCGGAGCCGTAGAAGAGCCAGACCCCGCCCACGAGCAGGATCAGGACGATCGCGAGCAGGAGCACGGCGCGGGGCCCCGGCAACGCCCGGCGGCCGCCGCCGGGCCCCGGACGCCACCGGAGGGAGGGCCGGGCCGAGGGCGACCGCCCGGGCCCGGCGCCCTTGGGCCTCACACCCTTGGACTTCGCGCCCTTGGTCCCCCGCGGGCCCGGCGCGCCCCGCTCGGTGGTCGTCGTCGGCCCGCCCATGCTCCCTGCCTTCTCACGCCCTGTGGCGTGCCGCGATCGCCTCGTAGACCATGCCGACGAGCAGGTCGTCGGCGTCCCGTCGGCCGAACTCGGCGGCGGCGCGGGACATCTCGTACAGCCGGTGCGGGTCGGAGAGCACCGGGAGCACATTGCCCTGGACCCACTCGGGCGTCAGCTCGGCGTCGTCGACCAGCAGGCCGCCGCCCGCCTTGACCACCGGCTGGGCGTTGAGCCGCTGTTCGCCGTTGCCGATCGGCAGCGGTACGTAGGCGGCGGGCAGCCCGACGGCGGAGAGTTCGGCGACGGTCATCGCGCCCGCGCGGCACAGCATCATGTCGGCCGCGGCGTACGCGAGGTCCATCCGGTCCACGTACGGTACCGGGATATAGGGCGGCATACCGGGCATGTTGTCGACGCGCGGCAGTTCGTTCTTCGGGCCGACCGCGTGCAGGATCTGGATGCCGGAGCGCTGGAGGACCGGGGCGACCTGCTGGACCACCTCGTTCAGCCGGCGGGCGCCCTGCGAACCGCCGGAGACCAGCAGCGTCGGCAGGTTGGGGTCCAGGCCGAACGCTGCGCGCGCCTCCGGGCGGACCCGGGCGCGGTCGAGGGTGGCGATGGTGTGCCGCAGCGGGATGCCGATGTAGCGGGCGTTGCGGAGCTTGCTGTCGGGCGTGGCGACGGCGACCCCGGCCGCGTACCGCGAACCGATCTTGTTGGCCAGGCCGGGCCGGGCGTTCGCCTCGTGGACCACGATCGGCACGCCGAGCCGCTTGGCGGCCAGGTAGCCGGGCAGGGCCACGTAACCGCCGAAACCGACGACGCAGTCGGCCTTCGTCCGTTCGAGGATCTGCTCGGCGGCCTTGATGGTGCCGCGCAGCCGCCCCGGGACGGTGATCAGCTCGGGTGTGGGCTTGCGCGGCAATGGGACGGCGGGGATGAGCGCCAGCTCATAGCCCCGCTCCGGTACGAGACGGGTCTCCAGACCCCGTTCCGTACCGAGGGCCGTGATCCCCACGGTCGGGTCCTGCCTGCGCAGGGCGTCCGCGAGGGCGAGCGCGGGCTCGATGTGGCCGGCGGTCCCCCCACCGGCGAGTACGACATGCACCGAAATTCACCGCTCTCCGGACGGACGCTTCTTGACGCGCCGTCGCATCGACTTCCAACTCACCCCGGCCTTTGCGCCGAGACCAGGCTGTCGCATGGCCAGGGCCGCCTTCGCCGCGGGCTCCTCCCGCGCGAAGGCGATGAGCAGACCGACGGCGAACATGGTCGGCAGCAGGGCGGAGCCCCCGTAGGAGAACAGCGGGAGCGGGACACCGGCGATCGGCAGCAGGCCGAGCACCGCACCGATGTTGACCACGGCCTGCGCCGTGATCCAGGTGGTCACGCCTCCCGCGGCATACCTCACGAAGGGGTCCTCCGTGCGTCCGGCCACGCGGATACCCGCATAGCCTAGGGCCGCGAAGAGGGCGAGTACCGACAGCGTCCCCGCCAGTCCCAGTTCCTCCCCGGTGATGGCGAAGATGAAGTCGGTGTGGGGTTCGGGGAGTTGGCCCCATTTTTCCACACTCGCCCCCAGCCCGGAACCGAACCATCCGCCCGACGCCAGAGCATAGATCCCGTGCACGGCCTGCCAGCACGAGTCCCCCGGGCCCGGCTCGGTGGCGCCGATGCAGGCGAGCCGCGCCATCCGGTTCTCGCTGGTCCTGATCAGCGTCACGCCGATCGCCGCCGCGACGGCCAGCACCCCCACGAACATCCGGGTGGGCGCACCGGCCAGCCACAGCAGGCCGAAGAGGATCGCGGTGAGGATGATCGCCGTACCCATGTCGCCGCCCAGCATGATGAGCCCGAGCAGCATGAAGGCGACGGGGACGAGGGGCACCAGCAGGTGTTTCCACTGGGTCAGCAGCCGCTTGTCCTGTTTGCGGGCGAGCAGGTCCGCGCCCCACAGGATCAGCGCCAGCTTGCCGAACTCGCTGGGCTGGAGCTGGAAGGGACCGCCGAGGTAGATCCAGTTCTGGTTGCCGTTGACGGAATGCCCTATCCCGGGGATCTGGACGAGCACCATCAGGAAGACGGTGCCCACGAGCAGCGGGTAGGCCAGCGCCCGGTGCAGCTTGGCCGGCACTCGGGAGGCGAACAGCAGCAGCCCGGTGCCGATGGCGGCGGCCAGGAACTGCTTGCGGAAGAAGTACGTGTCGGTCAGCGACAGCTCCAGCGCCTTGATCTGCGACGCCGAGTAGACCATCACGAGGCCCAGGACGGTGATCAGCAGGCTGGCGCCGAGAATGAGGTAGTACGCGGTCAGAGGCCGGTCCCAGGCCCTCCGCGCCCGCTCGTAGAGCCCGCGTACCCCGCTCCCGCGCGGTGGGCGGGGAGCGGTGACCCTCCGGCCGCGCACGGGCGTCCTGCGGGCGGTGGGGGGCCGCCGCGGCCCGGCGGTCCGGCCACGCAGTGCGAGGCCCGCCACAAGCCCCGTGACGAGGCTCGCGCGGTGCGGTGCGTACGCGGCGGCGTGGTCGGCCGGCATGGTCGCAGTCCCCTCCAGTCGTGCCCGGCGCGGCCGGACCTGGTGGCTGTCAGGCGCGCTCGGCGGCGAGTGCGCGGACCGCGTCCGCGAACGCCTCGCCCCGCTTGTTGTAGTTGACGAACATGTCCATCGAGGCGCAGGCCGGGGCGAGCAGGACCGTGTCCCCGGGCCGGGCGAGCGCCGCCGCTTCCCCTACCGCCGCCGACATCGCCCCAGTGTCGGTCCGGTCGAGGTCGACCACCGGTACCTCGGGGGCGTGTCGCGCGAGGGCTTCCCTGATCAGGGCGCGGTCGGCGCCCATGAGGACGACGCCCCGCAGCCGCTTGGCCGCCGTGGCGACCAGCTCGTCGAAGGTGGCGCCCTTGGCGAGGCCCCCGGCGATCCAGACGATCGGGTCGTACGCCGCCAGCGACGCCTCGGCGGCGTGCGTGTTGGTGGCCTTGGAGTCGTCGACGTACCGGACGCCCTCGATCTCCTCGACGAGCTCGATGCGGTGCGGGTCGGACCGGAAGGCCCGCAGGCCGTCGCGTACGGCGGTGGCCGGGACGCCGAAGGCGCGGGCCAGGGCCGCGGCGGCGAGCGCGTTGGCGATGTTGTGCGGGGCCGGTGGGTTCACGTCGGAGACCTGGGCGAGCTCCTGGGCCTGCTTCTGCCGGTTCTCGACGAAGGCGCGGTCCACCAGGATGTCGTCCACGACCCCGACCTGGGAGGGGCCGGGCGTACCGAGGGTGAAGCCGATGGCGCGGCAGCCCTCCTCGACGTCGGCGCCCCGCACCAGGTCCTCGGTTGCCTTGTCCGCGACGTTGTACACGCAGGCGACCTGGTTGCCCTCGTAGACGCGGCCCTTGTCGGCGGCGTACGCCCCCATGGAGCCGTGCCAGTCGAGGTGGTCGGGCGCGAGGTTGAGGACGGCGGCGGAGTGCGCGCGCACGGAGGGTGCCCAGTGCAGCTGGTAGCTGGACAGCTCGACCGCGAGGACGTCGTACTCCTCCTCGCCGAGAACGGCGTCCAGGAGGGAGACGCCGATGTTCCCGACGGCCGCGGTCCTCAGCCCCGCCGCCTCCAGGATGGCGGCGAGCATCCGCACGGTCGTGGTCTTGCCGTTGGTGCCGGTGACCGCGAGCCAGGGCGCGGCGTCCGGGCCGCGGAGCCGCCAGGCCAGCTCGACGTCGCCCCAGACCTCCACGCCCGCCTCGGCGGCCGCGGCGAACAGCGGCTTGCCGGGCTGCCAGCCGGGCGTGGTGACGACCAGTTCGGTGCCCTCCGGCAGGGTGTCGCCGTCGCCGAGCCGGACGGTGACGCCCTCCGCCTCCAGCTCGGCCGCCTGCGCCCGGGAGCGCTCGTCGTCGCCGTCGTTGACGACCGTGACACGCGCGCCCAGGCCGGCCAGGACACGTGCGGCGGGGATGCCGCTGACCCCCATGCCGGCGACGGTGACGTTCTTGCCCTGCCAGGAGGTACTCACTTGTCGGCTGCCCATCCCGCGTAGAAGAGTCCGAGTCCGACGATGACGCACATGCCCTGGATGATCCAGAACCGGACCACCACCAGGACCTCGGACCAGCCCTTGAGTTCGAAGTGGTGCTGGAGCGGCGCCATCCGGAAGACCCGCTTGCCGGTCATCTTGAACGAGCCGACCTGGATGACGACCGACATGGTGATGAGGACGAACAGGCCACCGAGGAGGGCGAGCAGCAGCTCCGTGCGGGAGCAGATGGCGAGGCCCGCGAGCGCGCCGCCGAGGGCGAGCGAACCGGTGTCACCCATGAAGATCTTGGCGGGTGAGGTGTTCCACCACAGGAAGCCGAAGCAGGCGCCCATCAGGGCGGAGGCGACGACGGCGAGGTCCAGCGGGTCGCGCACCTCGAAGCAGGCGTTGGGGTTGGTCAGCGTACCGGCGTTGGCGCACGACTCCTGGAACTGCCACAGCCCGATGAAGGTGTACGCGCCGAAGACCATCACCGAGGCACCGGTGGCGAGGCCGTCGAGACCGTCCGTGAGGTTCACGCCGTTCGACATGGCCAGGATCATGAACAGCGCCCAGACCACGAACAGCACCGGGCCGATGGACCAGCCGAAGTCGGTGATGAAGGAGAGCTTGGTGGAGGCCGGGGTCTGGCCGCGGCTGTCGGCGAACTGAAGCGCCAGGACGGCGAAGGCGATGCCGACGATGAGCTGGCCGGCCATCTTCGCCTTTGCCCGCAGGCCGAGCGAGCGCTGCTTGACGATCTTGATGTAGTCGTCGAGGAAGCCGACGAGGCCCATGCCCGCCATCAGGAACAGCACCAGGACACCCGAGTAGGTCGGGTCCTCCCCGGTGATGACCTTGGCGAGCGCGTACGCGATGAGCGTGGCGAGGATGAAGGAGATACCGCCCATGGTGGGCGTGCCCTTCTTGCTGCCGTGCGTACGCGGGCCGTCGTCCCTGATGAACTGCCCGTATCCCTTGCGGGCCAGAAGCTTGATCAGCAGCGGCGTGCCGATCAGGGTCAGGAAGAGCCCGATGGCTCCCGCGAAGAGGATCTGCCTCATCGGCCGGTGACCTCACCCTCGGTGGTGTTCTCGAGCAGTGCCTGTGCGATCCGCTCGAGCCCGACCGACCTTGATGCCTTCACCAGCACGACGTCTCCCGGGCGCAGCTCACTGCGCAACAGGTCGATCGCCGCCCGTGCGTCGGACACGTGCACCGACTCCTCACCCCACGAACCCTCGTTATATGCGCCCAGTTGCAGCCAGGACGCTTCCCTGCCCCCGACTGCGACGAGCTTGCTGACGTTGAGCCGGACGGCGAGCCGTCCGACCGCGTCGTGCTCGGCGAGCGCCTCGTCCCCCAACTCGGCCATCTGGCCGAGCACCGCCCACGTACGGCCCCCCTTGGCGTGTGCAGCCTTGCCCATGGCCGCGAGCGCGCGCAGGGCGGCTCGCATGGACTCGGGGTTCGCGTTGTAGGCGTCGTTGACGATCGTCACACCGTCCGGACGCTCGGTGACCTCCATGCGCCAGCGGGAGAGGGAGCCCGCCTCGGAGAGCGCGCTGGCGATCTCGTCGACGGGCATGCCCAGCTCATGGGCGACGGCGGCCGCGGCGAGCGCGTTCGACACGTGGTGCTCACCGTACAGGCGCAAGGTCACGTCACTGCACCCGGTGGGTGTGTGAAGCCGGAAAGAGGGCTGTCCGGTCCCCGTGAGCCGGACGTTCTCGGCCCGTACGGCGGCGTTCTCGGATTCTCCGAACAGCGTCACGCGCGCGTGGGTGCGGCTCTCCATGGCCCGTACGAGGGGGTCGTCCGCGTTCAGGACGGCGATGCCGCCCGCTTCGGCGGACGGCAGGGCCTCCACCAGCTCGCCCTTGGCCTGGGCGATCTGCTCCCGGCCGCCGAACTCGCCGATGTGGGCGCTGCCGACGTTCAGGACGAGTCCGATCGACGGCGGGGTCAGTTCGGTGAGGTAGCGGATGTGGCCGATACCGCGCGCTCCCATCTCCAGGACGAGGTGCTCGGTGTCCTTATCCGCGCGCAGCGCGGTGAGCGGCAGGCCGATCTCGTTGTTGAGGGAGCCGGGCGTCCAGACGGTGGGGCCCTTGCGCTGGAGCACCTGGGCGATCAGGTCCTTGGTGCTGGTCTTTCCGGCCGAGCCGGTCAGCGCCACGACCCTCGTGCCCAGGCGCCCGACGACCACGCGGGCGAGCGCCCCGAGGGCCGTTTGGACGTCGTCCACGACGATGGCGGGCACCCCGACCGGGCGGGTGGCCAGCACGGCCGCCGCGCCCGAGTCCACGGCACGCCGCGCGTAGTCGTGGCCGTCGACGTTCTCTCCGGCGAAGGCGGCGAAGAGGGAGCCGTGCTCGACCTGACGGGAGTCGATGACGACGGGACCCGTGACCTGAATGGCCGGATCCGGTATGTCGTGCGACTGCCCGCCGACGATTTCGGCGATCTCGGCGAGGGAGAGGGCGATCACTACTTCATCCCTGACTGTTCTGGATTGCTTCGCGAAGGACCTGGCGGTCGTCGAAGGGGCGTACCACTCCCGCGATGTCCTGACCCTGCTCGTGGCCCTTGCCGGCGATCAGCACGGTGTCACCGGGCCGGGCGCGCGCCACGGCGGCGGCGATCGCGGCGGCCCGGTCCTCGAAGACGGCGACCTCGCCGCGTTCGTGGGCGGGCACCCCGGCGGCGCCGGCGAGCATGGTGGCGAGGATCGCGAGGGGGTCCTCGGAGCGGGGGTTGTCGGAGGTCAGTACGGCGGTGTCGGCGAGGCGTGCGGCGGCGGCGCCCATGGGTCCGCGTTTGGTGACGTCCCGGTCGCCGCCACAGCCGAGGACGATGTGCAGCTTGCCCTCGGTGACCTTGCGCAGTGAGCGCAGGACCGATTCGACGGCGTCCGTCTTGTGGGCGTAGTCGACGAGCGCGAGGTACGGCTGGCCCGCGTCGACGCGCTCCAGGCGGCCGGGCACGCCGGGGACGGCGGCGACACCGTCGGCCGCGGTCTGGGGGTCGATCCCGGCCACGGCGAGGGTCACGACGGCGGCCAGGGCGTTGGCGACGTTGAACGGGCCGGCCAGAGGTGCCTTGGCGCTGACGCGCTCGCCCTCGGGGCCGATGATGGTGAAGGTGCTGCCCAGGGCGCCGATTTCGACGTCCTCGGCGCGCCAGTCGGCGTCGGGGTGGCCCTCGGCGGAGAAGGTGACGACGGGGACGGTCGCCTCCTTGGCCAGCCTCCTGCCGTACTCGTCGTCCTGGTTGACCACTCCGAGGCGGCTGCGGCGCGGGGTGAACAGCTGCGCCTTCGCCTGGAAGTAGTCCTCCATGTCGGAGTGGAACTCCATGTGCTCCGGGCTGAGGTTGTTGAAGACGGCGACGTCGAAGACGCAGCCGTCGACCCGGCCGAGCACGAGGGCGTGGCTGGAGACCTCCATGGCGACCGCTTCGACGCCGCGTTCGCGCATCACCGCGAACAGGGCCTGGAGGTCGGTGGCTTCCGGGGTGGTCCGCTCGGACTTGATCCGCTCGTCCCCGATGCGCATCTCGACCGTGCCGATGAGCCCGGTCGGGCGGCCGGCGGCCTTGAGGCCGCCTTCGACGAGGTAGGCGGTGGTCGTCTTGCCGGAGGTGCCCGTGATGCCGATCTGGAGCAGGCCGTCGCCCGGCCGGCCGTAGATGTCGGCGGCGAGCTCACCCATCCGGCCGCGCGGGTCCTCGGTGACCAGGACCGGCAGGCCTGTCACGGCGGCGCGTTCGGCGCCGGTGGGGTCGGTGAGGATCGCGACGGCACCGAGGCGGGCGGCCTGGCCGGCGAAGTCGGCACCGTGCAGGCGGGAGCCGGGGAGGGCCGCGTACACGTCTCCGGGGCGCACGGCCCGGGAGTCGTGGGTGATGCCGGTCACCTCCGCGCCGCCCGGCGTGGGAATGCCCAGCCGGTCTGCCAGCTCGCCCAGGGGTGTGGGGCGGGCGTGGTCCGGCCGGGGCGCCCCGGGGCGTTTCGCGGGGGTGTCCGTCGGGGAAGTTCGGGACTGATCAGCGTGTGGCACGGCGGTGAGCGTACCGGGCGCACCCGTCATCGGGCTAAATGAGGGCGCCTGGGCAGCGTGGTCACCGGATCGGTTCCGGGGGTCGGGCGTGGTGGTTGTCACTGGTTGCTCCCGTCGGCTCACTCGCCGGGTTTGAACGTGACCGGCATCCGGGGTGCGGGTTTGCCGGTGGGTGCGACTTGCAGGGTCTTGAGGGCGAACTCCATGACCTTCTTGTAGATGGGGCCGCAGATCTGGCCGCCGAAGTAGCTGCCCCTGGTGGGGTTCTGGATGACGCAGTAGACGGTGATCTGCGGGTCGTCGGCGGGGGCGAAGCCCGCGAACGAGGCGGTGTAGCCCTTGTAGCGGCCGAGTTGGGGGTCGACCCGGTTGGCGGTTCCGGTCTTGCCGGCTACGCGGTAGCCGGGGATGGCGGCCTTGGTCCCGGTCCCCTCCTCGTCGTCGACGACCGATTCGAGCATGGCGGCGAGCGTTTTGGCGGTCTTCTCGCTGACGACCCTGGTCCGTTCGGGGGCGGGCGCCGGGGTGAAGCGGCCGTCGGGTCCCTTGGTGCCGCGTACGAGGGTGGGCTCGATGCGTACGCCGCCGTTGGCGATCGTCGAGTAGACGGACGCCGCCTGCATCGCGTTGATGGACAGGCCCTGGCCGAAGGGGATCGTGTACTGCTGCGAGGTGGACCAGTCCTGCGGTTTGGCCAGGATGCCCGAGGTCTCGCCGGGGTAGCCGAGGCCGGTGGGGCTGCCGAAGCCGAACTTGCGCAGGTAGGAGTGGAGGACCCGGTTCGCGTGGGCCTGGGTGGGGCCCAACTGGCCGGTGGCCAGGATGGTGCCGATGTTGCTGGACTTGGCGAGGACGCCGTTGAGTGTCAGGTACCAGGTGGGGTGGTCGATGTCGTCCTTGAACAGCCGGTCCCCGCGGTGGAGCCGGTTGGGCACGACGACATGGGTGGACGGCGTGGCGGCGCCTTCCTCCAGGACGGCGGCCATCGAGATGACCTTGGCGGTGGAGCCGGGTTCGTAGGCGTCCTGGAGGGCGGCGTTGCCCATGGCGGCGGCGTTGGCCTGGGAGAGGTCGTTGGGGTCGAAGCCGGGTGCGTTGGCCATGGCGAGGACCTCTCCGGTCCGGGCGTTCTGCACTATCACGTAGCCCCGGTCCGCCTTGGACTCCTCCACCTGCCGGGTGATGGCCTGCTGGGCGGCCCACTGGATGTCCCGGTCGATGGTCAGCTCGATGTCGGAGCCCGGTACGGCGGGGGTCTCGCGGGCGCCGACGGTGGGCACCCGGCGGCCGCCCGACTGGGCGTACTTGATCTTGCCGTCCTTGCCGGCCAGCTCCTTGTCGAGCATGGACTCCAGGCCGCCTCCACCGCGGCCGTCGGCCTTGACGAACCCCAGTATCCCGGCGGCGAGGGTGCCGTTGGGGTACACGCGCTTGCTGCTGGGTTCGGTGAAGATGCCGGCGAGGAGGCTGACGCCGGTGCCGCTCCCCCTCTTCTCCGTGCGGGCCTTCTCGGCGAAGACCTTCTTCAGGTCCTTGATCTGGTTCCAGACCTGCGGGGTCTGACGGCGGGCCAGCAGCGCGTAGCGGGACTTGGGCGTCTTGAGCTTGGCGACCAGGTCGGCGGGGTCCTTGCCGAGGATGGGCGCGAGGAGGGCGGCGGCCTGCTCCGGGGCGTCGGGGACCTTGCTCTCCCCGGGCGTGAACATCTTCGGGTCGGCGGTGATGTCGTACGCGTCGACGCTGGTGGCCAGCGCGATCCCGGCGCGGTCGGTGATCTCCCCGCGCTCGGCGGAGAGCGTGTACTCCTGGTACCGGTTCTTCTCGGCCCTGGCCGCGTACGCGTCGGCGTCGACCGCCTGGACCTGGAGGAGGCGCACGACGAAGACCAGCATGACGAGCGTCAGGCCGAGGCTGACCAGCCGCAGCCGGGGCCTGGGGCTGCCCAGCCGGATGGTGCCGGCCCTGGCGGGCGGCCGGGGCGACTGACGCGGACGCCGGGCGGGCGGGCGGCCGGGGGCCGGAACGCGGCGGCGTGGGGGCTGGGTGGGGGGCACTGCGTCACCTGCCGGGCGTCGTCGGGGCGGTGGGCGGGGCGGGCTCGGCCGTCGCCTTGCTGGGTACGCCCCGGACCGTGCCGTCGGGACCCAGGAAGGCGGGGCTGCCACCGGGCACCATGCCGAGCTCACGGGCCCGGCGCTCCAGCGCGTCGGGGGCGGAGCGGTCGTCCACGTCCCGCTGGAGCTCCTGCTCCTCGTCGGTGAGCTCGGTGGTCCTCTTCTTGAGCTCACTGAGCCGGAAGGAGCCCTCGTTGAGGGAGGAGTTGAGCAGCAGGAGGGTGATCAGGCCGCCGCCCAGGAGCAGGACGACCAGCAGGACGAAGGGGGTGCGGGCCGCTGTGCTCGGTCCGGACGGCATGAGCCGCGCGAGCCGCGCCGCCCGTCCCTTCAGCGGTCCCGCCTTGGTCACCTGTCCTCCCGGTTCGCCCCGCCGTCGTCCTCGTGGTCCATGTCGCCGCCCCGTCCGTGCGCGCCGCCGGGCCCGCCGCTCACAGGCGGTCCTCCCGGATCCGCTCGGCGCCCCGGAGCCTGGCGGGGGCGGCACGGCGGTTCTCCGCGACCTCTTCCTCCGTGGGAAGTTCGGCGCCGCGCGTCAGCAGCTTGAGCTTCGGCTGGTAGCGCTCCGGCACGACGGGCAGCCCCGGCGGCGCGGTGCTGGTGGCGCCGGCCGCGAAGACCTGCTTGACCAGCCGGTCCTCCAGCGAGTGGTAGGAGAGGACGGCGATCCGGCCGCCGACCGCGAGGGCCTCGACCGCGGCGGGGACCGCCCGTTCCAGGACGGTCAACTCGCCGTTGACCTCGATGCGCAGGGCCTGGAAGGTCCGCTTGGCGGGGTTGCCGCCGGTCCTCTTGGCGGCCTGCGGGAGGGCGTCACGGATGAGCTCGACGAGCCGGGCGCTGTTGGTGAACGGTTCCTTCTCCCGTTCCCGTACGACCGCCGCCACGATCCGCTTCGCCTGCTTCTCCTCGCCGTACTGGCGCAGGATGCGGACCAGCTCGCCGGGCGGGTAGGTGTTGAGCACCTCCGCCGCGCTGATGCCGGTCGTCTGGTCCATCCGCATGTCGAGCGGGGCGTCCTGCGCGTAGGCGAAGCCGCGGCCGGCCTCGTCGAGCTGCATGGAGGACACGCCCAGGTCGAACAGGACGCCCTGGACGCGCGGGACGCCGAGCCGGTCCAGTACGCCGGGAAGCTCGTCGTACACGGCGTGCACGAGGGTCGCGCGGTCGCCGAACCCGGCGAGCCGCTCGCCGGAGAGCCTCAGCGCCTCCTTGTCCCGGTCGAGTGCGATCAGCCGCGCCTCGGGGAAACGGGCCAGCAGCGCCTCACTGTGACCGCCGAGGCCGAGGGTGCAGTCGACGACCACCGCCCCCGGTCGCGCCAGCGCGGGTGCCAGCATGTCCAGGCACCGCTGGAGCATCACCGGGACGTGTCGGGTCTCGCTCATGCGCGACCCTCGCTGCGCTCGCTCATGCGCCCTCTCAGATTCGGCGCGGCGTACGTACTGCCGGGTCCCCGCCCGCTCAGGAAGGGGAGGTCCGCCGGCGCCGGAAAAGCGTCGGCCGACCGGCGAGCGGGAGGAGGCCGAGCCGTACGTACCGCCGCACACGCGGGGGAGAAACTGCGGATTCGCTGGGATTCGCTCGATGTCTCCGTGAACTTCGCGTCACTTTAGTCCACTCCCCCGCCCGGTCAATCAACCGGGCAGCGCGTCGCGCGGGGCGGCCGCACGAGGGGGCGATCCAGCGCGACCCGCCGGACACGCGGGGCACCGTTCACCCTTGTGGGTTACCTCACAACAAGGTGCGTTGATGTTCTTTGTCCCCTCTCACAGCGAGCCGTAAGGGCTCGTGACCATTACCGTCATACCCATGTCGACTTCCGCATCCGCGCACCCCTCGCCCAGTCCGATAGCCGACGGCGGCTCGGTCACGGACCGTCTCGTCGAGGCCAACCGTCGTTACGCCGCCGACTTCACGGACCCCGGGATGGACGCCCGCCCCGTGCTGCGGGTCGCCGTGGTCGCCTGTATGGACGCCCGGCTGGACCTGCACGCGGCGCTCGGCCTGGAGCTGGGTGACTGCCACACCATCCGCAACGCGGGTGGCGTCGTCACCGACGACGTGATCCGCTCGCTCACCATCAGCCAGCGCGCCCTCGGCACGCGCAGCGTGGTGCTGGTGCACCACACGGGCTGCGGTCTGGAGTCCCTCACCGAGGACTTCCGCCACGAGCTGGAGCAGGAGGTCGGCCAGCGGCCCGCGTGGGCGGTGGAGTCCTTCCGCGACGTCGACCAGGACGTACGGCAGTCCATGCAGCGGGTGCGCACGTCTCCGTTCCTGCCGCACACCGATGACATCCGAGGGTTCGTGTTCGATGTCAGGACGGGACTCCTGCGCGAGATCCACCCGGCTTCCTGAGGCTTCCCGGCACCGGCCACCCACCCGGATCATGCCATCCCCGACAAATCGCACGCGGTTGTCCACAGCCAAGTGACACGTACGGGTAGCGGCAACAAGAATGCGGGGGGTGGCACCGCTCCTGAATGGTTCTGAGACGGTGTCCGTGTTTCAAGGGTGGACCGTGCCGTCAGTCGCGCACGGCCCATGGAACGGGCCGAGGAGGGCCGTGTGACGACCTATGACGATCGAGCGAGCCTCACAGATCTGACCACCACCGCGGAACGGGTCCGCAGGTCGGTGGAGAGCGTGATCGAAGGCAAGCCTGAGGTCGTACGGCTTTCGCTGACCGTGCTGCTCGCCGAGGGACACCTCCTGATCGAGGATGTCCCCGGCGTCGGCAAGACCATGCTGGCCAAGGCGCTGGCGCGGTCGATCGACTGCTCCGTACGGCGTATCCAGTTCACGCCCGACCTGCTGCCGTCGGACATCACCGGTGTCTCGATCTACGACCAGCAGCGGCACGAGTTCGAGTTCAAGCCGGGCGCGATCTTCGCGCAGATCGTGATCGGCGACGAGATCAACCGCGCCTCGCCCAAGACCCAGTCGGCGCTGCTGGAGTCGATGGAGGAGCGCCAGGTCACCATGGACGGGCAGAGCTACGAACTGCCCGACCCCTTCATGGTGGTGGCCACCCAGAACCCGGTCGAGATGGAGGGCACCTACCCGCTGCCCGAGGCCCAGCGCGACCGGTTCATGGCCCGCGTCTCGATCGGTTACCCGAGCGCCGAGGCCGAGTTGCGGATGCTCGACGTCCACGGCGGGGTGTCGCCGCTGGACGACCTGCGGCCGGTGGCGCACGCCCACGACATCGTGAAGCTGATCGACGCGGTGCGCACCGTCCATGTCTCCGAGGCGGTCCGGCGCTACGTCGTGGAGCTCGTCTCCGCCACCCGCACCCACCCGGACCTGAGGCTCGGCGCCTCGCCTCGCGCCACTCTGCACCTGCTGCGCGCCGCCAAGGCGTCCGCCGCGCTCAACGGCCGTGACTACGCGCTGCCGGACGACGTCCAGGCGCTGGCCGTCGCCGTCCTGGCGCACCGGCTGCTGCCCACGGCCCAGGCGCAGATGAACCGGCGTACTTCCGAGCAGGTCGTGCGGGACATCCTGCAGCGCGTCCCGGTACCCACGGCGGCGCCCCCCGCCGCGGCGCCGAACGGCGGCCCGATGGCCGGCTCCCCGATGGCCGGCTCCCCGCTGTCCGGCGGCCGGCTGCCGGGCGGCCCGGTGCCCGGTGGTCCGGGCACCGGCGCCCCGCTGTACGGCCAGCAGCAGCCCGGCGTACGGCGGCTGTGATGACGGCCGGGGGGCCCGCCGCCCAGGACGGCGAGACCACGGGCGGGGTACGGGCCGCCTTCGGGGGGCTGACCACGCGCGGCCGGTCCTTCCTGGCCGCCGGTGTCGCCGCGGCGGTCTGCGCGTACGTGCTGGGCCAGGGTGACCTGCTGCGCGTCGGGCTGCTGCTCGCCGTGCTGCCGCTGGTCTGCGTGCTGGTGCTGTACCGCACCCGTCACCAGGTGGCCGGCAGCCGGCGGCTGTCGCCGCGGCGGGTGCCGGCCGAGGCCGAGGCGCGCGTGCACCTGCGCATGGAGAACGTCTCCCGGCTGCCCACGGGGCTGCTGATGCTCCAGGACCACGTGCCGTACGTGCTGGGGCCGCGGCCCCGGTTCGTGCTGGACCGGGTCGAGGCCGGCGGGCGCCGTGAGGTGTCCTACCGGGTGCGGTCGGACCTGCGCGGGCGCTATCCGCTCGGGCCGCTCCAGCTCCGCCTGAGCGACCCGTTCGGGATGTGCGAGCTGACCCGTTCGTTCAGCGCGTACGACACGCTCACGGTCGTACCGCGCACCGAGCCGCTGCCGCCGGGCCGGCTGCCGGGCGAGGCGTCGGGGTACGGCGAGGGGCGGCAGCGTTCACCGGCCCTGGCCGGCGAGGACGACGTCATTCCCCGCGAGTACCGGTACGGCGACGACCTGCGGCGGGTGCACTGGCGGTCGACGGCGAAGTACGGCGAGCTGATGGTGCGCCGGGAGGAGCAGCCGCAGCGCGCCCGGTGCACGGTCCTCCTCGACACCCGCGAGGTGGGCTACCAGGGCTCCGGACCGGACTCCGCCTTCGAGTGGGCGGTGTCCGGCGCGGCCTCGGTGGTGGTGCACATGCTCGAACAGGGCTTCTCGGTGCGGCTCCTGACCGACGAGGGCAGCCCGCTGCCCGGGGACGGGCCCGACGGGATCACCGGCTCCACGCAGGACTCCGCCGAGGCGGCGGGCCTGATGCTGGACGCGCTCGCGGTGGTCGACCACTCCGACGGGGCCGGTTTCTCGCGCGCGTACGACCTGCTGCGCGGCGGGAGCGAAGGGTTGCTGGTCGCCTTCATCGGCGACCTGGACGAGGAGCAGACGGCGATGGCTGCCCGGATGCGGCAGCGCAGCGGCGCGGCCGTCGCCTTCGTCCTCGACAGCGGCACATGGCTCACCGGCGGTGCGGTGGCCGGAACCGTGGAGGACAGGCTGCGGCGGCTGCGCGAGGCGGGATGGACGGCGATGGCCGTGCCACCCGGGGCGTCGCTCGCCGAGCTGTGGCGGCACGCGGGCCGGGCCCGCACGGCGCCGGGTACGACGGGTGACGGCAGGAGCGGCATGACCGGGGTATCGGGGGGTTGGTCATGAGCGGTCGCGGGAGGCTGGCGCTGTGCGCCTTCGCCGCCACGCTGATGGCGGCGGGCGCGTTGCTGCCGCTGGTCGATCCGGCCACCTGGATCGTCCAGGCCGCGCTGCTCCTGGCGGTGCAGAGCGGGGCGGGCGCGCTGGTGCGGCGGTGGTCGTCGGCACGGGCCCTGACGGTGTCCGTCCAGGCCCTGGTGGCCCTGGTGGCCCTGACGGTCGTCTTCGCCCGGGACCAGGCGGTGGCCGGTTTCCTTCCCGGGCCGACCGCCGTCCAGCAGTTCGGTCTCCTGCTGACCGCGGGCACGGAGGACGTGGGACAGTACGCCATCCCGGCGCCCGCGACGGACGGCATCCGGTTGATGCTGGTCGGTGGCGTGCTGGTGATCGGGCTGCTGGTCGACGCCCTCGCGGTGACCTTCCGCAGCGCCGCTCCGGCGGGGCTTCCGCTCCTCGCGCTGTACTCGGTCGCCGCCGGGCTGTCGGACGGCGGGGCGAGCTGGCTCTGGTTCCTGCTGGCCGCCACCGGCTACCTGGTGCTCCTGCTGGCCGAGGGCCGTGACCGGCTGTCCCAGTGGGGGCGCGTCTTCGGCGGCGCGCCCCCGTCCCGGACAGGCCGGGGAGCGGCACGCCCCGCGGCGTCGGGCGGCGGGCCACCGGCTCCCCTGCGGACCGGGCGGCGCATCGGTGTGGTGGCCCTGGGCGTCGCCCTGGCGGTGCCGGCGGCGTTGCCGTCGCTCAGCGGCGGTCTGCTGAACGGCAACGGTCCGTCGGGCGGGCCGGGCGGAGGCCTGATCACCGCGATCAACCCGCTGGTGTCCCTCCAGGACAACCTGACCCAGCCCGAGGACCGCGAGGTGCTGCGCTACCGCACCAACGCGGAGGAGACGTCGGAGCTGTATCTGCGCCTGACGTCCCTGGACGATTTCGACGGCGGGTCCTGGAAGCTCACCGAACGTCCGCTGGGCGACGTGCCCGAGCGCCTCCCGCAGCCGACGGGGCTGAGCGGAGACGTCAGCACCTCGGAGATCACCACCAGTGTCTCGGCGGCCGGCGCGTACGAGCAGTCGTGGCTGCCGCTGCCCTACCCCGCGACCGAGGTCGAGGCGGACGGGCGCTGGCGGTACGAGCCGGTCGGACGCACCCTCGTCGGCGACAAGGGCCAGACCACCAAGGGCGTCCGGTACACGGTGAGCAGCCTGCTCGTGAACCCGACCCGGCAGCAGCTGGCCGACGCCCCGCAGGCCCCGCCGGAGCTGGCCCGCAAGTACACCGAGGTGCCCGGTTCGCTGCCGCCGGACGTGCGGTCGACCGCGGCCCGGGTCACCAAGGACGCGGCGAACGACTACGAGAAGGCGGTCAAGCTCCAGGACTGGTTCGCGGTGGAGGGCGGCTTCCGCTACGACACCGAGGTGTCGTCGGGTACCGGCTCCTCGGCGATCTCCCGGTTCCTCAAGGACAAGGAGGGGTTCTGCATCCACTTCTCCTTCTCGATGGCGGCGATGGCCCGCACCCTGGGCATTCCCGCGCGGGTCGCGGTCGGTTTCACACCGGGCACGCCGCAGCCGGGCGGCTATATGTCGGTCGGCATCCGCGATGCCCACGCCTGGCCCGAGCTGTACTTCGAGGGCGTGGGATGGACCCGCTTCGAGCCCACGCCCACACGCGGCTCGGTGCCCGAGTACACCCGGCCGGAGACCCCGGCGGACCGGCCGAGCACCCCGGCGGAGCCGACGGAGAGCGCCGCCGCGGTGCCGTCAGCGCGACCTTCCGCCCAGGACAGCTGCCCGCCCCAGGCGCGGCGGCTGGGCGACTGCGGTGACACCGAGAAGCAGGGCGTCGCCGCGCCCACCGACTCCGGCCCGCCGCTCGGCATGATCCTGCTCGTCGTCGCGGGGGTGGCCGCGGTGGTACTGATACCGCTCCTGCCGCTGCTGTGGCGCCTGCGGGTACGGGCCCGGCGCCTCGGTACGGCCGGGCGGGGCTCCGAGGAGGTGGCCGCCCGGACGCTGGCGGCCTGGGCGGAGATCAACGACACGGCCTGGGATCACGGCATCGTGCCGGACGAGTCGCAGACGCCGCGCGGGACGGCCGAGCGGATCGTCCGGCTCGGCAAGCTGGACGGGGCACCGGCCGAGGCCGTGCACCGGGTGGCCGGTGCGGTGGAGCAGGTCCTCTACGCCGCGCGTCCTCGCCCCGCGGCAGGACTGGCCGAGGACGCCGCCCGGATCCGCGAGGGGCTGGGAGCCGGAGCGGGCCGGGCCGGCCGGCTGCGGGCGCTGCTGGCCCCGCGCTCGGCCGTCCGGGTGGTGTGGGCGGTCCTGGGCGCCTGGACGGGGCTCACGACCCGCTGGGCGGACCGGCGCCGCCGCCTGGTCGCCCACTGGTCCTCCGTCCTCCGCCGCCCCTCCCGGCAGCGCGGCTGACCCGACCGGGTGCCGGGGGCACCTTCCGCGCCAGGCTCCGGCCCCCGCAGGGCCGGGGCCTGGCGCGTTCCCGGCCCGCCGTCGGGGTCTGCCCCCGGGCGGGGTGCGCGCCCCGCGGCGGCCAGGACCGGACGCGGCCGGACGAGGACGGGCGGGCGGTCCGCATGCCGGGCGGGGGGATCCGGCGCGCCCGGGGAAGCGGGGGCCGGGGCGTGCAGCCGGGATCGGCGCCGGGGGGGGCGGCCGCCCACAGCGACGGCACAGGGTTGCGAGCGGGTGCGCCGCCCCTGACCATTCCGGGCGGCCGCCCGGCTCATTCCCGGGGGGCCCGGGCTCCGGCAGGACGTGGTCGAACGGCCGGGCGAGCGCCTGGGCGCAGCGGCGGCTGGGTGAGGGTGCGCCCCGGCGGCCCGGCATCGCGGGCGCGGGCTTCAGGACCCGGAGCGGGTCCCGGGGCGTCCAGCGGGACGGTCGGCCGGGCGGCCCGCCACCCCGCGCCGATCGCTGCGGTCGGTACCGTGCCGCCGGCAGGCGCGCGGGCGGCCAAGTGGGCGACCGGGCATCGCGCGGGCGGCCAAGCGGGGTCACATGGTGGCGGGCGGGCGCTCGACGGGGCGCCGCCACAGGGGGGCCGGCCAGGAGCCGGTGGGCTGACGGCCCGGCTCCTGGCCGGTGGGCGCTCAAGGGGCACCACCAGGCTCACCTGACGGTACGGGTGAGGGGCGCCCGCCCGAAGCGGTCGCCCCTCACCCGTACTCACGCTGTGGCGCGGCCTCGCGGCCGGGCGTTCAGTGTCCTTGTTCGTCGCGGCGGCGCTGCCACCGCTGCTCGATCCGGTTCATCATCGAGCGTCGCTGCCGCGGCTGCCGGCTCTCGGCCGTGCCTCCGTCGGCCTGCTGCTCGCCGGGTTTCGGCGCCTTGCGCCAACCGGTGACCGCGAGGACCGCACAGCCGAGCATGACGAGGAACCCCACCACGCTGATCCAGATCTGCTGCGCGACCATTCCGGCCATGAGGAGCGCGATACCCACCAGGAAGCCTGCGACAGCCTGGTAGACCCGTCGCCGGGTGTGTGTACGCAGCCCGCTTCCCTCGAGCGCTGTCGCGAACTTGGGATCTTCGGCGTACAGCGCTCGCTCCATCTGCTCGAGCATTCGCTGCTCGTGCTCCGAGAGCGGCACGGAGTCCTCCTCGTCGTCGGTCGCTGGGGGCGACCGGTATGCGGCCCTTTCAGGATAGGCAGGGATTCGCCCCCGTGAAACCCGCCCTGTGCCTTTCACCGATCGGGCCGCCATGCCGGTTCGGGTGGTGAGGCGTTGATTCCCCGTCCTCCGATCCGTCATGCCGGATGGTGTCCCTCGATCATACGGGGATCCTGGCGCCAACGGGGGGCCTGTGGCGTACTGCATCTGCGGCTGCGCCGCTGATCAGCCCGCTGGTCGGCTCAGCCGCGCTTTTCACCCAGCACGTGCAGTTGGGTGGCGACCGACCGGAAGGCGGGCAGTTCGGCCGCTGCGGCCTCCAACTGCAGGAGCGCGTCCAGAGCGCCGGGCTCGGTGTCGACCAGCACTCCGGGCACGAGGTCGGCGAAGACCCGCACACCGTGGACGGCGCCGACCTCCACGCCCGCCGCCTCGACGGCCTCGGTCAGCTGCTCCGCCGTGAAGCGCCGCGGGACGGGGTCGCCCTCGCCCCAGCGGCCGGCCGGGTCGGCCAGCGCGCGGCGGGCCTCGGTGAAGTGCCCGGCGAGCGCCCTCGCCAGGACGGCGCCGCCGAGTCCGGCCGCCAGGAGACTGAGCGCGCCGGAGGGCCGCAGCGCCTCCACGGCGTTGCGCACGCCCTCCGCGGGGTCGTCCACGTACTCCAGGACGCCGTGGCACAGCACCGCGTCGTACCCCTCGCGCGCGACGACGTCGAACAGGCCGTGGATGTCACCCTGCACACCCCGCACCCGCTCGGCGACGCCCGCCTCGGCGGCGCGGCGCTCCAGGGCGAACAGCGCGTTGGGGCTGGGGTCGACGACGGTGACCCGGTGACCGAGCCGTGCGACGGGCACGGCGAAGTTTCCGCTGCCACCGCCGGTGTCGAGGACGTCCAGGCTGTCCTTGCCGGTCGCCTTGACCCGGCGGTCGAGGGCGTCCTCGAGGACGTCCCACACCACGGCGGTACGAAGGGAGGCGCGGGGGCGCTGCGGGTCCGACACGGCAGTTGACTCCTCGGTGACGGTTACGAACGCTTCCCACCCTATGGCCTCACGGGCCGTGTCCGGTCACTCCGTTCACGGGGTCCGGCCCCGCCTCCCTCGCCCTGGGCTGCGGCAACACGGGGTGGGGCAGCAGCAGCCGCTCCACCAGGCCCAGGAACATGGTCACGTCGCGGATCAGGTCGTCGGCGTCGCGCTTGCCGGCCGCGCCCGGGATGCCCGCTTCCGCGCGCGCCCGGCGGGAGGCTCCGGAGGCGAACAGGGTGCTCCACTCGGTCAGCTCGGGCGCTATCTCCGGGAGCACCTCCCAGGCACTGCGTATCTGCTGCCGTTTGCGCGGGGTCGACTCCGGGCGGCCTCGCACGGCGAGCACGGCGGCCGCGGTCCGGAGCGCGGCGAGGTGGGCGGTGGCATACCGCTCGTTGGGGGTCTCGAGGGTGCTCGCCTCCTCCAGGCCCGCGCGTGCCTGGTCGAGCAGGTCGAGGGCGGCGGGTGGCGCCGAGGCGCGACGCAGCACGGGGTGGACGTCGCTCGCCGACGCGTGGCTACCGGCCATGACGAACCTCCTGTCGTCGTGTAACGGCACTACGACCGTATGTGCCCATCGTGCAGGCCCCCACTGACAATCCGTCCTGACCTGGCCTTTTGCCTCGACCGGAGGAGACGAGTATTTTGCACTGACCAGTCAGTTCAATAGGGATGGGGGGCTCGTGGACGGCCAGGACCACGACCTGGAAACTCCGGACGAGCGGGACACGGACGCCGGGGCGGCCGAGGGCGGAAGCGGCACCGAGGACAGAAGCGGTACCGGCGAGGAGCGGAGCACGGGGGCCTCCGGCGACCGGCAGCACCCCGGGGCGGCCGTGGTCGCGGAGGGTTTCGGCCTGAAGGGGCCGCGCGGCTGGGCGTTCCGCGGTGTGGCGGTGCACGCCCCGCCCGGCTCTCTGGTGACGATCGAAGGCCCGTCCGGCTCCGGCCGCACCTGCCTGTTGCTGGCCCTGACGGGACGGATGCGCGCCGCCGAGGGCCGCGCGGAGGTCGGCGGACTGGCACTGCCCCGCAAGATGGCCGCCGTACGACGGCTCAGCGCGCTCGGTCCGGTACCCGGGGTCAGCGACCTCGACCCCGCCCTGACCGTCGCTGAGCACCTGCGCGAGCGCGCCCTGCTGCAGCGCCGCTTCGACGGCTCACCGCTGGCCCTGCTGCGCCCGCGCGCCGAGCGCGCCGCCGCCTCCCGCGCCCGCGTCGACGCCGCCCTGAAGAGGGCGGGCCTGGACCTGGAGGCCCTGCCCAAGGCGGAACGCACCTCCGTACGAGACCTGGAGCGGCTGGAGGCCCTGCGCCTGTCCATCGCCCTGGCGCTGATCGGCGAGCCGCACCTGCTGGCCGTCGACGACACGGACCTCAAGCTCTCCGGCACCGACCGCTCCGAGGCCTGGTCACTGCTCCGGTCGGTCGCCGGCGGCGGTACGACCGTCCTGGCCGTGTGCAGCGAGGCACCCGGCGGCACCACCGTCATCCGCACCACCGGCACGGCGGCGGACGAGACCGGTACGACCGCCGCGTCCAGGCCCGCGGCCGGCGCCGCGACCGCTGGGACCGCGACCACCGGGACCCGGCCCCAGACCCAGACCGAAATTCGAGACCGAGACTGAGAAGGGGGCGGCCGATGCGCTCGCCGAAACTGGCCGCGCTTGAGCTGAAGCGGTTCGGCAGGGGCAAGCTGCCGCGCGCCGCACTCGTGGCGATCCTGCTGCTGCCGCTGCTGTACGGCGCCCTGTACCTGTGGTCCTTCTGGGACCCGTACGGCAGGCTGGAGAAGCTGCCCGTCGCCCTCGTCAACGAGGACAGGGGCGCCACCGCGGACGGCAAGAAGATCACCGCGGGTGACGACCTCACCAAGAACCTGCGCGAGAGCAAGGTCTTCGACTGGCACGAGGTGAGCGACGACGAGGCCCGGGAGGGCGTCGAGAACGGTACGTACTACCTGTCGCTGACCATGCCCGGCGACCTCAGCGAGCGCATCGCGTCCAGCTCGGGCGACGCGCCCGAGACCGGCGCCCTTCAGGTGCGTACCAACGACGCCAACAACTACGTCGTGGGACAGATCTCGCGGACGGTGTTCGCCGAGGTCCGCACGGCCGCCTCGACGAAGTCGTCCCGCTCGTTCCTCGACAGGATCTTCATCAAGTTCTCCGACCTCCACGACGCCACCGAGAAGGCGGCCAAGGGGGCCGACGAGCTCAAGAGCGGGGCCGCGAAGGCCAAGAAGGGCTCCAAGGACCTCTCCGACGGTCTCACCGACGCCAAGAAGGGCAGCGGCGAACTGGCCGGCGGGCTGAAGAAGCTCGATTCGGGCGCGGCCGACCTGGAGACGGGCGCCCGTCAGGTCGCCGCCGGCACCCAGGTGCTCGCCGACAAGGTCAACGGCGTGGCCGCCGACGTACGTCCGTACCTCAGGGACAACGGCAAGAAGATCGGCGACTCCGCCCGTCTGGTCTCGGACTTCTCCCAGGGCCTGCGCAACAGCCTCGACCTCGTCGTCAAGAGCGGTCCCACGCTGAGGGCGGGCGCGCACGTGGCGGCCGACGAGATCGCCGCCCTCCACAAGGAGGAGTGCGAGGACACGCCGCTGCCGGACACCAAGCTGTGCCCGAAGATGGAGCGGGCCAAGGTCGCGTCCGCCGACGTGGCGAAGATCGCCGACGACCTCGGCGTCCTGGCCGAGGACAGCAATGGTGACCTCAAGAAGCTCGACGCACAGCTGAAGGACCTCCAGACCAAGGCGGACGCCCTGGCCAAGCGGGCGCCCGACCTCGACGCGGACCTCGCCTACGCCGTGAGCAAGATCAACGAGCTGAACACCGGCGCCCGCGCGGTCGCCACCGGCGCGGACACCCTGCACACCGGCCTGACCAGCGCCAAGTCGGGCTCCACCGAGCTCGACAGCGGGGTCGGCAGGCTGAAGAAGGGTGCCGGGGAGCTCGACAGCGGCCTGTACAAGCTCGCCGACGGTTCCACCGAGCTGGCCACCGGCCTCAACGACGGCGTCGGCAAGATCCCCGACTACGGCAAGGACGCCCGCGACCAACGCACCGAGGTGATGGCCGACCCGGTCAAGCTCGCCTCCCAGTCGCTGCACAAGGCGCCCAACTACGGCACCGGATTCGCCCCCTACTTCATCCCGCTGTCCCTGTGGGTGGGCGCCATGGTGGCGTACATGCTGATCCAGCCGCTCAACCGCCGCGCGCTGGCCGCCGGTGCCTCCGCGTGGCGCATAGCGCTGGCCGGCTGGCTGCCGGTGGCCACGATCGGCGTACTCCAGGTGGCCGCCCTGATGTCCGTCCTGCGCTGGGCTCCGGGTCTGGGCCTGGAGATGGCCCGCCCCGCCGGGACGGTGGCCTTCCTGCTGCTGGTCACCTGCTGCTTCGCGGCGATCATCCAGTGGCTCAACGCCCGCTTCGGCGCGGCCGGGCGCATCCTCGTCCTCGCCCTGCTGATGCTGCAGCTGACGTCGGCCGGCGGCACCTACCCCGTGCAGACCAGCCCCGGCTTCTTCAACGCGATCCACCCCTTCCTGCCGATGACGTACGTGGTCGAGGCGCTGCGGCGGCTCATCACCGGCGGCGGTCTCGACCCGGTCTGGCAGGGCTGCGCCGTCCTGGCCGCGTTCACCGCCGGTGCCCTCGCCCTGACGGCCGTCTCCGCGCGCCGCAGGCAGGTGTGGACCGTCGATCGCCTGCACCCGGAGCTGAGCCTGTGAGAATCGACGTCATGGACACCCGGAGCAACAGACGGCAGGCCACCCGCACCAAGCTCTACGAGGCCGCTGTGACCCTCATCGCCGAGCAGGGCTTCTCGGCGACGACAGTGGACGAGATCGCCGAGCGCGCCGGGGTGGCCAAGGGCACGGTCTACTACAACTTCAAGAGCAAGACCGAGCTCTTCGAGGAACTGCTGCGGCACGGCGTCGGTCTGCTCACCGAATCCCTGCGGACCGCCGCCGACGGGACGGCCGCGCGGGGCGGGACCAGGGTGGAGGCGCTGGACGCGATGATCCGCGCGGGCCTGGTCTTCATCGACCGCTACCCGGCCTTCACCCAGCTGTACGTGGCCGAGCTGTGGCGCACCAACCGCGCCTGGCAGTCGACCCTCCTGGTGGTGCGGCAGGAGGCCGTCGCCGTCGTGGAGACGGTGCTGCGGGAGGGCGTCGCGGGCGGTGAGCTCAGCGACGAGATCGACATTCCGCTGACCGCCGCCGCGCTGGTCGGCATGGTGTTGGTGGCGGCCCTGGACTGGCAGGCGTTCCAGCGGGAGCGCTCCATCGACGACGTCCACGCGGCCCTCTCCCGGCTGCTGCACGGGCGCGTCAGCGGCCGCTAGGCGACCGGCGGGGCAACCGCCCGTGCCCTCGGAGGGAGAGTGGGCCGTACATGCCG
>NZ_BAAASR010000014.1:90296-151992 GCF_039532985.1 Streptomyces gobitricini | reverse complement strand
CCCCTGCCCCCCGTCCCCCGTGCGTCCCCCCGGGTGGGAGAGGTCCGGCCCCCGTGTTCCCCCGTCGGTCCCCGGCCCTCCCGCGTACCCCCGTTCCGTCAGGTGCGCGGTGCCGGTTCCGCCGCCCCGTGTCGGCGGTTTCCGGCCCCGCGCTCCTTCCGTGGTCCCCACTCTTCCGTCCGGGGCCGCCGGGGCCCATCCGCGTACCTACTCATCTCGCCGGCTAGGTACGGGTACTCAGGGCTCGGTGCTCGGGCCCACGCGCGCGTGGGCCCGCCCGCCCGGCAGGCGTCCGGATGACGCCGGATAAGGTCCCTGGCATGGCACGGATTGTGGTGATCGGCGCGGGGATGGGCGCCATGGCGGCGGCGGCCCGCCTCGCGGTGGCGGGGCACCGGGTGACGGTGTACGAGCGCGCGGGGACCTACGGCGGCTCGGTCGGCCGGTTCGCACGCGACGGCTTCGCCTTCGACACCGGACCGGGGCTGCTGCACCTGCCCGCCGTGTACCGGGACCTGTTCGTCAAGACCGGCAAGGAGCCGCTGGAGCGGTGTGTCGAGCTGAGCCAGGTCGACCCGGCGAGCCGTCATCTCTTCGCCGACGGTACGGCGGTCTCGCTGCCCAACGCCTCCCGGGCCGGCGTCGTCTCGGCACTGGACACGGCACTCGGCGGAGGCGCCGGGGCACGGTGGGGCGAGTTCCTGAACCGTGCGCGGGACGCGTGGGACCGCTCGCGCAGGCCGCTGCTGGAGGAGCCGCTGCCGGCCGATGTGAAGCCGTTCACGCGCGACCCCTACCCGGCGCTCAGGACCGGCCTGCTCCGCCGGCCCGCGGCGACGCTCGCCGACGTGGGGCGGCGCGAGCTGCGCGACCCGCGGCTGGCGGCATTGCTGGAGAGCCACGCGCTGGCGTACGGCTTCGACCCGGCCACCGCGCCCGCCGCCGCGGCCGTGCTGCCCTACATGGAGCAGACGTTCGGCAGCTGGTACGTGAGCGGCGGCATCCGCGCGCTGGCGGACGCCGTGTACCGGCGGTGCCGGGAGCGGAAGGTGGAGTTCTTCTTCGGTACGCCGGTGACCGGCGTACCGGTGAAGGACGGCCGGGCCGTGGGCGTCGAGCTGGACGACCGGCAGGTCGTCGAGGCCGACCATGTGGTCGCGGGCGCCCCGCTGCCCGCGCTGTACCGGGACCAGGTGCTGGCCTGGGAGAGCTCGGACGAGTGGCCGCGCCACCAGGAGGCCGCGCGGACGGGCCGGGTCACCGTGTGCCTGGCCCTGAGGGGCCCGCGCGAGGCGGACGCGGCGCACCGGACGGTGGTGCACTCCGCCGACCGGGAGGACGAGCTGGACGCCCTCGCGCGGGGGCGGCTGTGCGACCGGCCGACCGTCGTGGTGCTCCGTCCTGACGACGAGCGGCTGCGCCCGGACGGCGACCACGAGTCGGTGACGGTCACCGCGACCGTGCCGGCGAGCGGGGTGTGGGCGTCGGAGAACCTGTGGGGCGGGGCCGGGGAACCGGCCGTGGAGGCGTTCGCCGACCGGATGACCGAGGCCGCGGCGGCCGCCGTGCCGGGCCTGCGGGAGCGGCTGCTGTGGCGGGTGGTGCGCACCCCCGCCGACACGTTCCGGGAGACGGGCGTGTTCCAGGTGCCGGGCCCGGCGCTGGCGGGCGCGCGGGGCTCGATGCTGCCCGCCGCCAATCCCACCCCGCTGGGCGGGCTGTACTTCGCCGGGGGCTGGGCGCACCCGGGCGGCGGGCTCGCGCACGCCGGGATGTCGGGGGCTCTGGTGGCCGGGCTGATCGTGGAGGGCGCGGAGTTCCGCGGCTCTCGCTGACGGCTTCGGCGGCTCTCGCCGACGGCTTCCGCGGCTCTCAGTACCGGTACGGGTCGCCCTGGCCGAGCCCCTGGTCGTAGCCGTACGGCGGCTGCTGCGGGGCCTGGTCCTCCGCGTCGCGCTGCTGCGGGACCCAGACACCGCCGGGCGGGGTCTCCATGCCGTACTGGGGAGCGTAGGGGTCGGCGTACCGCTGCCCGCCGCCGTCGTAGGGGGCGGTGCCGATGTACGGGTCGGAGTACGCGGCGTAGCTCTGCTCCCCGGTGGCGCCGTAGTCGTACATGGCCGTGGCGTAGGTGCTGCTCTGCTGGTCGTACCCCGGGGCCGCGTAGGTGCCGAAGCCTCCGTCGTACGAGGCCGTCGGGACGGCCTGGGCGGCCTGGGCCGGCTCGTGGTGGACGCCGTACTGCCCGGTCTCGTCCGGCAGCGGCTCGGGGGCGTAAACCGCCGTGGTCTCGGCGGCCGCCTCCTCCTGCTCCTCGTACGCGAGGTTCGAGACCGCCAGGGTCGGCCCGGCGGCGACAGCGCTTCCGCGGGCCCTGCGGCGGCGGCTGACCCCCGGCCTGCCGCCGATCGCCCACCCCGTCGAGAAACCGCGCCGGAAGGAGAGCGTGACGTAGGTCTGGCCGATCGCGAAGGCGATCGCGCCCGCCGCGATCACGGGCACGGACGGCAGCAGCACGCCGAGGACCACGCCCAGGAACCCGGCGAAGGCGAGCAGCCGCCAGCGCAGCCGGGCCTTGTACTGCAGGAGCACTTCACCGAGCAACCACAACGCGACGACGCCGAATGCGATGTAGAGGACCGTCCAGCCCATGCCCGCCCCTCTCGTACGGCCTCCGCCCCGGGACGTGGCGGGTACGGCCGGTCAGGACTGCTCGTGCAGTCCGAGATTCTCGTAGATCTCGAGCGTCGCGGTGGAGTTGTTCAGCGTGATGAAGTGCAATCCGGGAACGCCCTCGGAGAGCAGCCGCGCGCAGAACTCCGTCGCGTACTCGATGCCAATGGAGCGTACAGCGGCCGGATCGTCCTTGACCGCGAGGATCCGCTCTTTCAGCCCGGGCGGGAAGTGGGCGTTGCTGAGCTGAGCGAACCGCTCGATCTGCTTGACGCTGGTGACCGGCATGATCTCGGGGATGATCGGCGTCTCGCAGCCCTGGGCGGCGACCCGGTCACGCAGTCGCAGATAGTCCTCCGGCAGGAAGAACATCTGGGTGATCGCGTAGTCCGCGCCCGCCCGGCACTTGTCCACGAAGTGCCGGATGTCGGTGTCCCAGTCGGTGGAGCGCGGGTGCATCTCGGGGAACGCGGCGACGCCGACACAGAAGTCGCCGGACTCCTTGATCAGCCGGACCAGGTCGGCGGCGTACCGCACGCCCTGCGGGTGCGGGACCCACTCCCCCATCGGGTCGCCGGGCGGGTCGCCCCGGACGGCCAGGATGTTCCTGATGTCGGCGTCGGCGTACTGGCCGATCATGTTGCGCAGCTCGGCGACGGTGTGGTTGACGGCCGTGAGGTGCGCGACGGGGGTGAGCGTGGTGTCGGCGGCGATCTCCTGGGTGGCCTTGACCGTCCCGGCCCTCGTGGAGCCGCCCGCTCCGTACGTCACGGAGACGAAGCTGGGCGCCACCGCCTCGACACGGCGCAGCGCGTTCCAGAGGTTCCGCTCGCCCTTCTCGGTTTTGGGCGCCCAGAACTCGAAGGAGTACGTCGTCCGGCCGGTCGCGAGCAGATCGCGCACCGTTCGCGCGCGATCTGTCCTGGTGGAAGGTGTGCCAAGGGCCATGAGGGCAGGTTAGCCACGAGGTGGTCGTCACCCAACCAGAGCAGGGTGATTTGTCGGTTTTGCCGGGTTGTTGTCCACTCCTTGGACACTCGTGGACAGGGCGGACGGCGCCGCGGCTACACGGAGCGCTCGCGGACCCGCTTCGCCAGTGCCGCCGTGGCCTCCGCCGGGTCGTCGGCCTCGGTGATCGCGCGGACGACGACGATCCGGCGGGCGCCGGCGTCCAGCACCTCGTCCAGATTGCCCGCGCCGATGCCGCCGATCGCGAACCACGGCCGCTCCTGGTCCAGCGACGCCGCGTACCGCACCAGGTCCAGCCCGGGCGCGTACCGCCCCGGCTTGGTGGGCGTCGGCCAGCAGGGGCCCGTGCAGAAGTAGTCCACGCCCGGCTCGGCGACCGCCGCGTCCACCTCCGTCTCCGCGTGCGTGGACCGGCCCAGCAGCACGTCGCCGCCCAGGATGGCTCGGGCGGCGGGGACGGGCAGGTCGCCCTGGCCCAGGTGCAGCACGTCGGAGCCGATGGCGTGCGCCACGTCGGCCCGGTCGTTCACCGCCAGCAGTGTGCCGTGCCGGCGGCAGGCGTCGGCGAACACGGCCAGGTGCTCCAGCTCCTCGCCCGCCTCCATGCCCTTGTCGCGGAGCTGGACGACGTCCACGCCGGAGGCGAGCACCGCGTCGAGGAACTCGGGCAGGTCACCCTGCCGCTTGCGGGCGTCGGTGCAGAGGTAGAGCCGGGCGTCGGCCAGCCGGGCGCGTGCCGTGGACATGAGGTCTTCCCCCCGTTGGTGCGGCGGTGTACGGGCCGGGGCTCACCCGGCCCGTACACCGCCTGGTGTCGGTGTTCCGCCCGGCGCGGGGCGCCGGGGTCTGGCAGGACGTCAGACGGCGAGCGCCTGGGCGCGGCGCTTCACCTCCGTGCCGCGATTCTCGCTGAGCGCCTGCACGGGCGTGCCCGGCAGGGTCGGGTCGGGGGTGAAGAGCCACTCGAGCATCTCTTCGTCGGTGAAGCCGTCGTCCTTCAGGAGTGTGAGGGTCCCGGAGAGACCCTTCACGACCTTGCCGTCCTTGATGAAGGCGGCCGGCACCTGGAGCGTCCGGTTCTCACCGCGGCGCACGGCGATCAGCTGGCCCTCCTTGACCAGCTGCCGCACACGCGTCACCTCGACATCGAGCATTTCCGCGATGTCGGGCAGGTGGAGCCAGGCGGGGACGAGAGCATCGATCTTTGCGTCAATCTCGGTCACGGGACTAGCGTGCCATCCCGCACTGACAGCCGGTAGCCGGGCTACGCCGGATCCGGCCCCGCTACCCCCGGGCGGCCGACTTCAGCGGGACGGAGGGGTCCCCCACGCGTTCCGGATCGAGCGGTGTGCCCGCCTCGATGAGCTTGCGTCCCTGCGCCAGGTCGCGCGGGCGGCCCACCGCCAGCAGTGCCACCAGGGCACCCTGGCGCAGCCACGCCACCGACCAGGCGGCACCGGCCGGGTCGCCCCGCCACACCATGGTGTCGGCGGCCGCGTGATGGCCCGCGTACTGCACGAACCGCCCGAACTGCTCGGACCAGAAGTACGGCACCGGGTCGTAGGGCCGCGGGACCTCGCCGACGACGGCGGCGGCCACCGTGCGCGGCCCCTGGAGGGCGTTGTCCCAGTGGTGCACCATCAGCCGCTCGCCGTAGCGAGCCGACGGGAAGGAGGCGCAGTCGCCCACGGCGTACACGTCGGGAGCGGACGTCCGCAGGTGCTCGTCGGCGACGATCGCACCCCCGGCGCCGAGCGCGACGCCGGAACCGGCCAGCCAGTCGGTCGCGGGCCGGGCGCCGATGCCGACGACCACGGCCTCGGCGGGCAGCAGCCGCCCGTCCTCCAGGGCGACCTCGCCCGGTTCGAGGTGCCCCACGCGCGCGTGCGTCAGGAGCTTGGCGCCGCTCTCCTCGTACCACGCGGCCATCGGGGCGGCGACCTCGGCGGGCAGCGCACCGGCGAGCGGCCGGTCCGCGGCCTCGAGGACGGTGACCGCGCAGCCGGCCTCCCGGGCGGCCGTCGTGAACTCGGCGCCGATCCACCCGGCGCCGACGACCACCACGTCGTGCTTGTCCGCCAGGACGGGGCGCAGCCGCTCGGCATCGTCGAGGGTGCGCAGCAGATGGACCCCGCGCACGCCTTCGGAGCCGGGCAGCGCGACGGGGCGGGCGCCGGTGGCCACGACCAGGACGTCGTAGGGGACCGGCCCGGCCTCGGTGTCCACCTCGTGCGCGTCGGGGCGCAGGGCGGTGACCTCGACGCCCAGGCGCAGCTCGATGCCGAGTGCCTCGAAGTCCACGTCGAAGGCCGACCCCTCGGCCGTGCCCAGGAGCACCGCCTTGGACAGCGGGGGCCGGTCGTACGGCTGGTGCGGCTCGGCCCCGATGAGCCGCACGGGGCCGGTGAAGCCCTGCTCGCGCAGCGCCACGGCCGTCTGCACACCCGCCATCCCGGCACCGACGACGACGACGCGCCGCTCTGCTTGCATCCGCTCGTTCACTCGCCCACCTTACGCAGTTGACGCTATGTCAGGAAGGGAGCTCCTCCACCACGCTGGTACCGCCGCCCTCCCGCGACTCCCATACCCAGGTCTCCTCCAGCCGGACGCGCCCGTCCCCGAGTTCCACGACCGTGGAGACGCAGTGCCCCGACGCCGTACGGCCGTCACGCCTCAGCTGGACGTACCGGAAGTCGAGACGGTCTCCCTCTCGCGTCCCGACGAGGTGTCCGCGCACCACGTCGCCGCCCTCGTACTCGGCCCATACGCGGCCGTCCTCCTCGTGGTACCTGAACCGGGTCGCCGTACCGACCTGGCCGGGCGCCTGGTCCGCCACGGGCGAGAGAACGAGTCCGTCGAGCGACCGCGCCACGGTGAAGCTCCCTTACAGCGGGTTGCGGGGTGGGGTTAGTCTGGCCACCGTAGAGCACTCGCGGGAGCCCGGGCGTACCGGGCTGAGAGGGAGGCTGGGACGGCCTCCGACCGTACGAACCTGATCCGGGTCATGCCGGCGAAGGGAGGGGCTGGACGCCCATGCATCCACGTACGACAGGTCCACGCGCGACCTCGGACGTCCTCGTCGTCGGGGGCGGGATCATCGGCCTGGTCACGGCCTGGCGGGCCACGCAGCGCGGTCTGCGGGTCACCGTCGTCGACCCCGAGCCGGGCGGCGGGGCCGCGCGGGTCGCGGCGGGCATGCTCGCCGCGGTCACCGAACTCCACTACGGCGAGGAGACGCTCCTGGGTCTCAACCTGGAGTCGGCGCGCCGCTACCCGGACTTCGTCGCCGAACTCCAGGAGGCGGCCGGCGGCATGGACGTCGGCTACCGCGCGTGCGGCACCCTTGCCGTCGCCCTGGACGCCGACGACCGCGCCCACCTGCGGGAGCTCCACGCCCTGCAGGACCGCTCGGGCCTCGCCTCGGAGTGGCTGACCGGCCGCGAATGCCGCCGCCTGGAGCCCATGCTGGCACCCGGCGTGCGCGGCGGCCTGCGGGTGGACGGCGACCACCAGGTCGATCCGCGACGGCTGGCGGCCGCCCTGGTGGCCGCGTGCGAGCGGTCCGGAGTGGTGGTCCACCGTGCCCGGGCGGAGCGGCTGCTCGTGGCCGGGGAGCGAGCGGCGGGAGTGCTGCTGGACGACGGCGCGGAACTGGCCGCGGGCCAGGTGGTGCTGGCGGCCGGCAGCATGAGTGGCCGGCTCGGCGGCGTACCGGAGGAGGCGCTGCCGCCGGTACGACCGGTCAAGGGGCAGGTGTTGCGGCTGTCGGTGCCCCGCGCCTACGCGCCCTTCCTGAGCCGCACGGTCCGGGCCGTCGTGCGCGGCAGCCACGTGTACCTGGTGCCGCGCGAGAACGGCGAGCTGGTCGTAGGGGCGACGAGCGAGGAGCTCGGCTGGGACACCACGGTCACCGCGGGCGGGGTGTACGAGCTGTTGCGGGACGCGCACGAGCTGGTCCCCGGGATCACCGAGCTCCCCCTGACCGAGACCCGCGCGGGACTGCGGCCCGGCTCCCCCGACAACGCCCCCATGCTCGGCCCCACGGCGCTGCCCGGCCTGCACCTGGCGACCGGCCACTACCGCAACGGGGTCCTGCTGACCCCCGTCACCGGGGACGCCATGGCCACCGTGCTGACCACCGGGGAGCTGCCGCAGGAGGCCCGCGCCTTCACCCCGGCCCGCTTCCGGTCCCCGTCCACCACCCCGTCCCTCTCTCCGGCAGGAGTGTCATGAACGTCTCCGTCAACGGCGAGGCCCGGCGGCTCGCCGGCCCGACCACCCTCGACGCCCTGGTCGCGACGCTCACCACGGCGCCCTCCGGGGTCGCCGCCGCCGTCAACGAGACCGTCGTCCCGCGCGGCCGGTGGTCGGCGACCGTCCTCGGCGAGGGCGACCGGGTCGAGGTCCTCACCGCGGTCCAGGGGGGCTGAACGATGGCCGACGACCGTCTCACCATCGCCGGGACCACGTTCGACTCCCGGCTGATCATGGGTACGGGCGGGGCGCCCAGCCTCGACGTGCTGGAACGCTCCCTGACCGCCAGCGGCACCGAGCTGACGACCGTGGCGATGCGCCGCCTCGACCCGACCGTGCAGGGCTCCGTCCTGTCCGTCCTGGACAGGCTCGGCATCCGGGTGCTGCCGAACACGGCGGGCTGCTTCACGGCGGGCGAGGCCGTTCTCACGGCCAGGCTCGCGCGGGAGGCACTCGGGACGGAGTGGATCAAGCTGGAGGTCGTCGCGGACGAGCGGACCCTGCTGCCCGACCCGATCGAGCTGCTCGACGCCGCCGAGACGCTGGTCGACGACGGTTTCACGGTGCTGCCGTACACGAACGACGACCCGGTGCTGGCCCGCAGGCTGGAGGACGTCGGGTGTGCGGCGGTCATGCCGCTGGGGTCGCCCATCGGCTCGGGCCTCGGCATCCGCAACCCGCACAACTTCCAGCTGATCGTGGAGCACGCGCGCGTGCCGGTGATCCTGGACGCGGGTGCCGGCACGGCGTCCGACGCGGCCCTGGCGATGGAGCTGGGGTGCGCGGCCGTGATGCTGGCGTCGGCGGTGACGCGGGCCCAGGAGCCCGTGCTGATGGCCGAGGCGATGCGGCACGCGGTGGAGGCGGGCCGCCTGGCGTACCGGGCGGGGCGGATTCCGCGCCGGCACTTCGCGGAGGCCTCCTCGCCCGTGGAGGGCCGGGCGGAGCTGGACCCGGAGCGGCCGGCGTTCTGACACCGGCGCGGCCGCACGGCGCCCGGGAAGCCGCCGCTCCGCGGCTCGGGCGCCCGCTCCGCGGGGCCGGGCGCCGCGCCATGTCACAGGACGGCCCCGGGACGGCACCGGGGCGGGGACGGGGCGGCGGGGGTGTCGGTAGGGGCTCGTAGACTCGGGCAGGTGGATACGACCCTGCACGACCCCCTCGTCGGCCAGCTGCTCGACGGCCGCTACCGGGTCGACACGCGCATCGCCGTCGGTGGCATGGCCACGGTCTACCGGGCCCTCGACACCCGGCTCGACCGGGAGCTCGCCCTGAAGGTGATGCACCCCGCCCTGGCCACCGACGCGACGTTCGTGGAGCGGTTCATCCGCGAGGCCAAGTCCGTGGCACGCCTGTCGCACCCCAATGTGGTGGGCGTGTTCGACCAGGGCGCCGACGGGGCGTACGTGTACCTGGCGATGGAGTACGTCGCCGGGTGCACCCTCCGCGACGTGCTGCGCGAGCGCGGCGCCCTCCAGCCCCGGGCCGCGCTGGACATCCTGGAGCCGGTGCTCGCCGCGCTGGGGGCCGCGCACCGGGCCGGGTTCATCCACCGCGACATGAAGCCCGAGAACGTCCTCATAGGGGACGACGGCCGGGTCAAGGTCGCCGACTTCGGGCTCGTCCGGGCCGTCGGCGCGGTCACCCACACCACCGGCTCCGTCCTCGGCACCGTGTCGTACCTGGCGCCCGAGCAGATCGAGCACGGCACCGCCGACACCCGCGCGGACGTGTACGCCTGCGGTGTCGTCCTGTACGAGATGCTGACCGGCGCCAAGCCGCACGCGGGCGACACGCCCGCCCAGGTCCTCCACCGGCACCTGAACACCGACGTCCCGGCGCCCTCCGCCGCCGTCCCCGGCCTCGCGGTCGAGCTGGACGAGCTGGTGGCGAGCGCCACCGCGCGCAACCCCGAGATCCGCCCGCAGGACGCGGTGGCGCTCCTCGCCCAGGCCCGCGAGGCACGCGCGACGCTCGGCGACGAGCAGCTCGACCTGGTCCCGCCGCAGGTCCGTGCGGAGCCCGACGGCGGGGCCGACGGCGGCTCCGAGGACCCCACCAGGGTGATCGCGCGCCCCCTGCCGGGTGAGGGCGACGGCGTCCAGCGCACCAGCCGGCTCACCATGCCCCCGCGGCCCGGTCCCGCGGCGGTGCCGCAGACGGGTCGCCCGGCTCGTCCCCGTCTCGGCAACGCCCGCCGCGGCGGGATCGCCGCCCTCGTCGCCGTGCTGCTGGTCCTGGGCGTCGGCGCGGGTGTCTGGTACATCAACTCGGGGCAGTTCACCCGGGTCCCCACCGTGCTCGGACAGACCCAGGCGGAGGCCGAGAAGCGGCTCACCGACGCCGGGCTGGCCGTCAAGGCCGTCGAGCGCGACTACAGCACCGCGTACGAACGGGGCACGGTGATGGCCGCCGACCCCGCTCCCGGCGAGCGCATCCGCGGCAACGGCTCGGTGACCCTCACCATCTCCCGCGGCCCCGAGACGGTGAAGGTCCCGAACCTGAAGGGTCTGCCCCTCGCCGACGCCAGGCGCGAGCTCACCGAGGCCGGACTCGCCCAGGGCAAGGTCACCAAGGCGTTCAGCCGGGAGTTCCAGCAGGGGACCGTGATCAGCACCGACCCCGGCGCGGGCACCGAGCGCAACCCTGACTCCGCGGTCGCCCTCGTCCTCAGCAAGGGCGCCCCCGTCGACGTACCGGACGTCACCGGCGACAGCGTCGAGGACGCGACCCGTACGCTGGAGGAGTCCGGGCTCACCGTGAAAATCGCCGCCGCGCGGATGCACTCCGCGCAGGAGGCGGGCAGCGTGGCCGGCCAGTCCCTCGCCAAGGGCAGCCGGGCCGCCAAGGGCGACACGGTCACACTGACCCTCTCCAAGGGGCCCCGTATGGTCGGCGTTCCCGACGTCACCGGCAAGAACGCCGACGACGCGGAGCGGGAGCTGCAGGACGCCGGTTTCGAGGTGAAGGTGGAGAAGAACTTCCCCTTCCTCGGCGACACCGTGGAGAGCCAGTCCGTCAACGGCGGCGACCGCGCCCCGGAGGGCAGCACCATCACCATCAAGACCAAGGGACTCTAGAAGCACATGTTCTCCCAAGGACTCGGCTCCGTTCGTCCAGGGGGTACCCGCAACGCGGTCGGCGGCCATGTCGCCGTGGCCGGCGGCCTCGCCAAGACCGGCCTCACCTACGCCCGGGAGATCGGCGCCGAAGCCGTCCAGGTCTTCGTCGCCAATCCGCGCGGCTGGGCGACCCCCGCCGGAAACCCCGCCCAGGACGAGCTGTTCCGCGAGGAGTGCGCCGTCGAGGGCATACCGGCGTACGTCCACGCGCCGTACCTGATCAACTTCGGCTCGCACACGGAGGCGACCGTCGAGTTCTCGGTGGCGTCCCTGCGGCACTCGTTGCGCCGCGCCCGGGACATCGGCGCGCTGGGCGTGGTCGTCCACACCGGTTCGGCGACCGGGGGCCGGCCCCGGCAGGAGGCCCTCGCCCAGGTGCGCGCGCACCTGCTGCCGCTGCTGGACGAGCTCGACCACGACGACGACCCGTTCCTGCTGCTGGAGTCGACAGCCGGGCAGGGCGCCTCCCTCTGCTCCCGCACCTGGGACTTCGGCCCGTACTTCGAGGCCCTCGACGCCCATCCCAGGCTGGGCGTCTGCCTCGACACGTGCCACATCTTCGCGGCCGGGCACGACCTGACCGGGGAGCACGGCGTACGGCAGACCCTCGACCTGCTCGTCGGGACGGTCGGCGAGGGCAGGCTGAAACTCATCCACGCCAACGACTCCAAGGACGTCGTGGGCGCTCACAAGGACCGCCACGCCAACATCGGCGCGGGCCACATCGGCGAGGATCCGTTCCGCGAGCTGATGCGCCACCCGGCGACGGACGGCGTCCCCCTGGTGATCGAGACCCCCGGCGGGAAGGAAGGGCACGCGGCCGACATCGAACGGCTCAAGAAACTCCGACAGAGTTGAGGAATACCCCTAGGGGGTATACGGTTCTTGCTGTCGGCAAGAACCGTTCCCGCCATTTGACCTTGGGGGCTCTCATGGAGCACGAAAGCCGCACGGGGCACGGCGACCACACCAAGCACGGCGACCACGCCCAGCACGGTGAACACGTCGAGCACCAGCAGCACCAGCAGCAGCAAGATCACCAACATGAGCACCAGCACGCCGGCGGCAAGGTCAGCTGGTCGATGGCCGCCCAGGCCACCCTGCACTGCCTCACCGGCTGCGCCATCGGCGAGGTCCTCGGCCTGGTCATCGGCACGGCCCTGGGATGGAGCACCGTCCCGACCATGGCGCTCGCCATCACCCTGGCGTTCTTCTTCGGCTACGCGCTCACCCTGCGCGGCGTCCTCAAGGCCGGCGTCGGCTTCCGGACCGCCTTCCGCGTGGCCCTCGCCGCCGACACGCTGTCCATCACCGTCATGGAACTGATCGACAACGGCGTACTCGCCCTCTGGCCGGGAGCCATGGACGCGCATCTCACCGACGGGTTCTTCTGGGGCGTCCTCGCCTTCGCGCTCTTCGCCGCCTTCGTGATCACCACACCGGTCAACAAGTGGATGATCGGCCGCGGCAAGGGGCACGCGGTGGTGCACCAATACCACTGAGGGGTATCAGAGCTCGGGGCCGTCCCCCGGTTCCTCCTGGTAGGAGTACCGCTGCTCCCTCCACGGGTCGCCGATGTTGTGATAGCCGCGCTCCTCCCAGAAGCCCCGGCGGTCGGCGGTCATGTACTCGACGCCCCGGACCCACTTGGGCCCCTTCCAGGCGTACAGGTGCGGCACGACGAGCCGCAGCGGGAACCCGTGCTCGGCGGTGAGCAGCTCACCGTCCTTGTGCGTGGCGAAAATCGTTCGGTCCGAGGCGAAGTCGGACAGCCGCATGTTCGCGCTGAAACCGTACTCCGCCCACACCATCACATGCGTGACGTCGGCGGCCGGCGGTGCCAGTTCCAGGACCGTACGGGCGGGTACCCCGCCCCATTCGGCCCCCAGCATGCTGTACTTCGTCACGCAGTGCAGATCGGCCAGGACCGTCGAGAACGGCAGCGCCGAGAACTCCTCGTGGTTCCAGCAGTGCTTGTCGCCGCCCGCCGTGGCGCCGAAGACCCGGAACTCCCAGCGGTCGGGCTTGAACTTGGGGACCGGCCCGTAGTGGGTGACCGGCCAGCCGCGCTGGAGTCGCTGTCCCGGCGGAAGCTCGAACTCCCCTGCTGCCCGGTGTTCCCCGCTCCCTGGCTGACCCATGCCTCAATGGTGACAGACCGGGAAGGGTGATTACGACCAGGCAGGAGGGCCATTCGGGCAACTCCTACTAAGCATGCACTTACTGGACGCTCCTGCCCGGCGGTGCGAGACTGCGCCACATCTGCCCCTTTCACCAGCGCGGAAGGAGCCTCTGCGATGCAGGGCGACCCCGAGGTCATCGAGTTCCTCAACGAGCAGCTCACCGCCGAGCTGACGGCGATCAACCAGTACTTCCTGCACGCCAAGATGCAGGAGAACTTCGGGTGGACGAAGCTCGCGAAGTACACCCGGGCGGAATCGTTCGACGAGATGAAGCACGCCGAGGTGCTGACCGACCGGATCCTCTTCCTCGACGGCCTGCCGAACTACCAGCGGCTGTTCCACGTCCGCGTCGGCCAGACGGTCACGGAGATGTTCCAGGCGGACCGGCAGGTCGAGGTGGAGGCGATCGACCGGCTCAAGCGCGGCATCGAGGTCATGCGCAACAAGGGCGACATCACGTCCGCGAACATCTTCGAGTCCATCCTGGCGGACGAGGAGCACCACATCGACTATCTCGACACCCAGCTGGAGCTGGTCGAGAAGCTCGGCGAGGCGCTCTACATCGCCCAGCTGGTCGAGCAGCCGGACAGCTGACCCGCCCGTCCGGGCCCCGCGCGCACCGATTCCGTCCCTCCGGACGCGGCACCGCCCCTCCGGACCCGAGGGACCTGAGCGGTTCGCGTCCGCCGCCCAGGGGCTCAGGCGGCTTCGGTCAGCCCCGCGTCCCCGGCATCCACGGGCCCGGCGGACGCGAGCGCCGGCGCGCCCTGGTCCACCAGCTCCCGCCGGGGGCAATTGCCCCGGCCGAGGATCGCCTGGATGCGGCGTACGCAGGACCCGCAGTCCGTGCCCGCCTTGCAGGCCGACGCTATCTGGCGGGGCGTGCAGGCACCGGCGTCCGCGTGTGCCTTGACCTGCTTCTCGGTGACACCGAAGCACGAGCAGACGTACACGCGGTTCACCTCCCTGCGGGATCGACGGGGTCGGACTGGGAACCCCGCCTTGATCGGTGAGGTTAACCTAACCTTACCCGGTGCCCGCGACGCGCAAAAGCCCGGTAAACGCCGATGGGGCGTGGATCACATGGATCCACGCCCCATCGGTGCGTCAAGGGCTTTTTCAGCCAGGATCACCGGCCAGAAGCCACCCGGTCACCGGTCACTGGTCGCGGTACATCTCCGCCACCAGGAACGCCAGGTCCAGGGACTGGCTGCGGTTGAGCCGGGGGTCGCAGGCCGTCTCGTAGCGCTGGTGCAGGTCGTCGACGAAGATCTCGTCGCCGCCGCCCACGCACTCGGTGACATCGTCACCGGTCAGCTCCACATGGATGCCGCCGGGGTGAGTGCCCAGCTCCTTGTGGACCTCGAAGAAGCCCTTGACCTCGTCGAGCACGTCGTCGAAGCGGCGCGTCTTGTGGCCGGAGGCGGCCTCGAAGGTGTTGCCGTGCATCGGGTCGGTCACCCAGGCCACGGTGGCACCGGACGCGGTGACCTTCTCGACCAGCTCCGGCAGTTTGTCGCGGACCTTGTCGGCACCCATCCGGACGATGAAGGTCAGCCGGCCCGGCTCCCGCTCGGGGTCGAGGCGGTCGACGTACGTCAGCGCCTCGTCGACCGTGGTCGTCGGGCCGAGCTTGATGCCGATCGGGTTGCGGATCCGCGACGCGAACTCGATGTGCGCCCCGTCGAGCTGACGCGTGCGCTCACCGATCCAGACCATGTGGCCCGAGGTGTCGTACAACTGCCCGGTCCGGGAGTCCACGCGGGTCAGCGCCGACTCGTAGTCCAGCAGCAGCGCCTCGTGCGAGGCGAAGAACTCGACCGTGCGGAACTCGGCCGGGTCGGTGCCACAGGCCTTCATGAAGTTCAGCGCGTTGTCGATCTCCCGCGCCAGCTGCTCGTAGCGCTGGCCCGACGGCGACGACTTCACGAAGTCCTGGTTCCAGGCGTGGACCTGGCGCAGGTCGGCGTAGCCGCCGGTGGTGAAGGCGCGCACCAGGTTCAGCGTCGAGGCGGACGCCTGGTACATGCGCTTGAGCCGCTCCGGATCCGGGATCCGCGCCTCTTCGGTGAAGGCGAAGCCGTTGACGGAGTCGCCGCGGTACGTCGGCAGCGTCACCCCGTCACGGGTCTCGACCGGCTTGGAGCGCGGCTTGGAGTACTGGCCCGCGATCCGCCCCACCTTCACGACGGGAACGGACGCGGCGTACGTCAGCACGGCGCCCATCTGGAGCAGGGTCTTGAGCTTGTTACGGATGTGGTCGGCCGACACGGCGTCGAAGGCCTCGGCGCAGTCGCCGCCCTGGAGCAGGAACGCCTCGCCCCTGGCGACGGCTCCCATCCGGGCGCGCAGCTGGTCGCACTCGCCCGCGAAGACGAGCGGCGGATACGACTCGAGGTCCGCGATCACATCGCGCAGAGCCTCGGCATCGGGGTACTCGGGCTGCTGCGCCGCGGGAAGGTCTCGCCAGGTGTTGCCACCTGTCACGGTGGGCTTAGCGTTCACGGTCACGTGGACAACCTTACGGCCTGTTCCCATTCGTCCATCTGGCCGCTCACCTGATGAGACGAGAATCTTGAACTTCCCGGGATCCCGTGCGGTAGGGTGCGGCCATGTTCGCGCACTCGACCCAGAACTGGTGGTGGACCGCTCATCCGGCGGCCCACTGACTGCGCGTACACCGACACACGCGAAGGCCGCCCGGAGGGCGGCCTTCTTCCGTTTGCGCGGGGCCGTTCCTCTCCACCTGGTTCTCCACCCGGAAGGAACGCTTCACATGGACCTCGACCTGAGCCGCCTGCTCGACGACGATTCCTGCCCGCCCTTCGCACTGCTGCGCCGCCGCACCCCCGGCCGCGACCACGACACCGTCGAGGTGCTGATCGGCGCCGTGCACGAGGCGGAACGCCTGGCCGACATCCCCGTCGGGGACCGGCCGGCCCTCGCCCTGGTGCCCTTTCGCCAGCTGCGGGAACGGGGCTTCGACGTACGCGACGACGGCACGCCGCTGTCGGTGCTGGTCGCCGACGAGGCGTACGAGATGCCCCTCGCGGCGGCGCTGGAGCAGCTCCCGGCGCACGACGTGACGGTCGAGGGCGGCGCCTTCGACGTGTCCGACGAGGAGTACGCCCGGACCGTGCGCCGTGTCATCGAGGACGAGATCGGGCGCGGCGAGGGGGCGAACTTCGTCATCCGCCGCACGTACACGGGGCGGATCCCCGGGTTCGGCCGGCGGGACGCGCTGGCGCTGTTCCGGCGGCTGCTGGCCGGGGAACGGGGCGCGTACTGGACGTTCGCCGTGCACACCGGGGAGCGCACCCTGGTGGGGGCGAGCCCGGAGGTGCACGTCCGGATGTCGGGCGGCGGGAGGGGCGAGCGCGACGCGCTCCCGCTCGAGGACGGCGGTGGGCGACCGGCGGGCGGGACCGTCGTGATGAACCCGATCAGCGGCACCTACCGCTATCCGGCGGGCGGCCCCACCGCCGACGGCCTGCTGGGCTTCCTCGCCGACCGCAAGGAGACCGACGAGCTCTCCATGGTGGTGGACGAGGAGCTCAAGATGATGTGCACGGTCGGCGACATGGGCGGGGTGGTGATCGGTCCCCGGCTCAGGGAGATGGCGCACCTCGCGCACACCGAGTACGAGCTGCGGGGCCGGACGTCGCTCGACGTGCGCGAGGTGCTGCGCGAGACGATGTTCGCGGCGACGGTGACCGGCTCGCCCGTCCAGAACGCCTGCCGGGTCATCGAGCGGCACGAGCGCGGGGGCCGGGGCTACTACGCGGGGGCACTGGCGCTGCTCGGCAAGGACGCGGGCGGGTCGCAGACCCTCGACTCGCCGATCCTCATCCGTACCGCCGACATCTCCGCCACCGGTGACCTGCGCGTCCCGGTCGGCGCCACACTCGTGCGGCACTCCGACCCGGAGGGCGAGGTCGCCGAGACGCACGCCAAGGCGGCGGGGGTCCTGGCGGCGCTGGGGGTGCGTCCCGAGCGGTCGCGTGAGGAAGCCGTACGGCCCCGGCTGGCCGACGACCCGCGGGTACGGGCCGCTCTGGACGCGCGCCGGGCGGACCTGGCGCCGTTCTGGCTGAAGATGCGGGAGCCGGTGGCCCGGCTGACCGGCCACGCGCTGGTGGTCGACGCCGAGGACACGTTCACCGCGATGCTGGCGCACCTGCTCCGCGCCTCGGGCCTGCGGGTCACGGTCCGCCGGTTCGACGAGCCGGGGCTGCGGGAGGCGGCCCTCGCGCACGAGGGGCCGGTGGTGCTGGGGCCCGGCCCCGGCGACCCCGGCGACGCGGCCGAGCCGAGGATGCGTTCGCTGCGGGCGCTGGCCGCCGAACTCGTGCGCGGCCACCGTCACGGGGTGCTGGGCGTGTGCCTGGGCCATGAGCTGATCGCCGCCGAGCTGGGGCTGCCGATCGTGCGCAAGGCGGTGCCCTTCCAGGGCGCGCAGGTGCGGATCGGTCTCTTCGGCACGGAGGAGACGGTCGGCTTCTACAACAGCTTCACCGCCCGGTGCGACGACGGAGCCGCCGCCGGGCTGGCGGCGCGGGGGGTCGAGGTGAGCCGCGACCCGGTGACCGGTGAGGTGCACGCGCTGCGCGGACCGGGGTTCGCCGGTGTGCAGTTCCACCCGGAGTCGGTGCTGACGCTGCGGGGCGCGTCGATCGTGCGTGAACTGGTGCGGGCGCTGGACGTCACCCGCCGGTGAGCCCGCCGCGCCGTGGGTAGCCCTGTGGGGCGCCTCGCCATGGGTCACCCTCTGGGGCGCCTCGCCATGGGTCGCCCCTTGTTGGTCGCGCTTGTGAGTCGCCCTTGCGGGGCGCGCAGCCGTACGCGTGCGGCTGCGCGCCCGGCGCGGCGGGGGGCGGCGGACACGGCTCGGCCGGAGCAGACGCCCGCCTCCGCGCAGGGCTCCGGGCCCACCGGCCCGGGGCCGCGCGGTCGCCTCGACGGCCCCTGGCCGGGCGCGCGGCGGGGGTACGCGTCAGGCGTCGTCGAGGCCGCGCTCTATCGCGTACCGCACCAGCTCGACCCGGTTGTGGAGCTGCAGCTTGCCGAGGGTGTTCTGCACGTGGTTCTGCACGGTGCGGTGCGAGATGACCAGACGCTCGGCGATCTGCTTGTAGCTGAGGCCCTTGGCGACCAGCCGCAGCACCTCGGTCTCGCGCTCGGTGAGCTGCGGGGCCTTCGGCTCGTCCCGGTCGGCGGCCGGCAGCGGCTCCGAAGCCAGGCGGCGGTACTCGCCGAGGACGAGACCGGCGAGGCCCGGTGTGAAGACCGGGTCACCGGCGGCCGTCCGCCGCACGGCGTCGAGCAACTCGTCGGTGCTGGCCGATTTCAGCAGGTACCCGGTCGCGCCGGACTTCACCGCTTCCAGTACGTCGGCGTGCTCGCCGCTCGCGGACAGCACCAGCACCCGCAGGGAGGGGTTGGCACCGACGAGTTCCTTGCAGACCTGGACGCCCGGTTTGGCGGGCAGGTTCAGGTCGAGGACCAGCACGTCGGGGCCGGCGGCCAGGGCGCGGCGCACGGCCTGCTCGCCGTCCCCGGCCGTGGCGACCACGTCGAACCCGGCCTCCGCCAGGTCGCGGGCGACCGCGTCCCGCCACATCGGGTGGTCGTCGACCACCATCACCTTGATCCGCTGCTCGCTCATTTCCCTGCCTTCCCCCGTGGAACCTTCAGTTCGACTTCTGTGCCCTGCCCGGGCACCGATATCAGCTCGGCGCTGCCCCCCAGGTCGCGGAGCCTGCCCCGGATGGACTGCGCGACGCCGAGCCGTCCCTCGCCCTCGGCCTGTGCGAGCCGCCCCTCCGGGATGCCCGGCCCGTCGTCCCGTACCGTCACGATCACCTCGTCCGGCCAGTCCTCCAGCAGGATCCACGCCCGGGCGGCCTCGCCCGCGTGGCTGCGGACATTGTCCAGGGCGGCACCGACAGCGGCCGCCAGCTCGCGCGCCGCGGCGGGCGCCAGCAGCACCGGGGCGCCGGGCTCCGAGAAGGTGACCCTGGCCCCCGCGTGCCGGGCGAGCAGGGAGCGCAGGTCGGCGGGGCCCTCGTCGTCGGGCTCCTCGACCTCGCGGACGACGGCGCCCAGCGACACGTCCTCCGACACGTGCGAGGCACGGGTCAGGCCTCCCGCGACCAGGGTGCGCAGCGCGATCTCCTGCTCCCCCGCCATCCGGCCGAGCTCGGCGGCCTCGCCGCCCAGGGCCGTGCCCCGGCGCTGGACCATGGCCAGCACCTGGAGGACCGAGTCGTGGATGTCGCGGGCCAGCCGCTCCCGCTCGCGGGTGGCCGCCTCGATCTCCAGGGCGCGCGCGAGGGTCCGTTCGGAGGCGCGGGCGACCTCGACGACGTAACCGATCGCTATGGAGGCGACCCACACCAGCAGCACGTTGTGCAGGGTGTCCCGGCTGGGGTGGCCGCGCTCGACGATGTTGGCGACGGCGACCAGGGACGAGGCGAAGGCGGCCCAGCGCCAGCCGCCCTTGATGGCGTACGCGAGGACCGAACCGGCCGTCCAGATGCCCGGCAGCGTCGGCCCGTCGAACGTCCGGGCGTGCACGTCGGCGAGGGGCGTCAGCAGGATGCCGGTGAGGGCGACGGTCAGGTCGGCGACCAGGAAGCGTTTGGTGCAGCCGGCGGCACCGGCCACCTTGGGCAGCGTGACCAGCGTCCAGACGGACATGACGGCGAGGAACCCCACGGCGACCCAGGGCCGCTCGAACTGCTCCCGGGTGAAGACGAAGAGCAGCACCGCGTACCCCATGGTGAGGACGCGGTACGCGGTCAGCGCCCGCCACAGCGGCTGTTCGACGGACATGCGGACGACGCGCTCGCGCTTGGCCAACTTCCCCAACCCCACCCCTGGTCGGACGACGCGGTTACGCGCCGGACCGCTCGCGCCCGGCCTTCGCCGTCTCCTTGGCGGCTTCCTTGGCCGCCTCCTTGGCGGCCTTCTCCGCGTCGGCGATCTGTCGCTTGGCGGCCGTGGCGTAGATGTCGACGTACTCCTGACCGGAGAGCTTCATGATCTCGTACATCACCTCGTCGGTGACCGAGCGCAGGATGAAGCGGTCGCCCTCCATGCCCTGGTACCGGCTGAAGTCCAGGGGCTTGCCGATCCGGATCCCCGGGCGCATCAGCTTGGGGACGACCTTGCCGGGCGGCTGGATCTTCTCGGTGTCGATCATGGCGACCGGGATCACCGGCGCGCCGGTGGCCAGCGCCACGCGCGCGAGGCCGCCGGGCTTGCCGCGGTAGAGCCGGCCGTCGGGCGACCGGGTGCCCTCCGGGTAGATGCCGAAGAGCTCACCGCGCTCGATGACCTCGATACCGCTCCTGATCGCGGCCTCACCCGCGCCACGCGCGCCCGAGCGGTCCACCGGCAGCTGGCCGACGCCCTTGAAGAACGCGGCGGTGAGCTTCCCCTTCACTCCGGGCGAGGTGAAGTACTCGGCCTTCGCGATGAAGGTCACCTTGCGGTCCAGGACCGCCGGCAGGAAGAAGGAGTCCGAGAACGAGAGGTGGTTGCTCGCGAGGATCGCCGGCCCCTCGGCGGGAATGTTCTCGAGGCCCTCCACCCAGGGCCTGAAGGCCAGCTTCAGCGACCCTCCGATGGAGAACTTCATTGCGCCGTAGATCAACTCGAATGCCTCCTGTGTTCCGTCGATCAGACCTTAACCCGTGTGGCGCCCCCGCTTCCGCGCCCGGCCGCGCGAGGGCCCGCGCGGGGATCCTCGCGCGGCCGGGCGCGGGCGGCGACGGATCTGGTCGGTGTCAGCCCGGTCGCGTACGGTGAAGTACACCTTCCCGAGACCCATCGAACCCCCGAACAGGAGACCCCGGTGCCGGTCCTCCCTGGAGCCGAGCCGTACCGCCATGAGGGCGGAGAGGTCGGCGTGCTGCTCTGTCACGGCTTCACCGGTTCGCCGCAGTCGCTGCGCCCCTGGGCCGAACATCTGGCCGAGCGTGGCCTCACCGTGTCCCTGCCGCTGCTTCCCGGGCACGGCACGCGCTGGCAGGACATGCAGGTCACCGGCTGGCAGGACTGGTACGCCGAGGTCGACCGCGAGCTGCGGGCGCTGCGGGAGCGGTGCCGGCCGGTCTTCGTCTTCGGCCTGTCCATGGGCGGGGCGCTGTCGCTGCGGCTCGCCGCCAAGCACGGGGACGGGGTGGCGGGCCTCGTGCTGGTGAACCCGGCCAACAAGGTCCACGGGCTCGCGGCCCACGCGCTGCCCGTCGTGCGCCACCTCGTGCCGTCGCAGCCCGGTATCGCGAGCGACATCGCCAAAGAGGGCGTGAAGGAGCTCGCCTACGACCGGGTGCCGCTGCACGCGGCCCACTCGGTGCGGCGCTTCTTCCGGATGGTGGACGCGGAGCTCCCGCAGGTCACCCAGCCGGTGCTGCTGCTGCACAGCCCGCAGGACCATGTCGTGCCGCCCGCCGACTCGGCGCGGATCCTCAGCCGGATCTCCTCCACGGACGTCCGGGAGATCCTGTTGGAACAGAGCTACCACGTGGCGACGTTGGACCACGACGCGGAGCGGATCTTCGAGGAGAGCTACGCGTTCGTCGGCCGGCTCGCTCCGAGTACCGGCACGTTGGGGTCCCCCATGCCGGAGGCCCGGGGAGGGAGCACGACCGGTGGCTGAACAGCACGACTCGGACAAGCGGGACGAGCAGCCGTTCGACGAGGAGGCGGCCTGGGCCGCGATCGTCGCCGGGTACGGTGAGGAACCGGCGGACCCGCCCGGCGCCAAGCCGTTCAAGCCGATCGAGGACCTTGCCTTGCTGGAGGACGACGTCAACGACGTACCCGAGGGCACGTCGGCGGAGCCGGGGAAGCCGGAAAAGCCGCTGGGCGGCTCGGTGGTGTTCGCCCCGGGAGTGAGCACGGGCGGCCCGCGCGACTACGAGGTGGCCGAGGCGAAGGACGACGACCTCGACGACACCGACGAGGGCCACTTCGTGCCGCCGGAGCCGCCGCCGCTGCCGGAGGCCGACACGACCGCCAAGTTCGCCTGGCTCGGGGTCATCGGCGGCCCGGTGCTGATGCTGCTCGCCGTGATACTGCGGTGGGACATGACCTGGTGGCTCACCACGCTGTGCATCGGCGGCTTCCTGGGCGGCTTCGCCACCCTGGTGGCGCGGATGCGGAGCGGTGACGAGGAGGACGGCGACGACCCGGGCCGGGGAGCGGTCGTCTGATCCGGCCGGGGCCCGGCACTAGGCCCCGGCCGGTACGCGGAGCGCCGCGAGCACCGGGAGGTGGTCCGTGGCGGCCCGTAGATCGGCGTCCGTGACGCCCGGCAGGTCCTGGGGGCGCGGGACACCGCAGCCCAGCACCTCGATGCCCTTGGTGGCGAAGACCGCGTCGATGCGCTGGTGCGGGTCGCCGGGGGTCGAGGTGTGCTCGCCGCCCCAGGGCCGTACGGCCCGGCAGTCCTGGAGTTCGGCGGCCAACCGCCGGAACGAGCGCCCCCCGGGCCCCTCGTTGATGTCGCCGGCCGCGACCGCGTGCGGTACGTCGAGGGCGGCCAGCCGTTCCAGGAGCATCCCGGCCTGGTCGTACCGCTCCCGCGCCTGGAGGCTCAGATGGCAGCTGAGCAGCCCGAGCCGGGCACCCCCGATCCGTACGACCGCGGTCGCGAAGCCCCGCCGGTGCAGACCGGGGGTGAGCGGCAGCAGAATGTCCTCGGCGCGCTCGACGGTCACCCGCGGTGAGCACAGCAGCAGCGGTCCGGACGCGGTCGCGCCTCCGCCCAGCACCAGCAGCTCGCTCCTGGCGGCGAGCCGGGCGGCGTGCTTGCGCCAGCGGAAGAAGCGGGGCGCCTCCTGGACGAGGACGAGGTCCGGCGCGCAGGCCCGGATCACGCGCGCCAGCGCGTCCTCGTCGTCCCGCATCGAGCGGATGTTGTAGCTGAGCACCCGGACCACGGCGGAACCGTCCGCCTCGGTGCACGAGTCGGGCAGTTCGGTGAGCGGCATACGAGCACGATATGACGGTGCCCGCCGCATCCGGGCGAGGACGCGGCGGGCACCGTCGTACGAGCGGGGTGGGTCAGCCCTGGCGGGCCAGGTCGGCGGCGCCGACCAGACCGGCCTCGCCGCCCAGCTGGGCGGCGAGCACCTGGGCGTGCGGCCGCCACTGGCCGCCGATCAGCCAGCGCCGGAACGACTTGCGGATCGGGCCGAGGACCAGCTCGCCCTCGTCCGAGACGCCGCCGCCCACGATGAACGCCGACGGGTCGAACAGCGAGGCCAGGTCGGCCAGGCCCGCGCCGGCCCAGCGGGCCAGCTCGCGGAACGAGTCGACGGCGACGGGGCAGCCCTGGCGGGCGGCCTCCGAGATGTGCTTGCCCTCGATGCCCGCGGGGGTGCCGTCACCGAGCCCGAGCAGGATCGTGGCGTTCTCCGGGGTGGCGTGGGCGCGCTGCTTGGCGTACCGCACGAGGGCGCGGCCCGACGCGTACTGCTCCCAGCAGCCCTGGCTGCCGCACCCGCACAGCAGGCCGTCCGGGACGACCCGGATGTGACCGAACTCGGCGGCCACGCCGAAGCGGCCGCGGCGCAGCTTGTTGCCGATGATGATGCCGCCGCCGAGGCCGGTGCCGAGCGTGATGCAGATGACGTCCTCGTGGCCCTTGCCCGCACCGAACTTGTACTCGCCCCAGGCCGCGGCGTTCGCGTCGTTCTCCACGACCACCGGCAGGCCGACGCGCTGTTCGACCTTGTCCTTGAGCGGCTCGTGCCGCCACTGGATGTTCGGGGCGAAGAGGACCGTGGCGCGCTTGTCGTCCACGTACCCCGCGGCACCGATGCCGACCGCCTCGATGTCATGACCCTTGCCGGCCTCGGAGACGGCCGCGCAGATCGCGTCGACGATGCCTTCGGCGGTCGGCGGGGTGGGCACCTTGTGGGTGTCGAGGATCGTGCCCTCTTCGTCGACCACTCCGGCCGCGATCTTCGTGCCGCCGATGTCGACGCCGATGGTGAGTCCCATGTGTCCCTCAGTTTTCGGTCGAGCCCCGCTACGGGCCACCGTACCCGGTGTCAGTCCAGGTCGATGTGCTCGGTCGGGTCAGGACCGTCGTCCTCCCGCTTCGCGCGCGTGGGCGGAGGGGCGTCGGGGCCGCGGGTCCATCGGCGCTCCTGGCCCTCGACGGCGGAGCGGTAGGCGGCGAGCAGTTCGTTGCCGGCGGCCGCGAGGTGGTCGAAGACCTGCGGGTTCCGCTCGATGACCGGCTCGACGGCGGCCTTCGCCTGGCTGACGAGCTGTTGTACGGCGTCCTGGGCGCCCATGCCGAGCAGCGGGGTGCGCAGTGAGGAGACCTTGTCGGCGACCGCGTCGACGAGCTTGCGCAGCTCCTCGGCGGCGTTGCCCGGCGGCGGGCCCTCGGTGCCGCGGCGGCGGGCCTTCTCCGCGGCCAGGTCCTCGGCGCAGGCCTTCGCCCAGGCGTCGGCGTCGGGATGCTGGGTGCCATCGCTCATGGCGTACTCCTGCGGCAGCGTGGGTGATACCCCCGACGTTACCGCGTGCGGGGCCACAAATCCGGGTCGGGTACGAAGCGGACGCTCAGCGCTCCGTCGTCGAGTGCCGCCCCGGAGACGGTGCAGCGGCGGAGGGCGGACGGCAGCGGGACGACGCGGCGGAAGGGACCGGTCGTCAGCACCAGTTCGTCGCCGCGGCGGACGAGGCCGAGGTCCGGCTTGGCCGCGCCGGGCAGGGCGATGCGCCAGACCAGGACGCCGTCGGGTTCCCGCCGGTCCTCCACGGTCCAGTCCGGCGCGGGGGCCGGCGGGGCGGCGGGGGGTTCGAGCCGCGTGAGGTCCTCGGCGGTCCGGGGCTCGTGGCCGAGGTGAGGCAGCTCGTGCGCCTCGCCCATGGCCTTGACGTGCGTCTGCTGCTGCGCGGCGAGACCGGCCAGCCAGGGGTCGGGGGACTCGGTGGGCAGCATCCGGTTGGCGACGGCCGGCTCGGTGGCGAGGCGGTACAGGGCCAGTCCGGCGCGGGCGGTGCGCAGGGTGCGGGCGGCGGCCGGGCCCGGTTCGGCGACCAGCCGGACGGTGGTCGCCGGGTCCTCGATCACGGCCTGGACGGCGGCGAGTTCGGCGTCCTTGCGGGCGACCGCCCCGTACAGCCACTCGGCGGGCATCGGTACGCCGGCGAGCTGGGCGAGCATCGGCCGCAGCGCGCGGGCGGCCTGCCGTTCGGGCGGCAGGAGGCGGCGCAGGTAGCGGCGGAGTTGCTCGGGCAGGGCCAGTACGGCGACGGCGTCGAGGACGGGCGGCATGTCGGCGACGACCAGGTCCCAGTCCTCGGCGGCGGCCTCCCGCAGGGCGCTCAGCAGCGCGAACCGGTCGCTGCCGGGCAGCTCGGTGAGCTCCTCGCCGGCGAGCGGGGTGGCGCCGAGCAGCCCGAGGGCGGTGGTGGCGCGCTCCTGGACGGCCAGGAACTCGTCGCGGAAGCGGGCGCCGGAGTCGATACGGCGCACGACCGGACGGTCACCACCGTCGAACCAGCCGTCGGGCACCGCGCGCTCGCCGGTCAGGAACAGGACCCGCTGTCCCCGGCGGGCCCCACCGAGGGCGGTCGCGGCCGCGACGGTCGTGCACCCGGCGCCGCCGGGGCCGGTGACCAGGATGGTTCGCATGCTGGGACACGCTACTTCCCGGCCCCGGGAGCGGCCGCCCCGGGCCCGGGGCGGGGCGTGCCGGAGTCAGGAGGAGGCGGGGGCGGACTCGACGCGCTTCTTCAGTCCCGCCAGGGCGCGGTCGATGATGACCTTCTCGGCCTTGCGCTTGATCATGCCCAGCATGGGGATCTTGACGTCCACCGTCAGCTGGTACGTCACCTCGGTGCGGGTGCCGCCGTCCAGCGGCCTGAGGCGGTAGGAGCCGTCCAGGGCACGGAGCATCTGGGACTTGACCAGCGTCCAGCCGACCTCGTGGTCGCCGGTCCAGGTGTACGCCAGGGTGTGGTCGTCCTTGATGGCGCCGGCGTCCAGCAGCAGACGGACCTTCTCGGCGCGGCCGGCGGCGTCCTTCTCCAGGACCTCCGCCTCCTTCACCTCACCGGTCCACTCCGGGTAGCGGGCGAAGTCGGCGATCACTCCCATGACGTCGGCCGGTGCCGCCTCGATGTCAATGGTCGAGCTGGTGTGTTCCGCCATCGCCGTGGCTCCTCCAGTGCGGTACCGGGTTCCTGTGGGTGAAGGCTATCGCGTGGGCGGGCCTCACCATTCCAGGGCCCACGGCCGCCCCGTCGACGCGAAATGCCCCACGTTCACGCACTCGGTCCGCCCGATCCGCATCCGCCGCGTCAGCGGCTGGTGGACGTGGCCGAAGAGCGCGTACCGGGGCCGGGTGCGGTGGATGGCGTCGAGCAGGGCGCGGCTGCCGCGCTCGAAGCGGCGCGCCACCGTGTCGTACGTGAGGTCCGGCACCTCCGGCGGGATGTGCGAGCACAGCACGTCGACCTCGCCCAGGGCCTCGACCTTGGCCGCGTACTCCTCGTCGGAGATCTCGTACGGCGTACGCATCGGGGTGCGCAGCCCGCCGCCCACGAAGCCGAACACCCGGCCGCCGAGCTCGATGCGCTGCCCGTCCAGGACGGTGGTGCCGGGGGCGGCGTACTCGTGCCAGAGGCCGGGGATGTCGACGTTGCCGTACGTGGCGTAGGTCGGCGTCGGGAAGGCCGCGAACAACGCGGCGTACTGCCGGCGCACGGCGGCCTCGATGGCCGTCTCGCGGTCCATGTCCAGCTCGGCCCAGAGGCGGCGGGCCAGCTGCCGTGCCTCGTCGAAGCGGCGGGCGGTGCGCAGTTCGACGATCAGGTCGGCGTTCTCGATGCCGAAGAGCTCGGGGAAGATGCCGCGTGAGTGGTCGTGGTAGTCGAGGAAGAGCACCAGGTCACCGAGACATATCAGCGCGTCGGCACCGTCTCCCGCCCTGGCCAGGTCCTCGGCGTTCCCGTGCACATCGCTGATCACGTTGACCCTCATGCCTCGCATGGCAACCCACCATAGGGGGTCGGACCTGCGGTTACTTCCAAGTCATGACGGGTGTGGACTACTGTGCGTCAAGTACAGCCATTTACGTGTGACGCAGCGAACATCTGGCCGACGCCCCTATCGGGAACCGCGTACTGGTGGGTAACGTCCGGGCAGTCCAGTCGTGCTCGCCCCCACCGAGCACCTGCCCGATCTTGGACCGCAACCGGTGCATCACACAGAGCCGTGGCGCCGGCGCCCGATGAGGAGCAGCAGTTTTGCGCGAGTTCAGCCTTCCGGCCCTGTACGAGGTCCCCACGGACGGCAACCTGACGGATCTCATCCGCCGCAATGCCGCTCAGCACCCAGACGTCGCCGTCATGGGCCGCAAGGTGGACGGCGCGTGGACGGACGTCACCGCCACCCGGTTCCTCGCCGAGGTCCGTGCCGCCGCCAAGGGGCTCATCGCCAAGGGGGTGCGTCCGGGGGACCGGGTCGGCCTGATCTCCCGCACCCGGTACGAGTGGGTGCAGCTGGACTTCGCGATCTGGAGCGTCGGCGCGGTGACGGTGCCGGTGTACGAGACCAGCTCCGCCGAGCAGGTGCAGTGGATCCTGGGGGACTCGGGCGCGGTCGCGGTGATCGTGGAGACCGGGTCGCACGCCGCCGCGGTGGAGTCCGTGCGCGAGAACCTCCCGGCGCTGCGGCACGTGTGGCGTCTGGACCGGGGCGGTGTGGAGGAACTGACCGCCGCCGGGGCGGACGTTCCGGACGAGACCGTCGACGAGGCGACGTCGACCGCCAAGGCGGACGACATCGCGACGATCGTCTACACCTCGGGCACCACGGGCCGCCCCAAGGGCTGCGTCCTGACCCACCGCAACTTCTTCGCCGAGTGCGGCAACGTCGTGGAGCGGCTCAAGCCGCTGTTCCGCACCGGCGAGTGCTCGGTGCTGCTCTTCCTCCCGGCCGCGCACGTCTTCGGGCGGCTCATCGAGGTCGGTTCCGTCCTGGCGCCGATCCGCCTCGGCTGCGTACCGGACATCAAGGACCTCACCGACGAGCTGGCCGCCTTCAGGCCGACGCTGATCCTGGGCGTTCCGCGCGTCTTCGAGAAGGTCTACAACGCGGCGCGCGCCAAGGCGCAGGCGGAGGGCAAGGGCAAGATCTTCGACAGGGCCGCGCAGACGGCCATCGAGTACAGCCGCGCCACGTCCAGCCCCGAGGGCCCGTCGCTGGGCCTGAAGCTGAAGCACTTCGTCTTCGACAAGCTGGTCTACGGCAAGCTCCGCGCGGTCCTGGGCGGGCGCTGCCAGGCGGCCGTCTCCGGCGGGGCGCCGCTGGGCGAGCGGCTGGGCCACTTCTACCGGGGCATCGGTCTCACCGTCCTGGAGGGCTACGGCCTGACGGAGACGTGCGCGGCGACCGCGTTCAACCCGTACGACCGCCCCAAGATCGGGACTGTGGGCCAGCCGCTGCCGGGTTCCGTGGTGCGGATAGCGGACGACGGCGAGGTGCTCATCCACGGCGAGCACGTCTTCTCGGGCTACTGGAAGAACGAGACGGCGACCGCCGAGGCGCTGGCCGACGGCTGGTTCCACACCGGGGACATCGGCACGCTGGACGAGGACGGCTACCTCGCCATCACGGGCCGCAAGAAGGAGATCCTGGTCACCGCGGGCGGCAAGAACGTCGCCCCCGCGGTGATCGAGGACCGCATCCGCGGCCACGCGCTGGTCGCGGAGTGCATGGTGGTCGGCGACGGCCGCCCGTTCGTGGGCGCGCTCGTCACCATCGACGAGGAGTTCCTGGGCCGCTGGGCCGCCGAGCGCGGCAAGCCGGCCGGCTCGACGGCGGCGTCGCTGCGCGAGGACCCGGACCTGCTGGCGGAGGTGCAGCGGGCCGTGGACGACGGCAACGCGGCGGTCTCCAAGGCGGAGTCGGTGCGGAAGTTCCGCGTTCTGACCTCCCAGTTCACGGAGGAGGCCGGTCACATCACGCCGTCGCTGAAGCTGAAGCGCACCGTGGTGGCGAAGGACTTCGCGGACGAGATCGAGGCGATCTACCGCGCCTGAGCGTCCCGCGACGGCCCGGGCGGTGGTCCGCTCGCCAGGGCCGTGACCGCCACGAACGGGTGGACTCGGCCGAGGGAGCCCGCGACGAGGGCTCCCTCGGCCGCGTCCACGCCCGGAGCGCCCCGGGGCCACCGGGGCCCGAGCCCGCCGCTCAGCGGGTGGTACGCGCCAGTCGCCGGTGAAGGTCCTGCCCCCGCGAAGAAGCGGTAACGGTGGACGGTGCCGTTCGGCGACGCCCGGGGGGCCCGGCGTCCCCGGAGGTCCCCGGGGATCCGGCACTACCGGCGGTTCGCGGCCGCCCGGGCCTCCCCGGCATCCCGCGCGTCCCGGCGATCCGGTGTCATCGGTGTGCCGGCGGTGGCCGAGCGGCGGCGACGGCGGCTTCGCGGATGGGGGCCGGGACGCCCGCCGGCGGTGGCCGCCACACCGCCCGCCGCCCCGCCCGGCGTCACAGCAGCCGCTTCAGCTCCTCCGCCAACAGGTCCCAGCGCCACTTCTCCTCGACCCACGCCCGGCCCCGCTCCCCCATCCGCCGCCGCAGCTCCGGGTCCTCCAGCAGGGTGACGATCCGGTCGGCGGAGTCGGCCGGCGACCCGCCCCGCACCACCCAGCCCGTCTCCCCGTCCAGCACGGCGTCCGGCGCGCCGCCGGAGTCGCCCGCGACGACCGGGAGGCCCGTCGCGGAGGCCTCCAGGTACACGATGCCGAGACCCTCGACGTCCAGCCCGCCCCGCCGGGTGCGGCACGGCATCGCGAAGACGTCACCGGCCCCGTAGTGCGCCGGGAGCTCCTCCCACGGCACCGAGCCCGTGAACCGTACGGATTCCGCCACGCCCGTCTCCGCGGCGAGCCGGCGCAGGTCCTTCTCGTACGGGCCGCCGCCGACGATCAGCAGGACCGCGTCCGGCACCCGCGCGAGGATCGCGGGCATGGCCCTGATCAGCGTGTCCTGCCCCTTGCGCGGGACCAGCCGCGAGACGCACACGACGACCGGCCGGCCTGCCAGGCCCAGCCGCTCCCGCACGGCGTCGCCGCCCGACCCCGGGTGGAACGTCTTCTCGTCCACCCCCGGAGGCAGCTGCACCATCCGTCCGGCCGCGCCGGGCGTCAGCGCGGCCGCGATGCGCGAGCGCGTGTACTCGCCGAGGTAGGTGATCGTGTCCGTGCCCTCACCGATGCGGCGCAGCAGCTGCCGCGACCCCGGGAGCTGCGCCCATCCCGCCTCGTGGCCGTGGGTCGTGGCGACGATCCGCCGGGCGCCGGCCCGGCGCAGCGCCGGCGCCATGAGCCCCAGCGGAGCCGCCGCGCCGAACCACACCGACTCGCAGCCGTGCTCGCGCAGCAGTCCGGCCGCCCGCGTGGTCACCCGTGGTGTGGGCAACAACATCGTCGTGGGGTCCCGGACAACCTTGAACGGCTGTTCGGCGTCGAACAAGGCGGTCGCCTCGGTTCCCTCCCGGCCGCGCTTCCACGTGGAGGCGTAGACGACGATCCGCCCGGGGTCGAGTCTGAGCGCCATGTTGTGCAGAAACGCCTGGATCCCGCCGGGTCTGGGCGGAAAGTCGTTGGTTACGATCAAGGTCTTGTGCATCGCCTGCCGACAGTACCGAACGGCGCCGCTCCACCGCTCACGCACAGTCCCGCCCGGCACCACGACCCCCAGACCGCCCACCCACCCGGACGAGGTTCGCATGAAGGGCCCCAGCGGCAACCGGCTTCCCCTCCCAGTCGTCGGCATATGGCTTCTGACCAGGGCGCTGCTGTTGCTCTGCGTCTTCAAGGTCTTCGTGCTGCCGGGGCCCGACATCACCAGCGACGTCTCGGTGATCTACCAGGGCTGGTACGACGTACTGCGCACCGGCACGTACCCGCTGGACGACGTCACCTGGCAGTACCCGCCGGCCGCCGCGCTCGCCATCCTCTCCCCCGGACTGCTGCCCTTCCTGGACTACGCCTCCGCCTTCTTCGTCCTCGCGTTCGTCAGTGACGCGGTCGTCTTCGGCCTGCTGCTGTACGCGGGGCGGCGCCCCGGCAAGTGCCTGTCCGGCGCGTGGGTGTGGGTCGCGGGTGTTCCACTGCTCGGCCCGACGGCGTACGCCCGTTACGACCTGATGGTGACCGCCGTCGCGGTCGCCGCACTGCTGGCCGGTGTCCGCCACCCCCGGGTGCTGGGCGCGCTGGCCGGGTTCGGCGCGCTGCTGAAGGTCTGGCCGGCGCTGCTGCTGGCGGGCACCCGGCGGGGCGGCGTCACCCGGCGCTCCTGGACCGCCGCGGCGGTCACCGGGACGGCGGTGCTGCTGGCCTGCACGGCGGCCATGCCCGGGGCGCTGGCGTTCCTCACGTTCCAGCGGGACCGGGGCACCGAGGTGGAGTCGCTGGGCTCGCTCGTCTTCCACGTGGCGCGGAACTTCGGCTGGGAGGGGCGGGTGCTGCTGAACTACGGGTCGGTGGAGTTCCTCGGCCCGTACGTGCCGGTGGTCTCCACCGCCGCGCTCGCGCTGACGGTGCTCGCGTTCGGCTGGCTCCTGGTGTGGCGGCTGCGGGCCCGCGAGTTCGGTACGACGACACTCGCCGACGCGGCGTTCGCGGCCGTACTGCTGTTCACCACCACGAGCAGGGTGATCAGCCCCCAGTACATGATCTGGCTGGTCGGGCTGGCGGCCGTGTGCCTGGTGTTCCGTGCCAGCCGGATGGCCCGTCCCGCGAAGATGGTGCTGGTGGCGACGGGCGTGACGATGCTGGAGTTCCCGATCTGGTTCACGCACGTCGTGCACAGCGACCTGTGGGGCATCGTGCTGCTGACCGTACGCAACGGGCTGCTCGTCGCCGCCACGCTCATCGCGTGCCGTGAGCTGTGGCGGCAGACGGTCACCGAGCCGCGGCTGCGTGAGCCCGCGACGGTACCGGTCCAGGCCGCCGGGCCGCGCCGGCAGGACGTCACCCCAGCCGCTCCCGCAGATAACGCCGCCACTGCGCGGTGAACGCCTCAGGGGTCGTGGCGAGCACCTCGCGCAGGGCGCGCTCCGCTCCGCCGGCGGCGGCCGCCCGGTAGAAGTCCCGTAGCTTCGCCTCGCCCCAGCGGTCGGCGATCAGCTCACAGGCCAGCCAGCCGCCCCCGTACGCGCGGGCCAGGGCGTCCGCGTCGGAGGCGAAGGAGAAGTCGCCGTCCGTCGGCAGGACGGCCGGGACGGCGCCCGCGCGGACGGCGTCACGCAGCTCGGGCACGGCCTGCGCGGGGGCGTGGGGCGTACCGCGGTGGGCGACCCAGTCGGCGAAGCCCTCCGACAGCCACAGCGGCGTGGCCGCGGAGGTGTGCGCGCGGGTGGCCACGTGGGTCGTCTCGTGGGCGAGCACGAAGCGCTGTCCGAACCCGCCGAGCTCCGCGTACGCCTCCGGGTTGACGATCACCCGGTCCGCCGGGGCGTCGGGCCCGCCGCCGGCCCGGCCCGTGGTGACCGCGGCGATCCCCCGGTACCCCGCCGCCGGTTCCCCCAGCAGCGCGCCCATCGCCGTGACCGAGCCCGGTACGAGGACCACGACGCGCCGCGCACCGCCCTCGGGCCAGGCGTCCGACACGGCGGGCACCGCCCGGTCGGCGGCCGCGGCGACGGACCGCAGCCGCGCGGCGTCCTGCCCGACGCCCAGGACGAGGCTCCGCTTCCCCCGTACGACGTCGACGTCGCCCTGCTCCCACAGCTGCGGGGCGTCGCCCGGCGCGGCCCGGTCGGACGTCACGTGCCAGCGCCCGTCCCGCCGTGTGAGCACGAGCGCCCGCTCACCGGTCACCGCGCCGTCGTCGTACCCGGCGACGCGGTAGCTCAGCTCGGCCCGTGCGGTCGCCCGGTCGTCGCCGTCCCACCGGACCTCCGTCACCCGGTACGACCAGGAGCCGAGCGGTACGCCGGCCAGCTCCCCGGCCCGCACCGCGGCCGCCCGCCGGTCCGCCGCCGACTGGAAGGGGGCCGTGTCGGGCGGAGGCTCCGGCGCCCGGGCCGTACAGCCGCCCACGAGCAGGCAGAGGCCGAGCACCGCCCCCGCCGTACGTCTCCGGACCCACATCCTCCCGATCCTACGGCCGTGCCCGCCGTCAGACCCGGGTGACGGCCGAGACGGGCATCATGCCCACAGGGTCGTAGCGCACCGGCGCGCCCGGGTAGGGGGCGTGCACCACCTGGCCGTTGCCCATGTACATCGCGACGTGGCTGGCGTCGTCCCGGTAGGTCACCAGGTCGCCGGGGCGTGCCTCGGCGAGCGGGACGTGCCGCCCCGCGTCGCGCTGGGCCTGCGAGGTGCGGGGGATGCCGACGCCCGCCTGGGCGTAGGACCACTGCATCAGGCCCGAGCAGTCGAAGCCGGAGGGGCCGTTGGCGCCCCACACGTACGGCTTGCCGATGGCGGAGCGGGCGGCGGCCACCGCGGCGGCGGCCCGGCCCGACACGGCTTCGCCGCCTGGCAGCGGGAGGTCGTCGCGGCCGGAGCGGGAGGCGCGGTCGAAGGCGTCGCGCTCCTCGGTGGGGAGGGAGTTGAGCAGCGCGCGCGCCTCGGCGAGCTTCCGCTCGACCGTGCGCTTGTGGAGGACCACGGCGGCGCGGCTGCGCTCCAGTTCGGTGAGGAGCCGGCCGGCCTCGGCGCGCTGCTGGGCCAGGTCCCGCTGGGCGCGCCGGAGTTCGGCGAGCGCGGTCGCCTGCCGCTCGCTGATCCGGTCGAGGGTGGCGGCCTTGTCGAGGTAGCTGTCCGGGTCGTCGGAGAGCAGCAACGCGAGCGCGGGGTCCATGCCGCCCGACCGGTACTGGGCCCCCGCCACGGCACCGAGCGCGCCGCGCATCCGGTTGATCCGCTCCTGTCCCCGCGCCACGCCGTCCTGTACCCGGGAGACCTGCTCGCGGAGCAGGCCGGCGCGCTCGTCCGCCTCGTTGAAGCTCTCGGTCGCCTTCTCCGCCTGCTCGTAGAGCCGGTCGACCTCGGCGCGGGCGGTAAGCCGCTCCGAGGTGTCGGGGTCGGCGCTCGCCGGGGTGGCGCCGAAGGCGGCGGCGGTGACCGCCGCCGCGGAGAGGACGGTGACCTTCGCGCTCCGGGAGAGCACCGATGACGAGGACGACGGGGACCGGCGATGGGACGCCACGAAGCGCGCTCCCTTCCGCTGACGTGGGGCCGCTCGGCCGATGCCGTACCGGCTGTGCGGGCTGTTGCGCGCCAGACAGTAGCCGGGCGATCACACCGCGGCCAGCGACCGTACGGGCGTCGAACAACGGCGCCCCGCCCGAGACCACAAGGTCACCGGCGGGGCGGAGCGTCAGCTTGGAGGGCGGTAAACCACCCGATCGGGCGCGGGGTCCGGGCGCGTCAGACGTGCCGGGCGTCAGTCGTGTCCGGGCGTCAGATGCGCACGCCGAACTGGAAGTCGCCGAGGTACTCCATCGCCTCGTACCGCACGACGGTGCCGGGGTAGGGGGCGTGCAGCACCTGGCCGTTGCCCGCGTACAGGCCCACGTGCGACAGGTTGCTGAAGAAGACGAGGTCACCCGGCTTGAGCTGACTGCGGCCGATCTTCACACCGTCGTTGTGCTGGGTGTACGTGGTGCGGGAGATGCTCACGCCGGCCTGGCGGTAGGCCCACTGGGTCAGGCCCGAGCAGTCGTAGGCGTTGGGGCCCTCGGCGCCGGAGACGTACGGCTTGCCGACCTGGGTGCCGGCGGCGGCGAGTGCGGCGGCGCCGCGGTTGGAGGCGGGGGTCTCGTTGCCGAGTTCGACGCGCTCGGTGGCGGCGCGGCTGGCGCGCCGCTCCTCCTCCTGGATCTTCGCCCGCTCCTCGGCGGTCATGGTGTTCAGGAGCTTCTGCGCCTCGGCCAGTTTGGCCTGGTAGGACTTCTTCTTCTCGGCGAGGGTCTTGCGCACGTCCTCGAGGCCGGCGAGCTTCGAGGTCGCCTCGGCCCGCTGCTGCGCCAGGGTGCGCTGCTTGGCCTGGATGGTCTCCAGGGCGTCGGCCTGCTTGGCGCTGATGGCGTCGACGGCGGACGCCTTGTCGAGGTAGCTGTCCGGGTCGGAGGAGAGCAGGAGCTGGAGGGAGGGGTCCATGCCACCGGAGCGGTACTGGGCGGTGGCGACCGAACCGAGGCCGTTGCGCAGTTCGTTGAGCTCCTGCTGGCCGCGCGCGACCTTGTCCTGGAGAGCGTCGACCTCCTTCTGGAGCTTGCCGCGCTGCTCGTCGGCGAGGTTGAACTGCTCGGTGGCGACCTCGGCCTCGTGGTGGAGCTTGTCGACCTTGGCCTTGACCTCGTTCTTGCTCGGCCGGGGGTCTGCCTGAGCTGCCTGGGAGGACAGGGCGACGGCAGCGGCGGCGGTTGCGGTGAGCACGGTCACGCGGGCGCGGCTCGGCTGCTTGGGACGACGGTGGGACGCCACGGAGGCGAGCTCCTTCTTCCTCTGCGCCGCCTGCCGGGCTGTGGGTCGGGCCCCGGCTCCGTACGTGATCCGGCTCCCCCGCGAAACAGGCCGAACAGCACGGAATTAGGCGGTTCCTCCGCTGTCACTCCCGATGAGTGATCAACTGCGCGGAGGTTCGTGGCCAGACCCTAGTGACCATCTTGTGATCAGTTCAAATCCTCATGCGAAAAATCTCGCTCAGGCGACACTTTCTTTACCGTGGACCCACGGTGCGTCATGGGGTCTTGACGGTACGTTTCCCGAAATCGGGCATACCGCCCAGGAGTTGCCGGCGCTAAGAGACGCGCGAAAGCCGCTTGAGCAACAAGGCGGACGCGACGGGCCGGGCGCCGGACTTGGCGACGCCGTCGGCGACCTCGCGGTCGGTGGAGACCACCACGACCGGCCGCCCCGGGGGCTCCGCCCGCACCAGCTGGCGGATCAGCTCGTCGGCCGTGACCCCCGGCTTGGAGAACAGCACCCGTACCCCGCGCGGCGGCGCGAGCAGCACGGGAGCGGCCAGGTCGGCGCCGTCGAAGACACAGGTGACCTCGGCGCCCGTCCGGGCGGCCAGCGCCGACAGGCCGCCGAGCAGCCGCAGCCGCTGCTTCTCCAGCGGCATGGTCGGGTAGCCGGTCTTGGTCACGTTGTAGCCGTCCACCACCAGATGCGCCTGCGGCAGCGCCAGCAGTTGGTCCAGGAGCGCCGGGTCGGTCTCGGACAGGGCCCGGGCCGCGATGTCCTTGGGCGACATCCGGCCCGGCTCCACCGCGTCGACGGTGTCGGCGGGATGGACGGACACGGGCGGCAGGGCCAGCTCGCGGCGGAGCCCCTGGGCCGACTCCAGGACGGTGTCCAGCAGCAGCCGCAGCCGCATGTCCTCCACGGAGCGGCCCTCGCGAGTGGCTCGGCGGCTGGCCTCCAGAGCGGCCTCCGCCTCCCCGAGGCGGGCCTTGAGGCGCCGCGTCTCGCTCTCCGCCGCGGAGACCTGGGCGGCCGCCTCGGCACGGACGACGTCGATGTCGGCCTGGCTGCGGCGCAGGGCCGCCTCGCCGCGCTTCACGTCGCTCTGGGCGCTGCGCAGCTTGCGCTGAAGCGATTCCGCTTCCCTGCGCGCCGCGTCCAGCTCGGTGCGCAGACGCTCGGTCTCGGCCTTGGTCTGCGCGCGGGCCTCGGCGAGTTCGGCGCGGAGCCGCTCCAGTTCCCGCCGGCCGGCCTCGTCGGCCCGCTCGGCGTCGGCCCGCTGGGCCTCCTCGCCGGCGGCGGCGACCAGCTTGACCCAGCCGGTGGGGCGCAGCACGTACGCCGTCGCGGCGACGTCCACGGGGTCGGCGGCGGCCGGGGGCGCGCCGGACTCGACCGCGCGGGCCAGCTCCGGCTGCCCCTCCTTGAGGCGCTCGCCGATGCGCTGGCGGAACACCGGGTCGCCCTCCAGGGCGGCCGCCATCGCGTTGCCCGCGAACTTGGCCCGCCGTGACGGGGTGAAGCGGGCGTACTGGCGCAGCTGAGCGGGCAGCTCCGCGACCGTCAGGCCGCCGAATGCGTCCGAGACAAGGGCGACGACCCGGCGCCGCACCCCGTCGGGCAGCGGGCGGTCGAGCGCCTCGGCGGCTTCACCGGCCGCACCGGCCGGCTCGGCACCGCTGTCGGGCTGCTCCACGATTCGTCACCCCACTACCCGTACGTCTTGGCCTGCCGGCCGCTCCCGGTCCCTCAGGAAGCGGTGCCCGGCCTGTCCACCAGCTCGATTCGGTCCACCGCGTTGCACCAACGGCAGCGGATCGACTCGATGGTCTCACTGACCACCTCGCGCTCCTCCACCGTGGGCTCGCCCGCGAGGTCCAGATGGACGTACTCCACGACCTTGGACGACCGGGTGACGTCGAAACGCGTCAGATTGCCGCAGAGTGCGCAGCGCCAGCGGGTCGTCGCGGTCGGCAGGGGAACCGTCGTCATCGTTCCGTCCTCTTCCATCGTGCCGGGTGCGGGAGCCGCGGTGCGCCGTCGGACTGCGGGTGTGCGTCCCGTAACCCTACGGCCTCGCGGGTACCCCGTGGCGCGGCGAGGCACCCTGTCCCGCTCCCTCCGTTTACGTCATGATCTGTCCATGATCGCTTGGCGCGGGCCCACCGTGACGTACGCCGTGATCGGCGCCTGTTTCCTGATCTTCCTGATCAGCCCGGTGTCCGGGCTGAACCCGTCCTACGGCACGGGCGACGCGCTGCTGGCCGCGCAGAGCTCGTACTTCCGCCGCTGGGGCATCGTCCCCGCCGAGTTGCTGAGCGGCTCCGCGGACGTCCTGCTCACCCCGCTGACCGCCCTGTTCGTCAGCGGCAGTTGGCTGCACCTGCTGGGCAACATGCTCTTCCTGTACGTGTTCGGGGCGATGACCGAGGAACGGATGGGCCACCTGGAGTTCGCCCTCTTCTACGCGGGCTGCGGCTGCCTCGCCCTGTTCGGATACGCGGTGGCGCACGCCGACTCCGACCAGACCCTGGTGGGGGCGTCGGGGGCGATCTCGGGGGTGCTCGGCGCCTTCCTCCACCTCTTCCCCACCACGCGGGTCACCAGCCTCTTCCCGTTCCTCTTCTTCCTGCCGCTGCGGTTCCCGGCCTGGATCGTGCTGATCTTCTGGTTCGTCCTGCAGTGGCTGGCCGCGCGCGGCGCGGACAGCGGCCCGGGGGTGGCGTACCTGGCGCACGTGATCGGCTTCTGCCTGGGCTTCCTCTACGCGTGGGTGCGGTTCGGCCGGGGGGCTAGAGTGAAGGCCCACCCAGCGGCCACCGAGGGAGAAGGACAGCCGTGATCACCGCGATCGTGCTCATCAAGACCAGCGTGGACCGCATCCCCGAGATCGCCGAGTCGATCGCCGCGCTGGACAGCGTCAGCGAGGTCTTCTCCGTCACGGGTACGTACGACCTCGTCGCGATGGTCCGGGTGGCCCGGCACGACGACCTGGCGGACGTCATCCCCGGCCGGATCAGCAAGATCCCGGGCGTCGAGGCGACGGACACCCACGTGGCGTTCCGTACCTACTCCCAGCACGACCTGGAAGCCGCGTTCGCGATCGGCCTCGACGCGTAGGGCCCCAGGGCGGGGCCACGCGACCGTGGCCTCCGGCACCGGACCGGGCACCACCCGGACGGATGACGTCTCGGCGCGGAAACGCACGCGGTGCCCGGGGCGACGGACCCGTGCCGCGCAGGCCGCTTCCGGGCGTCACGCCCGCCCTTGCGCGTCCGGCGCCCGCGAGGGTGCTCCCGCCCTTCATGAAGAAGCCTTCATCCGGCGCTCATTCGGGCGCGCCCGGCCCACGCCCAGGATGGGGGCATGGCCTTCACCCATCGCATGGCGACGCTCGCCGCGGTCGTCGCCGTCCCGCTCGGCATCGCCGCGACCAGCCACATGCTGACCGATACGCCCGAGGCGCCCAGGGTGCCGCCCGAGGTGGAGCTGGGCACCCCGCCCCGGCCGGCCGGGACCGGGGCGAGCGCGGCCACGGGCACCGGACCGGGTACGGAGCCGCCCCGGGGGCCGGGCACGCAGCCGGGCGGGACGCCGGGCCCCGGCCCGAGGAGTACGCCCACCGGCGTTCCCGTACCGGCCTCGACCCCCACCGGCGTTCCCGTACCGGTCGTGCCCCCCACCGGCACGCCGGGCCGCCCGCCCGGTGGCGGCGCCCCGCCCACCCGGACCACGCCCACCGACACCGTGGTGCCGGGACCGCCGGCCACCGTGGGGGACGACGACGATGACGACAGCGGTGACGACTTCGGTGACGACAACTGACCGCCGCGTCTCCGCCCGTGTACGGATCCTGCTGTGGCTGCTGCTGGTGATGGCCGTGGCGCTGGTCGCGGTCGCCATGACGACCCGCTCCATCCTCCTGCGTGACGTCGACCACCGGATCAGCCAGTTGCTCACCCAGGAGACCCGCGAGTTCGCCAACTTCGTCGACCAGGGCGTGGACCCCGGCACCGGCGCCGGGTTCACCGAACCGCGCCGCCTGCTGGAGGTGTTCCTCCAGCGCCAGTACTCCGACCCCGACGAGGAACTGCTCGGCCTCACCCGCGGCGCGGGCGGCGTCCCCTCCGTACTCCGCCAGCCCCGCGACACCACCGGAGCCGCCCTCCACCGCGACCGGGACGCGCTCGCCCGGATTTTCGGCTCCCCCGCCCGCTCGGGCACCCTGGACCGCCCGCAGGGCGAGGTGCGGTGGGCCAAGGTGCCCATCAACCCGGCGGGGCACGCCCCGCCCGGGGCGTTCGTGGTCGCGTTCCACGCCGCCGACGAACAGGCCATCGCCGCCGAGGCGTTCCGTACCCAGCTCGCCATCTCGGGGGTGGCGCTGCTGCTGACCACCGGCATCGGCTGGGCCGTCGCCGGCCGCATCCTCGCCCCCGTGCGCCTGGTCCGCCGGGCCGCCGCCCAGCTCACCGAGCAGGACCTGACCCGCCGCATCCCGGTGCGGGGCCGCGACGACATCGCCCTGCTCGCCGAGACGTTCAACGCGATGCTGGACCGGCTGGAGCGGGCGTTCGCCGCCCAGCGCCAGTTCGTCGACGACGCCGGCCACGAGCTGCGGACGCCCATCACGATCGTGCGCGGCCATCTGGAGCTGATGGGCGACGACCCGGCCGAGCAGGCGGAGACGGTCCGGCTGGTCACCGACGAACTGGACCGGATGAGCCGGATCGTGGAGGACCTGCTCCTGCTCGCCAAGGCCGAGCGCCCCGACTTCGTCACACCCGAGCCGGTCCAGTTGGGCGAGCTGACCGCCGACGTGTTCGTGAAGGCCCGGGCGCTGGGGGCGCGCGAGTGGGTCCTGGACGGCGTCGCCGACCGGGAGGCCGAGCTGGACCCGCAGCGCATCACCCAGGCGATGGTCCAGCTGGCGCAGAACGCCGTCCAGCACACCGTCCCGGGCCAGCGGATAGGGATCGGCTCGCGCGAGGTGGACGGCCGGATCGAGCTGTACGTCGCCGACACCGGCCCCGGCGTGCGGGCGGAGGACGCCGCCGTGATCTTCGAACGGTTCCACCGCGGCACGGCCCGCCGGGGCACCCGCGCGGGCGGCGGCGCCGGGCTCGGGCTCTCCATCGTCAAGGCCATCGCCGAGGGTCACCGCGGCCGGGTGGAGCTGCGGCCGACCGAAGGGGGCGGCGCCACCTTCGTACTCGTACTGGAGGAAGTGCTTGTGCCGGAGGACGCAACGGTACCGGGGGAGGACGAGTGAACCGGATCCTGATCGCCGAGGACGAGGAGCGGATCGCCTCCTTCGTCGAGAAGGGCCTGCGCGCCAACGCCTTCACCACCACGGTGGCCGCGGACGGGGACGCCGCCCTCGGTTACGCCGTCACCGGGAGCTTCGACCTGATGGTGCTCGACATCGGGCTGCCCGGCAGGGACGGGTTCACCGTGCTGCGGGAGCTGCGCGAGGCGCGCGTGACGCTGCCGGTGATCGTGCTGACCGCGCGCGACTCGGTACGGGACACGGTGGCCGGCCTGGAGGGCGGCGCCGACGACTGGATGACCAAGCCGTTCCGCTTCGAGGAACTGCTGGCGCGGGTACGGCTCCGGCTGCGCACCGCGGCACGCGCGCCCGAGGTGACGGTGCTGCGCAGCGGTGACCTCAGCCTGGACCTGCGCACCCGCCGCGCCCGCGCGGAGAGCCGGACCGTAGACCTGACGGCCCGTGAGTTCGTGCTGCTGGAGCTGTTCCTGCGCCACCCGGGCCAGGTCCTGTCACGGGAGCAGATCCTGTCCCACGTATGGGGGTACGACTTCGATCCCGGCTCGAACATCGTGGACGTGTACGTCCGGGCGCTGCGGAAGAAGCTGGGCGCGCGGCGGCTGGAGACGGTGCGCGGAATGGGCTACCGGATGCCGTAAAGCGCCCCGTTTCATGAAATTCCCTTAACAAAGCGCTCATTGAGGGCTCACGGCGCGTACCGAGACTGATCATCGTGACCCTCACCCCCAGCCGGGCGGCATGGGTCGGCGGCGGGCTCGGACTGTGCACGCTGCTGGCCATGCCGGCCCTGTTCCCCGGTCTCGGCGCCGACGCGCGTCTCACCCTCGCCGTCTTCGTGCTCGCCACCGTCGCCTGGATCGCGACCCCCGCCGACGACACGTACATCGCGCTGGGCGCCGGGCTCGCGCTCACCGCGACGGGCGTGATCAGCAGCGAGACCCTCTTCGCCACCCTCGGCGACGAGACCATCTGGCTGCTGATCTGCGCCTTCGTCCTGGCCGCCGCGGTCACCCGGACGGGCCTGGCGGGGCGGGCGGCGGCCTTCCTGGTCAGCGGCGCCCGTACGGTCCGCCAGCTGGTCCACCTGTCCACGACCGCGCTCGTCGTCACCTCGTTCGCCGTCCCGGCGACCTCGGGGCGGGCCGCGCTCGCGCTGCCCGTGTTCCTCACCCTGGCCAAGGTGCTGGTGGACCGGAGGCGGCTGGTGGTCATGCTGGCGCTGCTGTTCCCCACGGTGGTGCTGCTGTCCGCCGTCGCCACGCTGATCGGCGCCGGGGCCCATCTGATCACCGTCGGCGTGCTGTGGGAACACACCGGGCAGCGGCTGGGGTTCGTGGAGTGGCTGCTGCTCGGCATGCCGCTCGCGGTCGTGTCGTCCCACCTGGCCGCCGAGGCCGTCCTGCTCACCACCACCTCGCGCGAGGACCGGCGTACCCCGGTGCGCGTCACCCCGGCCGCCATCGCGGCGCACTCCCCCACCCCCGTCACGGGACCGCTCTCCCTCGCCGAGTCGCGCTGTGCGCTGCTGCTGGCCACGGTGGTGGTGCTGTGGTGCAGTGAGCCGCTGCACCGGGTGTCCCCGGCCGTGGTGGCGCTGATCGGCGCGGTGGTGGCCGCGTCACCGGCGCTGGGGACGGTACGGCTCAAGGACGGTCTGCGGACCGTGCCGTGGCCGCTGCTGCTGTTCATGGCGGCGACGATGGCGATGGGCGTGGCGCTCGCCGACTCGGGCGCGGCGGGGTGGCTGGTGGCGGGCCTGCCGGTGGACGCGCCGCCGTGGCTGTTCCTCACCGTCGTCGTGGTCGTCAGCACGGCGGCGCACCTGGTCCTCCAGTCCCGCTCGGCCCGCTCCTCGGTACTCGTCCCGCTGGTGGTCGTGGCGGCGTCCGCGGCGGGGGTCAACCCGGTCGCCGCCGCGCTCGCCTCGACCGCCGCGGCCGGGTTCTGCCACACACTGCCCGCGTCGGCGAAGCCCGTCGCGCTCTTCTCCGACGTCCCCGACGGGGTGCCCACCTACACCCCGCGCGACCTGTTGCGGCTTTCGGCGGTGCTCGCCCCGCTCACGGCGGGCCTGGTCCTGCTCTTCGCCCTGACCGTCTGGCCGCTGTTCGGCGTGCCCGTCCTCCTGGAGTCCCCCCGATGAGCTATCGCGTCGCCGTCGCCCCGAGCGGCTTCAAGGAGTCCCTGTCGGCGCGGGAGGCCGCCGAGGCCATCGCCGAGGGAGTGCTGCGGGTCCTGCCGGACGCCGAGCTGGACCTGATCCCGCTGGTCGACGGAGGTGAGGGCACGGCGGAGGCGCTGGCCGCCGCGACGGGCGGCCGGCTCGTCCCGTACACCGCGACCGGCCCGCTGGGCGATCCGGTGGAGAGTCGTTTCGCGCTCCTCGGGGACGGTTCGGCGGTCGTGGAGATGGCCGCCGTCGCCGGGCTCGCCCTGGTACCGCCGGGCCGCCGCGATCCCGGCGCCACGACCACCTACGGCGTCGGCGAGCTGATCCGCGCGGCCCTCGACGCGGGCGCCCGGCGCGTCCTGGTCGGGTGCGGCGACTCGGGCACCTCGGACGGCGGCGCGGGCGCCCTCCAGGCGCTGGGCGTCCGGCTCCTCGACGCCTCGGGGGCCGAACTCCCCCACGGCGGCTCGTCGCTGACCCGGCTCGCGGCCGTCGATACGCGGGGGATCGACCCGCGGCTGGCGGACGCCGAGCTGCTGGTGGCGTGCAACCCGTACAACGTGCTGTGCGGGGAACGGGGCGTGGCCCGGGTGTTCGGCCCGCAGAAGGGGGCGGCACCGGCGCAGTGCGAGGAGCTGTCGGCGGCCCTGGAGCACTGGGCGGACGCGCTGACGGGGGCGTTCGCCCCGGGCGTCGACCTGCGGACGGCGCCGGGCACCGGGGCGTCGGGCGGGCTGGGCGCGGGGCTCGCCGCGGTGGGGGGCCGGCTGCTCCCGCGCTTCGAGGTGCTCCTCGACGGGCTGGACCTGGGCGCCCGGCTGGGCCGCGCCGACCTGGTGATCACCGGCGAGGGCGCCCTGGACGCCCAGACCGTGCGGGGCAAGGTGCCGGGTGAGGTGGCGCGGCGTGCCCGGGAGGCGGGCGTGCCGGTGCTGGCGCTGGCGGGCACCCTGGGCGAGGGCGCCGGGGAGGCGGGGCTCGACGCCTACGAGTCGATCGCGCCCGGCCCCCTGCCGCTGCCGGAGGCGCTGGACCGTGCCGCCGGGCTGCTGGCGGACGCCGCGGAGCGGGCGCTGCGCACCGTCCTGGTGGGCACCCGGCTCAGGGCCCGCCCGCGGGGCCCGGCCGGGCCGGCGTGCCCCGGTACGCGCTCCCCCAGAGGGGCCGCCCCCGGTGGCGTCGTCGTCGGCCGGCACGGCTCCGCCATGGCTCCCTCCTCCGCCGTGCGCTCACACGCCCCGGAGTGACATCAGCCGCGCCGCGGCGGGCCGTTGGCCGACCCGGCCGTGCGCCGCGGACGGGTGCTAGCCGCGGTCGGGCACACAACGCCCGTCCTCCGTACGGTAGTTCCAGCGCGCCCCGTCCCGTACGAGCTCCTTCACGGCCCGGACGAACCGGTCGACGTGCTCGTCCGGCGTCCCCGCCCCGAAGCTGACCCGGATGGCGTTGAGGGACGTAGTGCCGCCGTCCGGCGCGCCGCACTCGCCGGCGTCCTGCGGGTCGCCGCCCAGCAGGGTGCGCACCAGCGGGTGGGCGCAGAACAGCCCGTCGCGGACGCCGATGCCGTACTCGGCCGAAAGGGCCGCCGCGAAGTGCGAGCTGTTCCAGCCGCGGACGACGAAGGAGATGACGCCGACGCGCGGGGCCTCGTCGCCGAAGAGCGACAGCACCCGGACCTCGGGCACCTCGGCGAGTCCCGCGCGCACGGTGCCGATGAGGTGCCGCTCGCGGGCGACCAGGCCGTCGAACCCGGCTTCGGTGAGCGCCTTGCAGGCGGAGGCGATGGCGTACGCGCCGATGACGTTCGGCGAACCGGCCTCGTGGCGGGCGGCGGTGGTGTGCCACTCGACGTCCACCCCGCCGTCGGCGCGCCGCGCGACCTTACGGGACGCGCCGCCGCCGGCCAGGTACGGCGCGGCGTCACGCAGCCAGTCGGCCCGCCCGGCGAGGACGCCGGAGCCGAACGGGGCGTACAGCTTGTGCCCGGAGAACGCCACCCAGTCGACGTCCAGGTCGCGTACGGAGACCGGGTGGTGTGGCGCCAGTTGCGCGGCGTCCAGGACGATGCGGGCGCCGTGGGCGTGCGCGGCGGCGGCCAGTTCCCGCACCGGCCACAGTTCGCCGGTCACGTTGGAGGCGCCGGTGACGCACACCAGCGCGGGGCCATAGGGGTCGCGGTCCGCGAGGGCCCGCTCCAGGGCCTCGACCGCCTGCCCGGGTGTGCGGGGCGCGTCGAGGTAGGTGACCCGGGCGTCCTGCCAGGGCAGCAGCGACGCGTGGTGCTCGGTCTCGAAGACGAAGACCTGGCAGCCGGCGGGCAGCGCGGTCGCCAGCAGGTTCAGCGAGTCGGTGGTCGACCGGGTGAAGACGACCTGGTCACCCTCCCGGCAGTCGAGGAACTCGGCCACCGCGGCGCGGCTGTTCTCGAACAGGTCGGTGGAGAGCTGTGACAGATACCCGGCGCCCCGGTGCACGCTGCCGTAGTACGGCGCGTACGCGGCCACGTCGTCCCACACCCGCTGGAGGGCCGGCGCGCTCGCGGCGTAGTCGAGCGCCGCGTAGGTGACCTCGCCGCCGGTGACGAGCGGCACGGTGACATCCCGCCCCAGAACGGGCAGCGGGGAACAAACGGACTGGCCGGCGGCAACGGTGATGACAGACATGGCGAACTCCCGTACAGGGCAGGCGAACTCACCGCGTCGGCGCACAGGGGTGCGGCGCGGCGGAGGGGAAAGGGGGTACCGAGGAAGGGGCGGATACGCCCTATCGCATTCGCTTGCTCACGAGACCGCTCCCTTGAGGACCAGGACCCCAGGGTGTGCAGGGGTCCGCGCTTGCCGCGGACTTCGCCGCCCGCGGCCTGGTCTTCACCCGGGGCACCCCGCCACGGACGGAGGGTTGCCGGACAGCGGGCCGGGGCCGTAGTCGCTGTCACTCATGACCTGCCGAGAAGTTAAGCCACGTGATCGCCCGCGCGCAACCCGTGTCCGGATGACGGGACACCCCGGAGGACGGCCGGTCCGCCCGGTGCCACCCGCGCCGGAGCCAACCGCGCCGGTGCCACCCACGCCGGGCGCCGGGTCGCCGCCCGCACCCCCGCCCAGGGGCGCACGGCCGGCGCCGCGTCGCGGCCCGCACCGGCCGGCCGGTCCCGGCGGCGGCCCGCCTCGCGACGGGCGCCGTCGTACGGGTGATCAGGCGCCGGAGAGGCGTTACGCGTTGCTCGCCGCCACCCAGCGGTCCAGCGTCGCGCGCGCCGCACCGGAGTCGACCGATTCGGCCGCCCGGGCGATGCCCGCCCGGATCCGCTCGGCCAGCGGGGCGTCCGACGGCTCCAGCGCGACCAGCGCCGCCGCCGCGTTGAGCAGCACCGCGTCCCGTACGGGACCGGTCTCGCCGGCCAGCAGCCGCCTGGCCACGTCCGCGTTGTACGAGGCGTCCGCGCCGCGCAGGGCCTCGACGGGTACGAGGTCGATGCCCACGTCCCTCGGGTCGAACGTCTCCTCGCGCACCGCGCCGTCCCGGACGACCCACACCTTCGAGGTCGCCGTGGTGGTCAGCTCGTCCAGCCCGTCGTCGCCGCGGAACACCAGCGCGGAGGAGCCTCGCTCGGCGAGCACCCCGGCCATGATGGGGGCCATCCGGGCGTCGGCGACGCCGGTCGCCTGGGCATTGACCCGCGCCGGGTTGGTGAGCGGGCCGAGGAAGTTGAACGTCGTGCGGATGCCGAGTTCCTTGCGGGCCGCCGCCACGTGCCGCAGCGCCGGGTGGAACTTCACGGCGAAGCAGAACGTGATACCGGCCTCCTCGGCGACCTCGGCGACCCGCCGGGGCGTCAGGTCCAGATTGACGCCCAGCTTCTCCAGCACGTCCGAGGAACCGGAGGCGGAGGAGGCGGCGCGGTTGCCGTGCTTGACGACCTTGGCGCCGGTACCGGCGACCACGATCGCGGCCATGGTGGAGATGTTGACGGTCTTGGCGCCGTCACCGCCGGTGCCGACGAGGTCGACGGACGGGCCGGGCACGTCGATGAGGTTGGCGTGCGCGTACATGGCGCGGACCAGGCCGGTGATCTCCTCGACCGTCTCGCCCTTGGCGCGAAGGGCGACCGCGAAGCCGGCGATCTGGGCGTCGGTGGCCGCTCCCCGCATGATGCGGTCCATCGCCCACGCCGTGTCGTCGGCACTCTGGTCGCGCCCTTCCAGCAGGGCGTTCAGGACGCCGGGCCACGAGCGGCCCGCCGCGGTGTCGCTCCCCCTCGCTTCGCTGGGGGCACCTCCCCCAGCGGGGCTCACTGCGCTCATGGTCGCTCCTGGTGTCTGCGCGCGGGGCGTACGGGGCGTACAGGGATGACCACCACCCTATCCATCCCCGGGCACGGCAAAGAGCCCCGTCCAGCGAATGGACGGGGCTCGATGCCGTGGCGACCCTCGGGTCAGGCGGTGAGTGTCAGGCGATCAGTGGTGGCCGTGGCCGCTGGTGATCTCCTTGTACTCGTCGACGGAGGCCTTGGGAACCTGGTTCCCCTCCCCGAAGTAGCCCTTGCTGAGCTTCGCGCGGAGCTTCTGACCGCGCGACGGCTTGCGCTCGACACCGTTCTCGTCGACCGTCGGGCCGATCTCGGCCGGCTGGTACTGCTCGTGCGCGGTGAGCGCGTGCAGCTGGGCCTGGCTGAGCGGCTCGTGGATCTCGACGAACTCGCCGTGCGGCAGGCGCTTGATGATGCCGGACTCACGTCCGTGCAGCACCTTGTCCTTGTCCCGGCGCTGGAGGCCGAGGCAGATCCGCTTGGTGACGATGAACGCGATGACCGGGCCGAGGAAGAAGAAGATCCGGACGAACCACGTGATCGCGTTGATCGACAGGTGGAAGTGGGTGGCGAAGATGTCGTTGCCACCACCGACCAGCATGATCATGTAGGCGGTGACCCAGGCGACACCCAGAGCCGTACGGGTCGGCGCGTTGCGCGGCCGGTCCAGCAGGTGGTGTTCGCGCTTGTCGCCGGTGATCCACGACTCGATGAACGGGTAGACCGCGATCGCGCCGAGCATCAGGCCGAAGACGACCAGCGGGATGAACACGCCCAGGACCAGCGTGTGGCCCCACAGGGTGATCTCCCAGCCCGGCATCACACGGATCAGGCCCTCGGCGAAGCCCATGTACCAGTCGGGCTGGGCGCCGGTGGACACCTGGTCCGGACGGTACGGGCCGAGGGCCCACACCGGGTTGATGGTGAACAGGGCCGCGATGATCGCGATGACACCGAAGACCAGGAAGAAGAAGCCTCCGGCCTTGGCCATGTAGACCGGCAGCAGCGGCATGCCGACGACGTTCTTGTTCGTCCGGCCGGGGCCGGGGAACTGCGTGTGCTTGTGGTAGAAGACCAGGATCAGGTGCGCCACCACGAGGCCGAGCATGATGCCCGGCAGCAGCAGGATGTGGATCGAGTAGAACCGGGCGACCATGTCGTGGCCGGGGAACTCGCCGCCGAACAGGAACATCGAGATGTACGTGCCGACGATCGGCGTGGCCAGGATCGCGCCCTGGGTGAAGCGGACACCGGTGCCGGAGAGCAGGTCGTCGGGGAGCGAGTAACCGGTGAAGCCGGTGAACATGCCGAGGACGAACAGCAGGAAGCCGAACAGCCAGTTGACCTCACGCGGCTTGCGGAACGCGCCGGTGAAGAAGACGCGCATCATGTGCACGAACATGCCGGCGATGAAGATCAGCGCCGCCCAGTGGTGGATCTGCCGGATGAGCAGACCACCGCGGACGTCGAAGCTGATGTCCAGGGTCGAGGCGTACGCCTCGGTCATCCGGATGCCCTGCATCGGCACGTACGAGCCGTGGTACTCGATCTCGTTCATGCTCGGGTGGAAGAACAGCGTCAGATACACACCCGTGAGGATGATGATCAGGAAGGTGTAGAGGCAGATCTCACCCAGCATGAAGGACCAGTGGTCCGGGAAGATCTTGCGCATGTTGGCCTTGGCGAGGCCGTAGATCCCCAGCCGGCCGTCGGCCCAGTCGGCGACCCGCTCGCCGGCGGGCGCCTTGCGCTTGGCGTCGCTTGCGGTCGTGGTACTCATCCGCGCTCCCAGAATGCAGGGCCGACGGGCTCGGCGAAGTCACCGAGCGCTTCGAGGAAGCCCTCGTCGTTCACGCCGATCCGCAGCTGCGGGAGGGCGTGGCCGGCCGGGCCGAAGATGACGCGGGCGCCGTCGGAGAGGTCGAAGGTGGACTGGTGGCACGGGCAGAGGACGTGGTGGGTCTGCTGCTCGTACAGGGAGATCGGGCAGCCCACGTGGGTGCAGATCTTCGAGAAGGCGACGATCCCCTCGTGCGACCACTCCAACTCGCGCTTGTCCTTGATGTCCTCCGGCTGGATCCGGACGATCATCAGGGCATCCTTGGCGATCTTGTTGTTGAAGTCGTGGTCGCTCTCCTCCAGGCCCTCGGGCTTGGCGAAGGTGAGCGAGCCCACCGCGACGTCCTCGGGACGCAGCGGCTCGTTGGTGTTCATGTTGATGAGCTGCTTGCCCCTGCTCCATCCGGTGTGGAAGAGCTTCTTCTCGGGCAGCGGACCCAGCTCGCGCAGCAGCACCACGCCGGAGAGCGGCACCATGGCCAGCGCGCCGAACATGGTGTTGCGGATCAGCGGGCGGCGACCGATCGCGGACTCCCGCGCACCGTCACCGAAGTCCGCCATGACCTTGGCCTTGACGTCGGGCGTCGCCTCGATGGCGTGCCGGTCGTCGGCCATCTCCTCGTCGGACATCAGGGTGCGGGCCCAGTGGACCGCGCCCGCGCCGATGCAGAAGAGCGCGATGCCCAGCGTCAGACCCAGCGACAGGTTGGTCGCGCTGACGTGGCCCAGCGGCCAGACGTAGACGATCTTGTCGACCGGGAAGATCACGAAGGAGGCGATGAAGCCGATCGTGGCCAGCATCGACAGGGTGAACAACAGGGCGACCGTGCGCTCGGAGCGCTTGGCGGCCCGCTCGTCGATGTCCTGGATGCGCGGCCTGTGGGGCGGCAGCCCCGGGTCGGCGAACGGGTTCTCCTCGATCGCCGTGCCGTGCTTGGCGTCCTGCTCGTTCGGCAGGCCCTCTGCTTCTGAAATCTCTTGGCTACTCATGACTTCTTGGCCTTAGCGGTGTGGGCCGCGACCCAGACGGCGACAGCGATCAGGGAACCCAGACCGAAGATCCATCCGAACAGGCCCTCGCTGACCGGGCCCAGACCGCCCAGCGCGAAGCCGCCGGGGCTCGGCGTCTCCTCACCGTTCACGGTCTTGATGTACGCGATGATGTCCTTCTTCTCCTTCTCCGGCATCGTGGTGTCGGGGAAGGACGGCATGTTCTGCGGGCCGGTCTGCATGGCCTCGTAGATGTGCTTCTCGCTCACGCCTTCGAGGCTGGGGGCGAACTTGCCGTGCGTCAGGGCACCGCCCTCGCCGGTGAAGTTGTGGCACTGGGCGCAGTTGTTGCGGAACAGGTCGCCACCACGGGCGATGTTCGCGCCTTCCGGGCTGTACTGCTTCTCGGTCGGCGTGATCGGACCGGCGCCGAGGGACGCGATGTACGCGGCCAGCTGGTCGATCTCGGCCTGCGAGTAGACGACCGGCTTCTCGGGCACCTGGGCGCCGGGCTGCTGCGCCGGCATGCGGCCGGTGCCGACCTGGAAGTCCACGGCGGCGGAGCCGACGCCGACCAGGCTCGGGCCGTCAGTGGTTCCCTGACCGCCGGTTCCGTGGCAGCTGGCGCAGCCGACGGTGTAGAGCTTCTTGCCCTCCTCGATGGCGAGGGACTGGGCGGTTTCGTCTGCCTGCGCCTTGCCCGCGGGCGCGAACGCGGCGTACAGCCCCCCAGTGGCCGCCAGCGCGAAGAGTAGGACGACGACCGCCGCCAGCGGATGGCGTCGTCGTGCGGAGAGCTTTTTCACGGATTACCCCGGTGTCAGGATCTTCTGCGTCGGTGCTTGCTGGATGTGCCGGGCGTACCTGAGGTACGGGCCCGACTACTTGATCATGTAGATCGTGGCGAAGAGGCCGATCCAGACGACATCGACGAAGTGCCAGTAGTAGGACACGACGATGGCGGCGGTTGCCTGCTCGTGGGTGAATCTCTTGGCCGCGTAGGTACGGCCGAGGACCAGCAGGAAGGCGATGAGACCGCCCGTCACGTGCAGGCCGTGGAAGCCGGTCGTCAGGTAGAACACGGAGCCGTACGGGTCCGACGAGAGCGAGAGGCCCTCGTGCTTCACCAGCTCGGTGTACTCGAAGACCTGGCCTCCGATGAAGATCGCACCCATCACGAACGTGATCACGAACCACGTGCGGAGCTTCTTCACGTCACCCCGCTCGGCGGCGAACACGCCGAGCTGGCAGGTGAGCGAGGAGAGCACCAGGATCGTGGTGTTCGTCGCCGCGAACGGGAAGTTCAGCGTGTCGGCTTTCTCTGCCCAGAACTCGGCACCCGTCACCGATCGCAGGGTGAAGTACATCGCGAAGAGGGCCGCGAAGAACATCAGCTCGGAACTCAACCAGATGATGGTTCCGACGCTGGTGAGGTTCGGCCGATTGACCGACGGGTGCGCGTGCCCGGTTTCTACTGTCGTTGCTGTCGCCACGACCGACATTATGTCGGTCGCTTATCCCGCCCTCACTCCGGGGGGTGCCGTTCGGTGTGTTGGTGCGCTCCGTCCAGCCCGAACGGCCCATCGGAAGGGGCGTCGAAGGAGTGTCCGAACCGGTGTCGACGGGTGGTGGGGAGGGGTAGCATCCGGCGCATCGGTACCTGCCTTCCTGCCCTTGCCGCCGACGTACTCGGAGGAACAATGCAGTCGAGCGCCACCGTCCTGGTCTACAGCGACAACGCCAACACCCGCGAGCAGGTGCGGCTGGCGGCCGGGCGCAGGCCCGCGGCCGACGTTCCGCCGGTCGAGTACATCGAGTGCGCGACGCTCCCGGCCGTACTGGACCATCTGGACGGCGGCGGCGTCGACGTCTGCGTACTGGACGGCGAGGCGACGCCGGCGGGCGGCATGGGGGTGTGCCGCCAGATCAAGGACGAGGTCTTCCGCTGCCCGCCCGTGCTGGTGCTCATCGGCCGCCCCCAGGACGCCTGGCTGGCCACCTGGAGCCGCGCGGACGCCGCAGTGACCCTTCCGGTCGACCCGGTGGAGCTCGCGGACTCCCTGGCGGCCCTGCTGCGCAGCCGGCTCGCCGTGGAGGCGTGACGTCCGGGGCCTAGAGCCCGGGCCGGAGGCGGACGTGCTCGGTGCGGGGGGCGTCGGCGCGGGCGGCGCTGCCGGCCTGCCACTTGTCCCAGGACAGGTTCCAGTCGCCGAAGCCGTTGCCGAAGTGGTCCATCTCCTTGCCCTGGCTGTTGATGACCTGCACGAGGTCGCCGGGGCGGACGTTCTCGTAGAACCAGGCGGCGTTGCTGGTGGACATGCCAACGCAGCCGTGGCTGACGTTGGCGTACCCCTGTGAGCCGGTGGACCAGGGGGCGGCGTGGACGTACTCACCGCTCCAGGTCACCCGGGTGGCGTAGTAGACCGGGAGGTCGTAGGACTCGCTGCTGCCCGCCGCGATACCGACGGTGGTGCTGCGCATCCGGACGAAGTACTCCTTGCCAAGCACCACCTTGATCCCGTTACGGGTGGAGAAGCCCGGTTTTCCGGTGGTCACCGGAATGGTGTTGATCACTTTTCCGTTGCGTTTGACGGTCATGTGGTGACCGGCCGCGTCGGTGATCGCCTCCACGCGGTCGCCGATGCTCAGGTTCAGGGATCCGGCGGAGCCGCCGTAGAGGTCGCCCGCGAGCTTGACGCCCGCGAGGTTACCCGTGACGGTGACGGACGCGCCGACGGGCCAGTACTCCTTCGGGCGATAGTGCAGCTTCTTGTCGTCGACCCAGTACCACGAGCCCGTGACCGCGGGCGTGGAGCGCACCTTCAGGGACCGCTCGACGGCGGCGCGGCCCTCCTTGGTGGTGACCGGGGCGCTGAGTTCCGCGGTGATGGGCTGTCCGACGCCGTACTTGCCCGCCTCAGGGCCGAACTCGACGTTCAGCACCTTCTTGGCGGGCGCCGTCTCGAAGGTGAGCGTACGGGCGCCTGGAGCGCCCTTGCGGTCCTCCGTGGCCACCCTGACGGTGTAGCGCGCACCGGCCACCAGAGGGGCCGTGGAGCGCCAGCGGCTGCCGTCGGCGGCCAGCTCGCCCGCGAGGTAGTGCCCGGCCGTGTCGACGGCCGTGACGTCCGTGATACGGCCGTCCTTGCCCTTGGCGGTGACTTCGAGCGGCTTGTCGAGGGCCGCCTTGGCGGTGCCGGACGGGGCGTTGAAGGTGACCTGGCGGGCCGCGTCGTACGGCTCCGAGGACAGGGGGTGGCCGTCCGGGCCACCGCACGCGGTCGCGCTCGCGCCGGTGACGGCGGCCAAGAGGATGCAGCTTGTGGCGATGCGCATGCGGGGCGTGTTGCTCATAACCACACCGTAGGAAGGTGCGACCGGAGCGGCACGCGGGATGACTCCAAAAGAGGGGCCCGGCGGCCTCCGTACGGAGGTCGCCGGGCCCCTCGGCGGAGCGCTGCCCGCGCTCCTGGGACCTACTGGTTCTGGTTCTCGCCCCGGTAGTACTCGAAGACCCATCCCCAGACGCCGATCAGGATCAGCGGGAGGGAGAAGTACAGGAGCCACCAGCCCAGCGCGACGGCCAGGAAGGCGAAGGCACCACCGATCGCCAGCGAGAGCGGCTGCCAGCTGTGCGGGGAGAAGAAGCCGACCTCACCGGCTTCGTCCGCGACGTCGGCCTCCTTGTCGTCCTGGGCCATGGCGTCCACTCGCCGGGCCGTGAAGGCCAGGTAGTAGCCGATCATGATCGCCAGGCCGAAGGCCAGGAAGAGCGCCGTCGTACCGGCCGGCTCCTTCGACCACACGCCATAGAGGATCGCCATGGCGAGGATGAAGATGCTCAGCCAGATGAACATCTTGCCCTGGATCTTCACTTGCCGACCTCCTTGCCACCGAACAGCGCGGTGTCCTTCTGCCCGTGGTTCTCGAGCTGGCCGACAGCGGCGATCTCAGGGTGATGCAGGTCGAAGGCCGGGGATTCCGAGCGGATGCGCGGCAGCGTGAGGAAGTTGTGCCGCGGCGGCGGGCAGGAGGTCGCCCACTCCAGCGAACGGCCGTAGCCCCACGGGTCGTCGACCGCGACCTTCTTGCCGTACTTGGCGGTCTTCCAGACGTTGTAGAAGAACGGCAGGATCGACATGCCCAGCAGGAACGAGGCGATCGTGGAGATCGTGTTCAGCAGGGTGAAGCCGTCGGCGGCGAGGTAGTCCGCGTAACGGCGCGGCATGCCCTCGGCTCCGAGCCAGTGCTGCACCAGGAACGTGCCGTGGAAGCCGATGAACAGCGTCCAGAACGTGATCTTGCCGAGGCGCTCGTCCAGCATCTTGCCCGTGAACTTCGGCCACCAGAAGTGGAATCCGGCGAACATCGCGAAGACCACGGTGCCGAAGACGACGTAGTGGAAGTGCGCGACGACGAAGTACGAGTCGGAGACGTGGAAGTCCATCGGGGGCGAGGCCAGGATGACACCGGTCAGACCACCGAAGGTGAAGGTGACCAGGAAGCCGATCGTCCAGAGCATCGGGGTCTCGAAGGACAGCGAGCCCTTCCACATGGTGCCGATCCAGTTGAAGAACTTCACACCGGTCGGTACCGCGATCAGGAAGGTCATGAAGGAGAAGAACGGCAGCAGCACACCGCCTGTGACGTACATGTGGTGCGCCCACACCGTCACGGACAGACCGGCGATCGCGATGGTCGCGGCCACCAGACCGATGTAACCGAACATCGGCTTGCGGCTGAAGACCGGGATGATCTCCGAGACGATGCCGAAGAACGGCAGGGCGATGATGTACACCTCGGGGTGACCGAAGAACCAGAAGAGGTGCTGCCACAGCAACGCGCCGCCGTTGGCGGGGTCGAAGATGTGGGCGCCGAACTTGCGGTCGGCCTCCAGCGCGAAGAGCGCCGCCGCCAGCACCGGGAAGGCGAGCAGGACCAGCACACCGGTCAGCAGCACGTTCCAGGTGAAGATCGGCATACGGAACATCGTCATGCCGGGTGCGCGCATGCAGATGATCGTGGTGATGAAGTTGACCGAGCCGAGGATGGTGCCGAAGCCGGAGAAGGCCAGACCCATGATCCACATGTCGGCGCCGACGCCCGGTGACCGGACCGCGTCCGACAGCGGCGTGTACGCGAACCAGCCGAAGTCGGCCGCGCCCTGCGGGGTGAGGAAGCCGGCCACCGCGATGAGCGAGCCGAAGAGGTACAGCCAGTACGCGAACATGTTCAGCCGCGGGAACGCCACGTCGGGCGCACCGATCTGCAGCGGCATGATCCAGTTGGCGAATCCGGCGAACAGCGGCGTCGCGAACATCAGCAGCATGATCGTGCCGTGCATCGTGAACGCCTGGTTGAACTGCTCGTTCGACATGATCTGCGTACCCGGGCGGGCCAGCTCGGCGCGCATGAAGAGCGCCAGCAGACCGCCGATGCAGAAGAAGGCGAACGACGTGACCAGGTACAGCGTGCCGATGGTCTTGTGGTCGGTGGTGGTCAGCCACTTCACGACCACACCGCCGGGGTGACTGCGCCGGACGGGCAGCTCGTTCTCGTACGGCTCACGCGAGCCGTCGGCTGCCGTGGCGGCACCCTGAGGTTCGTTGAGGATGCTCACAGTTGGTTGCTCTCCGAGTTCCTGGCCGAGTCGGTGATCTCCATGCCCGCCGGGATGTAGCCCGTCTGCCCCTTCTCGGCCAGCTCCTTCAGGTGCTGCTGGTAGCGCTCCGGGGAGACGACCTTGACGTTGAAGAGCATCCGGGAGTGATCGACGCCGCAGAGCTCGGCGCACTTGCCCTTGAAGGTGCCCTCCTTCGTCGCGGTCACCTCGAAGACGTTCACGTTGTGACCGGGGAAGACGTCCTGCTTGAACAGGAAGGGGACGACCCAGAACGAGTGGATGACGTCACGCGAGGTCAGGATGAACCGGACCTTCTCTCCCTTCGGCAGCCACAGGGTCGGACCCGGGTTGCCGTTCTGCGGGTTCCGCGTGCCCGGGATGCCGTAGTCGTATACGCCTTCGGCCCCCTGGGGGAACTGCTTCTGGTACTTGTCGGGGATGACGGCCAGTTCCTTGGCGGGCGTGGCGCCCGTGTCGGCCTTGCCGTCGACGTTCTCGATGTAGTTGAAGCCCCAGCTCCACTGGTAGCCGACCACACCGATGGTGTGGGTCGGCTTGTCGGAGAGGGCGAGGAGCTTCGACTCGTCGCGCGCGGTGAAGTAGAAGAGCACCGAGACGATGATGAGCGGGGTCACCGTGTACAGCGCCTCGATGGGCATGTTGTACCGGGTCTGCGGAGGAACCTCGACCTTGGTGCGGCTACGCCGGTGGAAGATGACGCTCCACAGGATCAGGCCCCAGACCAGCACGCCCGTGGCGAGCGCAGCCGCCCACGAGCCCTGCCAGAGGGAGAGGATCCGCGGGGCCTCCTCCGTCACCGGGGTGGGCATACCAAGGCGGGGGAAATCCTCCCAGTTGTACGAGCAACCGGTGGCGGTAGCCAGGATCAGGCCCGCAGTCAGCACCTGCGGCAGCTTCCGCCGCATCGGGCGCCGCGACGAGCGGTCGGAGCCGTTGGGACTCACGTAGCGCCTTCCCGAGAGTCTCGCCCGCGCGGTCGGCTGCGGCCGTCTCGCTGGTCGGTCGCCGGCCCTGACGCGGGCAGGGGTTTGGATGTTTATGCGGACCAAACCCTACTGGACGCTATTTGGGGTCGCGCGGGGAGGGTGCCCAACGCGCCGCAGGGCACCCCGAAGGGGTGGCCCGGGCCCGTTCCTCGCGGGCTGGGAGCGGGCTCCGCCCCGGCCGGCACCCGCGGGAGGGCCCCCCGGAGTTAGCGTGGCCGGGTGCCCTACTTCGATTCCGCTTCCGCCGCCCCGCTCCACCCGGTCGCCCGCCAGGCCCTGCAGGCCGCGCTGGACGAGGGGTGGGCCGATCCCGCCCGTCCGTACCGGGAGGGACGGCGCGCCCGGCTGCTGCTGGACGCGGCGCGGGAGGCCGCCGCGGAGGCCGTGGGGTGCCGCCCCGACGAGCTCGTGTTCACTCCTTCGGGGACGCGGGCGGTGCACGCGGGGATTGCCGGGGCGCTCGCCGGACGCCGGCGGGCCGGGCGGCACCTGGTCGTGTCGGCGGTGGAGCACTCCTCCGTGCTCCAGTCGGCGGCCGCGCACGAGGCGGACGGCGGGACGGTGACCGAGGTGCCCGTGGACGGGGGCGGGCGGGTGACGCCGGACGCGTACGCCGCCGCCCTGCGGGACGGCACGGCGCTCGCCTGCCTCCAGTCGGCCAATCACGAGGTGGGCACCGAGCAGCCGGTGGTCGAGGTGACGGAAGCGTGCCGGGAGGCGGGGGTGCCGCTGCTGGTGGACGCCGCGCAGTCGCTGGCGTGGGGCCCGGTGGAGGGCGACTGGTCGCTTCTCACGGCGAGTGCCCACAAGTGGGGTGGTCCCGCCGGTGTCGGGCTGCTCGTGGTGCGCAAGGGCGTGCGGTTCGCGCCCCAGGGCCCCGCGGACGAACGGGAGTCGGGGCGCTCGGCCGGGTTCGAGAACATCCCGGGGATCGTGGCGGCGGCGGCCTCGCTGCGCGCGGTGCGCGCGGAGGCGGTCCCGGAGGCCGCGCGGCTGCGGGAGCTGGTCGCGCGGATCCGGACGCGGGTTCCCGAGCTGGTGCCGGACGTGGAGGTGGTCGGCGACCCGGTGCGGCGCCTCCCCCACCTGGTGACCTTCTCGTGTCTCTACGTCGACGGGGAGGCGCTGCTGTACGAGCTGGACCGGGCCGGTTTCTCCGTTTCCTCCGGTTCGTCCTGCACGAGTTCGACGCTGACGCCCAGCCATGTGCTCCGCGCGATGGGCGTGCTGTCGGAGGGGAACGTACGCGTGTCGCTGCCGTTCGGTACGGAGGAGGCGGACGTGGAGCGGTTCCTGGAGGTGCTGCCGGGCGTGGTGGCGGGGATCCGGGAGCGGTTCGGCGCGCCGGTGTCCGGGCCGGTGACCGGGGGCGGTGAGTCGCTGGTGGTGGACGCGCTCGGCAGGCGGTGCCCGATCCCGGTGATCGAGCTGGCCAAGGTGTTCGGGGAGGTCCCGGTCGGCGGCACCGTGACGGTCCTCTCCGACGACGAGGCGGCCCGGCTGGACATCCCGGCGTGGTGCGCGATGCGCGGCCAGGAGTACGTGGGCGAGCGCCCGGCGGAGCACGGCACCGCGTACGCGGTCCGCCGCCTGTCCTGACGGGCGGGCCGCTGTCCCGCAGCCGGCGTCCGGCCGGGGTGGGGCCGTGCAGGGTCGCCCCGCAGAGGCCGGCGGCAAGGGGTGGGCTCCCTTTCCGGTGCTCAGGGCCGTCGGCCTCGAGGAGGTGAGCCCGGAGGGGCACCGCCCTGGGGGCACCGGGAGAGGGCACCGCCCAGTCCCGTTGTGCCCGCCCTCCCCCAGCCCCTCGGCTTCGCTCGAGCAGGGGGGACCCCCATCGCCCCGCGGGACGACTGCTCACAACGGGGGCCGGGACGGAGCCCTTCCGGGCGGGGCCCGGTTACGGCAGGTGCGTCCGGACCTCGGCGGCGGCCTCGTGCCCGTACGCCTTGGTGAAGCGGTCCATGAAGTGGGCGCGGCTCAGGGTGTACTCCTGGGTGCCGAGCGTCTCGATGACCAGCGTGGCCAGCATGCAGCCGACCTGGGCGGCGCGCTCCAGGCCGACGCCCCAGGACAGGCCGGAGAGGAAACCGGCCCGGAAGGCGTCGCCGACACCGGTCGGGTCGACCTTCGCCTGCTCCTCCGGGCAGCCCACCTCGATCACCGGCTCGCCGGCCTTCTCGATCCGGACACCCCGCGAGCCGAGGGTGGTCACGCGGTGGCCGACCCTGGCGAGGATCTCCTCGTCGGTCCAGCCGGTCTTCGACTCGATGAGCCCCTTCTCGTACTCGTTGGAGAACAGGTACGTCGCGCCTTCGAGGAGCGTACGGATCTCGTCGCCGTCCATGCGGGCGATCTGCTGCGAGAAGTCGGCGGCGAACGGGATGCCCCGGGTCCGGCACTCCTCGGTGTGGCGGAGCATCGCCTCCGGGTCGTCGGCGCCGATGGACACCAGGTCGAGGCCGCCGACCCGGTCGGCGACGGCCTTGAGCTCGATCAGGCGGGCCTCGCTCATCGCGCCGGTGTAGAAGGAGCCGATCTGGTTGTGGTCGGCGTCGGTGGTGCAGACGAAGCGCGCGGTGTGCAGGACCTCGGAGATCCTCACGGAGCCGGTGTCCACCCCGTGCCGGTCCAGCCACGCCCGGTACTCGTCGAAGTCCGAGCCCGCCGCACCGACCAGGATGGGACGGGTGCCGAGCTGGCCCATTCCGAAGCAGATGTTGGCCGCCACCCCTCCCCTGCGGACGTCGAGGTTGTCGACCAGGAAGGAGAGGGAGACCGTGTGCAGCTGATCGGCGACCAGCTGGTCGGCGAATCGGCCGGGGAAGGTCATGAGGTGGTCGGTGGCGATGGAGCCGGTGACTGCGATACGCACGGCTGGGCGCTCCTGCGGGGAGGGGGAGTTGACAGTTCACGCTACCGGGTCGGCGGCGCCCCCCATATGCGGAAACTACCCATTAGTAGGTCTTTTTCGGTCGGCACCGACGTGCGTACGGTGCGCTTATGCCGAAGTTCATCGTCACGCGTGAGCATCACGAGTCCGATCCGGGCCTGGCCGAACTGCGCGGGGACAGCGCGCGCATGGTTCCGCACTGGGTGGTCCCGGCCGAGAGCGCGCCCGCTCCCGTGTCACCGTCCCGGATCCACGGGGTGGTCGTCCCGCCCGCCTCCGTCCGGCTGATCGACGCCACGCCGGAGTACGGCGTCTGAGGGAACCGCACGCTCCCCCGTTCCGTCACACCGATGTCTCCCGTCAAGGGGCCACTGCGTACGAAGGAGCATTGCGGTGAGCAGTACGGAGCCGGAGCCGGCCACGGAGCCGACACAGGACAACCCTCGCCGGAGGCGTTCACCGCTGGCCGTCGCCTCGGTGGCGGTGGCGGTGCTGCTCGCCGGGGGCGGCGGTGCGTACTTCGCCACGGTCGCGTCGGACGGTGGCGACCGACGGGGCGGTGCCCCCGCCGCGGGCGGTACGCAGCCGCCGCCGCCGCTGGCGCTGGACGGGCACACCGAGGGCGGTCGGGGGCCGGGCGGCCCGGGTGTCGCCCCCGGCGAGCCGGACCCGAACGGGGTGGTCTACCGGGCCGCCGGGCCGTTGCCCGAGGGCCCCGGCTCGGCGCACGTGTACCGGCCGGAGGGCTCGGTCGGCGCCGACGAGGTGGCGCGGCTGGCCGCGGCGCTGGGCCTCGACGGTACGCCGAGGGCGGCGGGTTCGGCGTGGAAGGTGGGGCCGGACAAGGACGGCTCGGGTGCGACGCTGCAGGTGGACCGGCAGGCGCCGGGCATGTGGACGTTCGGGACGGCGCCGGCCGGTGACAACTGCCTGAAGGGCAAGGAGTGCCCCTCCACGAGTGCGACGCCCCCGGACGGCATGAGCGGGCAGCCGGTGGACGAGGCCGCCGCGAAGAAGGCGGCGGCCCCGGTCCTGGAGGCGCTGGGCCAGCAGAAGGCCGAACTCGACGCCACGCAGGTGATGGGCGCGGTACGGGTGGTGAACGCGGACCCGGTCGTGGGCGGGCTGCCGACGTACGGGTGGTCGACCGGCGTCCAGGTGGGCGCCGACGGCTCGCTCACCGGCGGCAGCGGACGGCTGAAGGCGCCGGCGGAGAGCCACGAGTACCCGGTGATCGGCGCGGCGGAGGCGCTGAAGCTGCTGAACGCCGGGTCGGGTGACGGCGGGGCCGGCATCGGGAACATCGGCGGGTGCGCCACGCCCGCACCGCTGGAGGACTCCGGGACGAAGCCGGCCGCGCCGTGCGAGCCGGGCGGGGGCCCGGGTGGGAGCCCGGCCCCGAAGGAGACGGTGACGATCTCCAAGGCGGTCTTCGGGCTGGCGGCGCACTACACCGCGGGGCGCCCCGCGCTCGTACCGTCGTGGCTGTTCGAGGTGGCCCCGCAGGGCGACGCGCGGCCGTTCACGATCACCTATCCGGCGGTGGCGCCGGAGCACCTGACGCCCGCCCCGCCGCCGGCGGCATCGGAGGCCCCGGACACCCCGGGGACCGGGAAGGCGCCGCGGCAGGTCGAGTCGTACAGCATGGACGGCAAGATCCTCACGGCCCGGTTCTGGGGCGGGGTGTGCAGCAAGTACACCGTCGAGGCGGAGGAGAGCGGTACGCAGGTGAGGCTGAAGGTGGTCGAGACGCCGATCGAGCCGGGCCGGGTCTGCATCCTGATCGCCAAGGAGCTGACCGGGACGGTGACGCTCGACCAGCCGCTGGGCGACCGGCGCGTCGTGGACGCGGCGAGCGGCGAGCGGGTGCCCCGGCGGTAGCCGTACGCCGGGGGCAGGAGGCCAGGAGG